>JBDRDU010000087.1:0-7578 GCA_043820455.1 bacterium | reverse complement strand
CATTCGATCATGAATTTATGTTCAACAGGATTCGCCAATTCACGATTGAATCGGCTGAGCGAGGATGCATCGAAATAAGCTTTCTCGCCGTCCTTAAAGAATTCAAGGATCCTGCTGAGAGGCAACAGCTATTTGAAAAATTCAGGGATCACTATATAAAATGCTTCAAGGTTATATGCGAAAAGCGCGAGGAAGTCAAAGCTTTGATCAGGGTTTACTACGGCGAAGAAGCGGTTGAGATATTTGAATCGAACCTGGCCGAAGATATCGATCTCTGGCTTAAAAAGCTTTATGAAATAACAGTTAAATTAGGGTGATTTTTCAATTCTCTCAACTACCCCCTAGCCCCTTGCCTCTAATCACTATATAATATGTACCTTATGAGTTCCATTGCGTATCAAATAGGCAATTCCTTATATTTGAACATCACTAACCGATGCACCAGCAAATGCGCGTTCTGCATACGCTACAAAACGAAGCTTTTCAACAGTGAACATGAGCTCTGGCTTAAGAAAGAGCCGACTGCCAAGGAAATTATCGAAGCTGTCAATGACCCCGCCAAATATAAAGAAGTCGTATTTTGCGGCTACGGTGAGCCTCTGATAAGGCTCGGTGCTGTAATGGAAGTATGCAAATGGCTGAAGGATAAAGGCGCAAAGGTCAGGGTCGATACCAACGGCCACGCCAACCTGACGCATAAAAGGAACATCGTTCCCGAACTTGAAGGCCTTGTTGATTCGATATCCATAAGCCTGAACGCCCAGGACGGGAAGGTTTACAATGAAATATGCCGTCCTGATTTCGGCGAGGCCGCATTTGATGCTATAATCGAGTTCGCGAGGGAGTGCAAAAAATATATCCCGAAAGTCGAGCTGACCGCCGTCGGGATCCCGGAAATTGACGTTAATGCCGTAAAAAAGACAGCGGATGATCTAGGGATCCCTTTCAGAGTAAGGACTTATTACGAACAGGATTATGTAAGATGAAGTATGACGTGATAGTTATCGGTTCGGGTCCCGGCGGATATACCGCCGCTATCCGCGCTGCCCAGCTCGGGAAAAAAGTCGCATTGATCGAAAAAGGCGATATCGGGGGAACATGCCTTAATCACGGCTGCATCCCCACAAAAGCCCTTCACGCAAGCACGAAACTTTTCTCGAAAATAAAAAGGGCCGACCAGTTCGGCATAAGCGCCGCTGATCCCACGATCGACCTGTCAAAAGTGATCGACAGGAAGGACCGTATCGTGAACCAGTTGAGAAAAGGGCTTGAATATCTCTTTAAGGAAAACAAGATCGACCTTGTAAGAGGCGAGGCAACACTAAAAAGCCCCGAACAAGTGCTGGTCAATGGCCTGGCAATTGAAGCGCCCAGGATGATCCTGGCAACAGGATCTTCTATCCCCCGGAACCCTCCTTTTAAGATCGACGAAAAAAAAGTTTTCTCAAGCAACGGAATATTGAATTTAAGGAGCGTTCCAAATTCTATGGCGATAATCGGCGCCGGAGCCATAGGAGTTGAGATGGCCTGTATCTTCAACGCGCTTGGATCAAAAGTGTCACTATTCGAAATGATGCCGAACATCCTGCCCTCCGAGGACATTGAGATCGCCAAAGCGCTGGAGCAATATCTTGTTAAAAAAGGCGTCGAAATAAAAACAAATACTAAAATAGATAATATCAACAGCTATGAGATAGTCCTTGTAAGCATCGGCAGGAAGCTGAATACGGACGGGTTCGAAAATATCGGGATCAAGCTGGATGGCGGAAAAGTCCGGGTGAACGACAAAATGCAGACGAACATCCCTAATGTTTACGCCGTCGGCGACATTGCCGGAAAATATATGTTCGCACACACGGCTTCCCGTGAAGGAATAGTCGCGGCGGAGAACGCATCGGGCCTGCCTGCCGGCAAGGCAGGAAAAAGCTCAAAAATGGACCATCACGCCGTCCCCAGATGCACATATTCCGAGCCGGCTGTCGCGTCGGTCGGCATGACAGAAGAAGAAGCAAGGGCGGTCAGCAAGAACATTAAGATCGGGAAGTTCCCTTTTAGCGCGTCTTCCAAGTCATTGATAGAGGATGAAAGGGAAGGCTTTATAAAAGTGATAACGGACGATTCCAGCAGGATCCTCGGCATACATATATTAGGCGGTAACGCCACAGAGATCATCGGTGAAGCGGCTTTGGCAGTAAATAAAGGAATGAAGGTCGAGGATATTATATCCACGATCCACGCACACCCGACAGTTTACGAGAGCATGGGCGAAGCCGCAGAAAATGTCCTTAAACAGGCGATTTCCATAATAAACAGATAAAAGTTCAATTCTCAATTTCCAATCACCAATTCCAAATTAATTCCCAATGACCAATTTCCAATTGGGAATTAATCTATTGGATATTAATTTGACATTTGACATTGGTAATTGGTCATTATATAAGTAGTTGAAAATATGACCTTGCCGCAATGGTTGATAAAAAAAACACCAAAAAATGAAAACATACTAAAGATCAGAGGCCTTATTGGCGATAAGGTCAATACCGTATGCGAATCCGCGAAATGCCCTAACATAGGCGAGTGCTACAGCAAGAAGACAGTCACTTTCATGATCCTCGGGAACATCTGCACAAGGGGATGCGGATTCTGCGCGGTCGACGGCGGCACCCCCACCCTGCCGGATCCGATGGAGCCAAAAAATGTCGCGAAAGCCTCGAAGAAACTCGGACTGAAATATGTCGTTGTAACATCCGTAACAAGGGACGATCTGCCTGACGGAGGAGCAAGCTATTTCGCTAAAACTATCAAAGAAATACGGTCATCAAACCCCGGCACCAAGGTCGAGGTTCTGATACCGGACCTCAAAGGGAACAAGGAACATCTGAAAACCGTGATCGATGCAAAGCCTGACATTCTTAACCACAACATTGAAATGGTGCCTAGGCTCTATGGCAGCATCAGGCCAAGGTCCAATTACTACACATCGCTTGATCTTCTTAAAACCGCAAAGAAGATGGACGGAAATACTGTTACAAAATCGGGTTTCATGCTGGGGCTTGGCGAAAAAGAAGCTGAGATATTCGAATTGATAAAAGAGCTGAGAGGAGCCGGTTGCGACATCCTGACCATCGGCCAATATATCGCCCCTTCACAAGATAAGGCAAAGGTTGTAGAATATGTGCGTCCGGAAAAATTCAATGAATATAGGGACTTCGGTCTGTCGATCGGGATCAAAAAGGTGCTTTCCGGACCGTTCATAAGAAGTTCGTATATAGCAGGAAGTTATTAATGGAAGAAGCTGAAAGACTACAAAAGCTGCCGACTTACATCTTCGCAAAGCAGGATACACTTAAAGCTGAAGCGAGAAAGCGCGGCGCGGACCTTATAGACCTGGGACTCGGAAGCCCAGATATTCCGCCGCCTCCGGAAGTCATAGAAGAAATGATCCTCGCTTTAAGGGATCCTGCAAACCACAGATATCCGCCGTTCGACGGATCCCGCGAATTCAAGCAGGCGGCCATAAATTGGGTAAAGCGCCAATACAATGTTCACGTGAACGATGAAGAAGTTGTTACGCTCATCGGGTCAAAAGAGGGCCTGGTCCATCTCCAATTCGCTTACTTGAATCCCGGCGACACTTCGCTTGTCCCGATGCCGGCATATCCCGCGCATTTTCGGGGCGCGATACTTGCTGGAGCGGAACCTGTCGTGCTCCCCACCACCGAAAGGTCCGGTTTTATCCCGAATCTGAAAATAATCGATGAAGCTATCGCAAAAAGAGCAAAGATGCTTTTCCTTTCTTTTCCGACGAACCCGACCGGAGCTACGGCATCCAAGGAATTCTTCGCGGAAGCTGTCGCCTTCGCAAAGAAATACGACCTTCTGCTTGTTCACGATTTCGCTTATGCTGAATTGTATTTTGACGGTCAAAAGCCGCCAAGCATAATGACCATACCGGGTGCGAAGGATGTGGCGATAGAATTCCACACTCTTTCAAAGACGTTCGGCATGGCGGGATGGCGCTGCGGTTTTGCCGTAGGCAACAAGAACTATGTCGGATCGCTAAGAAAGATCAAGACGAACCTTGATTACGGCCTTTTTGCCGCGATCCAAAAAGCCGCTGTAAAAGCCCTGACCATACACAACGGCTATATAGACAATGTAAGAGCAACATATCAAAGAAGAAGGGACATTGTCGTAGAAAGGCTCAACGACCTGGGATGGGACGTCCAGAAGCCAAAGGGCGCTATGTATGTATGGTTCCCGATACCAAAGGGCTTTAATTCATACGACTGGATGATCCATTTGATGGAAAAAGCAGGCGTGGTCATAACCCCCGGGATCGCTTTCGGCGAACTGGGAGAAGGCTACGCAAGGATCTCATTGATCGAAAATGAAGATACTTTAAATAAGGCTTTTGATCGCCTAAAGAAAGCGGGGGTCAGATATGGATAAGCCGATAGTTGCAATAACAATGGGAGACGCTTCCGGCATCGGTCCCGAGATAATTGTGAAAGCGTTCCTGAACGCCGAGATACAGAATACCGTGCGCCCGATAGTGGTGGGCGACGCGCGAATAATGAGGGCCGCGCTGAAATTCGCGAAAGGATCCCCTATTGAGATCAACGCGGTCAAAAGCGTATCGGAAGCAAGGTTCATAAGAGGATTGATAGATGTACTCGACATGGGCAATCTTGAGCCGTCAAAGGTCAAAACAGGCCAGGTATGCGCACCGTGCGGGAAAGCCGCGGTCGAATATCTGGAAAAAGCGATAAAACTCGCAATGGACGGCGCTGTTGACGCTATCGCCACGGCTCCCATAAACAAGGAGGCCATCCGCAGAGCCGGCTCCAGGTTCCACGGCCATACGGAGATACTCGCAAAAAAGACTAGGACTAAAAATTTCGCAATGATGTTCGTATCTAACCCTTTCTGGGTAATGCTTGTCACGACGCATCTTCCCATAAATAAAGTAAGCAAGGCGATAAATAAAAAGAAAGTGCTCCAGACGATAAAACTTGCCAACGAATTCCTGTACAGCATAAGGGGAAAGAAACCCAAGATCGGGGTAGCCGGCCTTAATCCGCATGCCGGAGAAGGCGGGATATTCGGAAGCGAAGAGATAAAAGCAATAAAGCCTGCCGTTGACGAAGCCCGAAAAATGGGGATAAATGTGAAGGGCCCCATATCGCCCGACGGGATATTCTATCTTGCCAATGTCGGCCTTTTTGACATAGTCATCGCGATGTACCACGACCAGGGGCTTATTCCGCTGAAACTCCTTTCTTTCAACAAGTCCGTTAATGTTACTGTAGGGCTTCCTATAATAAGGACATCCGTGGACCACGGGACCGGTTTTGACATTGCCGGAAAAGGCTGGGCAAACCCGACAAGCCTGGTTGAAGCCATAAAAGTGGCCGCTCATTTCGCCAAAGCCAAAAAGCAGAAGTGATCCAAGACCTCCTCCGCAAGCATGACATAAGACTGAACAAGAGCCTCGGACAGCATTTTCTTTCGGATACGGCCCAGTTGAAAAAAATAGCCGACGCCGCATCGCTGTGCAAGGATGATATCGTGCTTGAGGTCGGCACGGGCATCGGGACCCTCACTGAATATCTTGCCCAAAAAGCCGGGTTTGTCGTTTCTGTCGAGCTGGACAGAAAGCTGATCCCCGCCGCGGAGAAATATCTGAAAGACTTCAAGAATATCGAGATCATCAACGAGGACATAATGAAGTGCGATATTCCGAAGATCCTGAATAAATATTCTAATTTTAAGCACAGAAAGGTCGTTGCCAACGTCCCCTACAATATCACTACCCCTCTGATAACCTTGCTTATCGGATCAAAGGCGAAGTTCAGCTCTATAGTGCTTACAATTCAGGAAGAAGTCGCGCGGCGCATCACGAGCAAGCCCGGAATAAAGCAATATGGCTCATTCACGGTATATGTTAACTATTACGCAAGGCCCGAGATCAAAGCCATCATTCCGAATTCCGCGTTCGTTCCCCCTCCCAAGGTCAGCTCGGCAGTACTAAGGCTTGATATCCTTGATGAACCGCCGGTAAAAGTGAAAGACGAAAAAATGTTCTTCCGGATCGTCCGCGCGGCGTTCAATCAAAGGCGGAAAATGCTGAAGAACGCCCTGGAAGCCGCTCACATCAAATGGCCGGACGGATCGGGCATTGACGGAAAGCGCCGCGGTGAGACCCTCTCAATGGAGGAATTCGCGAAGCTGGCCGATTGTTTTTAAGGTGAATTTCCTTTCATGTATTCAAAAAATGGACATTATCACGTTGCTACTACACAAAACACGATAGCTTGACCCTCCCGAAGGCGTGTGGGATAATCATATTAGCTCAAATGAGTTTTTAATTTGCATGTTAAAGGAGATATAAAATTGATGATTTTTACCCGCTTACTTCGGAGAAGACCTTAAAAAAGAAGGAACCCTTTTGATTCTATGATTTTCACTCCTCTTTATTACGTGTGCATCCCATTAATGTTGGTTGGATTTGCCGATTTTTTTATAGCGTTTTTAGTAATTTCCAAAAGCAAAAGTCAGGTACATATTATTCTTTTTTTCTTAATCATTTCCGTAGCTTTATGGAATGTTTTTATTGGCCTAATGAGTGCTGGTTTAAGTGATTCATTGGTTTCATTTGGATTTAAAGGATCTGGGTGGGTTGGAGCCTTTATGCCATTTCTCGTGCTTCTTTTTAGCATGACATTCCCAAATAAAAGCATTTCTCTCCCCTCATATAAAATAGCATTGCTTGCTATTCCTATTTTTGTTTATATGTTCTTGTTATCTACAAATCTTTGGATGCAAACATCAGTCTTAAAGAATAATTCTGTTTTAATAAAGCTGATCCCCTTCTGGACCTTTTTGTACCTTTTTTATTTCCTTATTTATATGGTATGGGCTGGAATAAACTTCTATTCTAATTATAAAAGTTCTTTGGGGGTAAAGAAACTACAATATAAATATTTCTTCAGTGGCATTTTGATTACTGCTGGGATTGGGGTGTTTTGCAATATTTTTCTTGTCTATCTTGGCGAAGGCAGGATGGTATATTTTGGACCATTAGGGAGTATCTTTTTTGTGAGTTTAACTGCCTACGCCATTCTCCGCCACCACCTCATGGACATAGAATTTGTCATTAAGCGCAGCTTTGTTTATTCGATACTTGTGGCCTTGATCGTTGGGCTATATTCACTTATTATCTTTATCTCCCAGGTATTCTTCGGCAACATCATCGGCTTCCGCTGGCTGCTCGCTTTGATCGGCGCAGCCCTTATTGCGATAGGATTTAAGCCGCTCGAAACCGCCTTTACTAATTTTACCGACAAATATTTCTTTAAAGGCAAATACGATTATCAGAAGACCCTGAAAGAACTGAGCCGCGCCGCAAGGTCGATCTTTGAAGTAGACGAGCTCCTCAATAAGGTGATAATGTCCATTGTCGAAACGATCAAGACAAAGAACGTATTCATATATGTGCTAGATAAGAAAAGCAGTCAATTTTTGCTGCGCAGATCCGTAATTACTCCTCAACAAAAGATAATGGAAAACAAAACA
>JBDRDU010000086.1:0-2662 GCA_043820455.1 bacterium | reverse complement strand
GCATTCAACTTTTTCGACCACGGTCTGGTCGGAGGCGGCCAGTCCCGCGATGCTCGATATCATCGCTATCCTGTGGTCCCCGTAGCTCTGGCATATTCCCTTTTTCAATTTAGTCGGACCGTATATGACCATGCCGTCCCTTAGTTCCTCGATATTCGCGCCGAGCCGCCTCAATTCGTGGACCGTGGTCTTTATCCTGTCGCTTTCCTTAAGGTGAAGTTCTTCGGCATTCTTTATAACGGTCTTTCCTTTTGCCTGCGTCGCCGCGACTGCAATGATCGGGATCTCGTCTATGATCCTTGGTATTATGCTGCCGCTCAGCTCCACGGCGTTCAAATCGGAAGATCTGATGGATATGTCCGCCACAGGTTCATTGGATAATATCCTTTCGTTGGTCACTTCTATGTTGGCTCCCATCCTGTGAAGGACATCTATAATGCCTGTTCTTCCGGGATTGACCCCTACATCCTTTATGATGATATCAGATCCCGGGACGATCAATGCGGCGACCATAAGGAAAGAGGCGCTTGAAATGTCCCCTGGAACAAATATTTTCTTGCCGCTGAATTCAACCCCGCCTTTAACGGAAATCCTCTTGTCTTCCCTTTTTATGGCGGCGCCGAAATATTCGAGCATTCTCTCGGTATGGTCCCTTGTCAGCTCTTTTTCTATGACGGAAGTCTCGCCTTTGGCATAAAGGCCGGCCAGAAGCACCGCGGATTTGACCTGCGCGCTCGCAACGGGCATTCCGTATGTGATCCCCTTAAGCTCTTTGCCCATTATCGTGAGCGGCGCGAGAGTATCCCTTTGCCTCCCGTGGATAATGGCCCCCATTTTCTTGAGCGGCTCTATGACCCTCCCCATAGGCCTTCTTCTTATTGATTCATCCCCTGTAAGGATCGTATGAAATTTCTGCCCGGCGAGTATCCCGACAAGGAGCCTCATTGTTGTTCCCGAATTGCCGACATCAAATACATCGGACGGCTCATGCAGCCCCATCAGTCCTTTGCCTTTCACGATGACAATATCATCCTCAATGTTTATCTCGATGCCCATTTTCCTGAAGCTTTCGATGGTCCTCATGCAATCATCGGCTTTAAGGAAACCTTCTATCTTGCTGTCGCCTTTTGCCAGGGAGCCGATCATAACGGCTCTGTGGGATATGGATTTGTCTCCGGGGACCCTCACCTTGCCCTTAAGCTGTTTAGCCTGGAGTACGATGAACTTTTTCATTTGAATATCGAATCCCTGAAATCCTTTATCTGTGAAAGTTCCATTTTGATGGATGCCGCATCGCCCTGCTTGATAAGCTTTTCTATCTTCGCCAGGGACTTCTTGAACGAAGCGAGCGCCGCCAGCACGGCTTTCTTGTTCGTTATGAACATATCGGTCCCCATGTCCGGGCTGCCCGATGCTATCCTTGTGGAATCGCGAAAACCGGATGCGGCAAACTGCGTCATGCCGGAGCATGATCTCCCCGATCCGAGGACCGAATCAACCAGCGCAGCAGCCACGGCAACCGGCATGTGGCTTATGCCGGCAACTATGCTGTCATGGGCATCAGGAGTAAGAATATGGACTTTGGCGCCGAGCTTCGAAATAAGAGCTTTGAGAACACTCAATGCTTTGCCATTTGTCTTTGGGGTTTTTGTCAGAATGTAATTCTTCTTTTCCAGAAGGTCGATCTGTGCTTCCTCAAGTCCGACTTTTTCCCCGCCAGCCATGGGATGCCCGCCAACAAAAAAGACCCCTTTCGGCATGATCCTTTCCGCTTCTTTAACGATTAATCCTTTGGAACTGCCGACATCCGTGATTATGGTCCCGGGTTTTACGAATTGTATTATCTTGCTGATCTCCGGGACTATAAGGTGAATGGGGTAGCAGATGAATATTATGTCAGCATCCCGGATTATGCCTCTTATGTTCGTAGAGGCATAATCAACGGCTTTTAACTTTACGGCGAGCGCCGCTTTTGATTTTTCCCTGGTAAGGCCGATCACTCTTGCAAGTTTCTTTTTTTTGATCGCCATTCCGAGGGATCCGCCGATGAGGCCGAGCCCTACCATGGTCACTTTTAGCTTCATATGGGTTATTCTAGGGGATACGGACAGGTTAGTCAATTGCGGCAAGGTTAACATTACTTTCATGATGGACGCTATTGTATTTGTGGAGTATAATTAACAACATAGGCAATAGCATCCATAAGAAAGGTTCTTGTATGGTGAATGGCAAACAAAAGAAATGGCATGAAACAAATACGGCAATAATATTGGCACTTATCATATTCCCACCCGCAGGTATTTACCTGCTTTGGAAGTCTGATTGGGATCAAAGAAGGAAATGGTGGCTCACCGGAATATTTACAATATATTTTATGCTAAGTGTTGCCACAAATCTTTCTAAGGAAACCGACAAAACAAAGCCCGCAGAGAATGTTGTTCCTGTTGAAACAGCCGCTCAAAACAGTCTCGTAAAGAATGTTCCCGAGGAAGCGCCGGTTATTACAACAAGACATGTTACATCCTTACATCAAGCTTACATTGGTCATTGGAAATGGTCGGGAATGGTTAACTCGGCTCATTATTCTGATTACCCAGGTGATATGTATATAACTGAATTAACCTATAAGGTGGACATTAAAGGGCAAGAACTACATCCTCTG
>JBDRDU010000085.1:0-16272 GCA_043820455.1 bacterium | reverse complement strand
GAAAATTTGAGCTTTGTTTCCGAGCGCCTCGATGATTACATTAAAAAGTCCGTGGACATGAACGGGTCCCGCATTATCCAATGCGAGTTCAAGCATTACGGCTCTGATATGCTCAGGAAGGTCTCTGACATCATAAAGTTGCGGATCAAGTCGTTTGTTGCCGCCCTGTTCTCCGTTCAATCCAACAGAGTGATCCTGGTCATTTCCATCTCACAGGACCTCGTGGAAAAAGGGCTGGACGCGGCAGTTCTTGTGAAAAATGTCGCGGAATTGTTCGGCGGGGGCGGAGGAGGGAAAAAGAACATTGCCGAAGCCGGAGGCAAGGACCCTTCAAAGATCCCTTTGTGTTTCGATCTTATAGTTGAGGCCGTCAAGGCAAAATTATGAGGATCCTTGGGCTTGATTGGGGACAGGCAAGGATAGGGGTTTCCGTCTCAGATCCCCTGGGAATGACAGCCCAGCCTTTGTTCAGCATCGAGAACAACGAGGAATTCATCGGAAAACTTAAAGAACTGATAAAAAAATATGATGTTGGCGAGATCGTCCTCGGGGACCCAAAACAAATGAACGGGAAGTCCGGCGTGGCTGCTTCCAAGGTCAGGGAATTCCATGAAAAGATGCTCCGGGATATCCCCGTAAAATTGACCTTGTGGGATGAAAGGTTGACCACAAAGATCGCCCAGCAGTATCTCTCGATCTCCGGCGCTTCCAGAAAAAGAAAAAAGAGCTTCATTGACGCCGCAGCCGCCGGAATAATCCTGCAGAGTTATATCGATCTAAAGAGAACATGAGAAGAACGCTGGCGCATATACTGGAACATCCGATAATCAAAAGATATACCAGGCGGATACAGACAAACCTGAAAGTATTTGCGCGATGGGCAAAAAAACATCTCTATGGGGCATTAAAACATTCACATTATCCAAAGAAAGGGCTCTCCGGATCGCTCTTTAAGACAAGTATGACCGGGATCACGGCAGTGGCGATATTGATCCTATTCCTTTCCATGGTTTGCGTTTTCTTTCAAGTAGGCAGCAGGTTTGACAGGAAACTTTACATCATAAACATCCCGAAAGGGTACGGCGCGAATCAGGTTGGCGAACTTCTTGTGTCCCGCCGCATCATAGACGGCAGATACGGCTTTAACATGATAGTGAACTTGTTTTCTCTCCAGAACAGGATGCAGGCCGGAACTTACGAATTCACCCCGAACATGTCGCTCATTAAAATAGTCCTTAAGATAAGCAGAGGCGAAATAATCCCGCCGATGCTGATGAAGATCGTATTTCCGGAGGGGCTGTCGATATTCAAGATGGGCGCCTTCCTGGAAAGAGAAGGGATAGGGGACGGCATCGCGTTCCAGGAATTGACGAAAGACGCAATAACAGGCCAGCTTATCGATAAATATCGGTTCTTAGTGGATATTCCCACACAGTCCCTTGAAGGATACCTGTTCCCGGACACTTATCTTGTCCCTTCAAATATAGGCACGCTTCAGATGACCGAGCTCATGCTTTCCAGGTTCAACGAGGTCGTGATGCCATACTGGAGGAAGAACTATAGAAAAATGAGCGTCGGATATGGCTTTCATGACATAATGACCCTGGCGTCAATAATTGAAAAAGAAGCGGCAATGGACAGTGAACGCCCCATCATATCCTCAGTTTTCCATAACAGGCTCCGGATAAGGATGCGCCTTGGCGCCGACCCGACCATCAAGTATGTCCTTGAGCGGCCCGGAAAGATAGTCAGTTACGATGACCTGAAGATCGATTCCCCTTACAATACATACAGACACTACGGGCTTCCGCCGGGACCCATTTGCAATCCGGGGCTTTCATCGGTAAAAGCGGCTATGTTCCCTGCAACTTCGGATTACCTGTATTTTGTGGCAAGGGCTGACGGCTCGCACATATTCAGCAAAACACTGGCTGAGCATCAGATAGCACAGCAGCAGACACGCCAGGAAAGAATAAGGAAGATCTTCAAAAAAGAATACTAGGACCCGACACTGAACGTGTCGGCTCCTAATTAACTTTGTGGGTGCAACAAAATCTAGTTGGACCGATATAATAAAATGGAGCCGAGGCGTTTAGCCTCTGGCTCTCTACTAGAGACTTATTCCCATTCAATGGTCGAAGGCGGCTTTGAGGAAATATCATAAACGACCCTGTTAACTTCCGGAAGTTCATTCACTATCCGGCTGGATATCTTCTCTAAAAGTTCGTACGGAAGCTTTGCCCAATCAGCTGTCATGGCATCAAGTGATGTTACCGCCCTGAGAGCCACGGTATTGAGATAAGTCCTTTTATCGCCCATTACCCCGACTGTTCTGATCGGAAGAAGCACGGCGAACGACTGCCAGAGCTTCTTATAGAGATCAGCGGCCCGTATCTCGTCCATGACTATCTCATCGGCCCTTTGCAGAATATCAACACGCTCCCTTGTTACTTCGCCGATTATCCTTATCGCAAGGCCCGGTCCCGGGAACGGCTGCCTGGAAATAATGGAATCAGGAACCCCAAGCTCCCTTCCGAGTATCCTGACCTCGTCCTTGAACAATTGTTTTAAAGGTTCAACAAGCTTGAATTTTATGTCCTTCGGCAGCCCGCCGACATTATGGTGTGTTTTTATCATAACGGCTGCTTTTGATGATATGCCCTGTACAGCGCTTTCTATCACGTCGGGATAAAGCGTTCCCTGTGCGAGATAGGGGATCTGGCCGAGCTTCTTGGCCTCTTCCTCAAAGGTGCGGATAAATTCGGTGCCTATCAACTTTCTTTTCTGCTCAGGGTCTGTGATCCCTTTAAGTTTGGAGAAAAAACGATCAGAAGCGTCAATGTGGATGAAATTCTTTATCTTGAACGTCTTTGTGAACACATCATTTATTTTTTTAGCTTCATTCCTTCTCATGAAGCCCTGGTCGATGAACATGCAGGAAAGCTGGTCGCCTACCGCTTCTTTTACCAGCGCGGCAACGGTCGTTGAGTCCACCCCGCCTGACAGGGCAAGAAGTATCCTTTCTTTCCCGACGGTCGCCCTTATTTGGGCAACGGACATTTCAATGAAACTCTTCGTTGTCCAGGTAGGTTTTACATCAGCTATTATGTAAAGGAAATTCTTTATCAGCTCGATGCCCTTCGGCGTGTGAACGACTTCCGGATGGAACTGCACGCCGTATATCTTCGCCTTCGGGTCCCCGATGGCCGCAAATTCGGAATTCTGTGTATGGGCCAACCGCTTGAAACCGGATGGTAATGCAGACAGCTTGTCGCCGTGGCTCATCCAGCAGTCTATGGCGGTAAGAAGTCCCGCGAACAAATTGGAGTTGTCATCTATAAGCAGCTCGGTTTTTCCGTATTCTTTCTTTGAACCCTGCGATACCTGTCCTCCCAGGTTCTTGGCCATAAGCTGGACCCCGTAGCATATCCCGAGCATTGGTATGCCGGAATTCCAGATCTTTGGATCAGGTTTTGGGGCGTCCTTTTCGTATACGCTGGAAGGGCCGCCGGAAAGTATCACCGCTTTGACGTTTTTTTCCTTAAGTTTTGAGAGGGGGATGTCGAACGGAAGGACCTCTGAATAAACATTGCATTCGCGCACTCTTCTTGCTATGAGCTGGCTATACTGAGCTCCGAAATCAAGGATCGCTACTAGGTCATGTTCTTTTGAGGTCATTGTTAAATTGCGGCAATTTTATCACAAAAGTATTGAATGAGCAATTTGATATATTCCGGAGCTACCCGTAAGCCTGAGGCTTTTTACTTGTACATTCCAAGCTGCTGGGCTTTTTGGTAGACCTTTCCTTCAGTGAGAATGGATGGCGCAACGATGACCTCAACATGCTGCATTTCTTTCAGGTTGGACGCGCCGAGCGTTCCCATCGATGTTTTTAGCGCGCCGGCAAAATTCATGGAGCCGTCATCATATTTAGCCGGTCCGAGAAGGATCTCTTTTAACGGAGCAATGGTCCCGACCTTTATCCTTGTGCCCCTGGGAAGGACAGGGCTTGGGGTCGCCATTCCCCAGTGATAGCCCCTGCCGGGAGCTTCTTCGGCTTTTGCTATAGGCGAACCTATCATTACCGCGTCAGCGCCGCAGGCGATCGCTTTGCAGATGTCCCCGCCGACCGCCATCCCGCCGTCGCCTATAATAGGCACATATTTTCCCGTTTCCTTGAAGTGGGTCTCTCTTGCAGCCGCACAGTCGGAGATCGATGTCGCCATGGGAACGCCGATCCCCAGGACACCCCGTGATGTGCATGCAGCGCCGGGGCCGATGCCGACGAGCACCGCAGCCGCGCCGTTCTTCATAAGGTCGAGAGCAACGTCATATGTGGCGCAATTGCCGACCACAACAGGGATCTTCATCTCTTCGATGAATTCCGGCAGAACAAGCATGTGCGATCCGCTTGATTTGTGTTTAGTCGAAAAAACGGTGGCTTGAATGAAGAAAACATCCGCTCCGGCCTTTACTGCTATTTGTCCGATCTCTTTTGCGTCCGCAGGGATCGATGAAACGGCGACTTTAGCGCCCGCTTCCTTGATTTCTTTTATCCTTTTTTCAACAAGTTTCGGCTTTACGGGCTCAAGGTATATTTTCTGCATCAATTCCACGTATTCATCTTTTGAGACCGAGGAGATCTGCTCGAGTACGCGTTCCGCGTCTTCATATCTTGCCCATACGCCCTGAAGGTTCAATACGCCAAGTCCGCCGCATTTGCTCATTAAGATCGCCGTTTTCGGACTTACGACACCGTCCATGGCCGAGGCTATTATCGGGAGCTTGAGCTTGAGGCCGGCTATGGTCACTGATATGTCGACATCATCGGGATTAACTGTGATGATCGAAGGCGCAAGTGCGATCTCGTCAAAGCCGTAAGTCCTTCTTGTCCTTTTGCCTCTTCCAAGTTCAGTTTCCATTTAAATGCTTACTTGCCTTTCTTCGGTTTAAGCCTTTTGACAGGCTTGTTCTTTTTTGCCGCTTCCATCATCTGCTCGAATTCGTCGATTATCGGCTTTGGAACCCAGACCTCGCCGCAGGTCTCACATTCCATGACAGGGGCATCTTCTATGACGTAAAGCTTCCCCCCCTCGAATTCTTCCAAGCGTATCTTATTGGGCTTAAGCGTTCCGCCGCACTCTTCACACAACTGCAGTTCATCCTGGTTTTCTTTTTTTTCTTTTGCCATAGAAGTTTTATTATACACTTTAAATTTTATATTGGCAAATACCTTGATTTACTCTTAATTAATAGTTAAACTATCCCATAAACATGAAAATCAGAACGTCAGCCTTAAACCTTCTTTTTGCCGGTATCTGCCTTTTTTTCATCGCGATTGTTCTTTCCGGATGCAGCGGAACAAGCGGGGGAGGGGGCGGAGCAGGGAACCTTTACGGGACCGTGGTTAATTTGTCCTACTCTTCAGTATCAAATGCCGATGTTGTTGTTGACGGATCCTCGACAAAAACACTTTCTAACGGCACATATTCCTTCATTAATCTGTCATCGGGCGAAAAATTGATCAAGATATCCTCCAGCGCATATACTTCTTCATACAGAAAAGTATCTTTTTCAGGGGGCGAAAGCGCTAATGCCGGGATTTCTGTCCTGGCGAATCTCGACAGCAAAGTTACGCCGATCCCGGTCTCAGGCGGCACTGCCACGAACACGAATGGCAGCATTAAAATGGTCTTTCCGAGCGGGGCCTTTTCCTCAACGACCAACGTTGTCCTTACGACCGTTCCAAAAGTTGCTGCTCCGTATAATCCTCCGGAAGGAGATCAATTTGTTTCATATATCGTCTTTGCCAAGCCGGAAGATACGACACTTTCCGTGTCGGCTGAACTGAGCGTTCCAAATTTGACATTGGTCCCTTCATCTATTGAAGTGACTTTCTACAAATTCAACACGAGCACGCTTGTCTGGGAGCAGCTGCCGGGGCACGGGCATTCGACAACTGAAACCGGCACGATAAATTTCCATACCGATCAAATGGGATGGATGGCGGCTATAATGCCTATCTATCCCGCACCCGGCGGGATCACGGGAACGGTCACTAGCATCGGCGTCCCGGTTTCCGGAGCGAACGTCTGGACGATAACAAGCTACGATGTAACGGACAGCGCCGGCATTTATACGCTGGAAAATGTTCCTGTAGGGACAGCGGAGGTTTACGCTTCAGCTCTGGGATATCAGTTATATACAAGCTCAGCACAGCTTGTGTCTTCAGAACTTCAGACCACTTTAAATATCGACCTTGATCCCATTGCGCAGGGAAATGTCGAAGGTATAGTCAAGGAATGGGGCGGCACAGCACTTTCCCCCGCAAGAGTTGTAGGGTCCAAAGGAGGAGAAACATACACGGACGAATATGGAAGATACACTTTATACAATATCCTGACCGGAACTACGAGCATCACCGCTTACGCGAACGAGCATGTAAGTTCCAGTGAGACCGTGAATGTGATCGGCGGAAGCACGGTCAGCGACGTTAACTTCTATCTTCCTTATGTCGGGGCTTCCTCAACATATGAATTCACCTTCGAGTCAAGCAATGAAGGGTTCACGACCGAGGCGGACTCATGGGGGAATGACTTCTGGCACAGGCAATATTTTGACAGCAGCATTGTCAATTCGAATCCTCAAAATTATTTTAATTCTTCTCATGCTGGAGGGATCACGAGAAAAGTGTATCTTAAAGATGACGGGGTCACCTCGAAAGATGGAAAGATCCCTGATCCTCACGGCGGGGATTACTATTTCTGGTACGGTCAGACTTCTCCTGCCACATCCGAAGCTTCTTACATATGGATAGAAGCATACGATGATACCGCTGAAGGCTCCGGAGGTATCTCGGCGCTCGGCAGGGATAACTCGGGAACACTTGAATCTCCTGCTCTTGACCTGACAGGATATACTTTCGGAAAATTGAGTTTCTGGACCTGGTGGGAGATAGAAGGTAAGAACCCGCATCAAGGCACAGGATATGACGCTATGTATGTATATGCGTCAAAGAGCCCTTATACCAGCTGGGACCTGCTTGGATATTTGAACCCTTATGAGGATCCCGCAAAGAACATAGTTGTCAGCGGAGAAGCATACACTTCCGGTGGATTCAATCAACCTGGAGCCTGGGTCCAGCATAGTTATGACCTGACCCCTTATGCAGGCAACCTTATCAAGATCAGGTTCGTATTCAACACTTATGACAATCATTATAACGGCTTCAGAGGATGGTTCATTGATGATATCACCGTGAATAATTCCCAATTCGGGATTTCCGCCTTTGGCGGCAACGGCATCAAATATTATCCGTCTTTTCCAAAACAACCAAGAAATTGACGAAAATCCTGTCTTATGGTAAAATCCTGAACTGTTATGCACTTTAATATTGACCACATAAGAAAAACGGACCCTGAAGTAGCCAAAGCCATAGACCTGGAATTTGACAGGCAGCACAACAAGCTCGAGATGATCGCATCCGAGAATTTCACAAGCCGAGCCGTAATGGAAGCCCAGGGTACGGTCCTCACCAATAAATACGCGGAAGGCTATCCGGGAAAAAGATATTACGGCGGCTGCGAGTATGTTGACATCGTCGAAACGCTTGCGATAGAAAGAGCCAAAAAGCTCTTCAACTGCGAACACGCGAACGTCCAGCCGCACTCCGGTTCACAGGCCAATATGGCGTCATATATGGCTTTTATCAAACCTGGAGATACTGTAATGGGACTTAATCTCTCGCATGGCGGACATCTTACCCACGGAAGCCCTGTTAATATTTCCGGCATATACTTCCATTTTATTTCTTACGGCGTCAGGCAGGACAATGAATTCATCGATTACGACCAGATGAGGTCATTGGCAAGAGAGCACAAGCCGAAGATGATAGTGGGCGGTGCAACAGCATACCCCAGGATCATCGATTTCATTAAAATGAGGGAAATATGCGATGAAGTCGGCGCGTTCCTGTTCATTGATATGGCCCACATCGCGGGGCTTGTCGCGGCCTCCCTTCATCCTTCGCCCGTTCCCTGCTCGCATGTGGTGACCACTACAACACATAAGACCTTAAGAGGCCCAAGGGGCGGAGCGATCTTTTGTCCGGAAGAATACGCGAAACAGGTCAATAAGGCGGTGTTCCCGGGGAGCCAGGGCGGGCCGCTGATGCACGTTATAGCGGCCAAGGCGGTGGCTTTCGGTGAAGCCCTTAAGCCCGAATTCAAGAAATATCAGGAGCAGATAGTGAAGAATGCAAGGACTCTGGCGGATGAACTGATGAAACACGGCTTCAGGCTTGTCTCGCACGGAACGGACACTCATTTAATGCTCGTTGACCTGAGGAACAAGAGCCTAACGGGCAAACAGGCAGAGACCCTTCTGGATAGCGTCGGCATCACCGTGAACAAGAACACTGTCCCGTTCGAGACTGCCGTGGCATCGGTCGCGTCAGGAATAAGGATAGGGACTCCGGCGCTAACGACCAGGGGTATGAAGGAGCCGGAAATGAGCTTGATCGGCTCATTTATACATAAAATACTTTCAAATCCGGAAGATGAAAAAATCAAGAATGAGATCTCTTCCGCCATAAAAGAGCTTTGCGGGAAATTCCCCTTATACAATAAATGATACAGCTAACAGGCGTTTCAAAGGTCTATCCTAATGGGTTTGAAGCTTTAAACAACATCAATCTGCAAATCGGAAAAGAAGAATTCATTTTCATCGTAGGCTCGAGCGGATCCGGCAAGACGACACTTATGAAGCTGCTTTACAGGGAAGAACTTCCCACCTCCGGCCAAGTTATCATCGACAAGATCAACGTAGCGGAACTTAAACATTATCAGGTGCCTTATTTAAGAAGGAACATGGGAGTGGTTTTTCAGGATTTCAAGCTTCTTCCAAAACGCACCGTCTGGGAGAACATATCGTTCGCCATGCAGGTGGTGGGACGCCCAAGGTCCACGATAAGGCGACATGTTTCCCTTGCTCTTGAACTCGTAGGCCTTCAGAAAAAAGCGGACAGTTTTCCCGCCGACCTTTCCGGAGGGGAACAGCAAAGAGCTTGTATCGCAAGGGCGATAGTGAACAACCCTCCTCTTTTAATAGCGGATGAGCCGACGGGGAACCTTGACCCTACGACATCATGGGAAATAATAAACCTGCTCGACAAGATAAACAGAAGAAAGACAACGGTCATCGTCACGACCCACAACAAGAATATCGTGGACATCATGAGGAAGCGCGTCGTTGCTCTTGAGTCCGGGCGGATAATAAGGGATGAACAGCTGGGGGTCTACGGCAGTGCTAAATAGCATAGAATTCTTCATAAGCGAAGGATGGACCGGCTTCAAAAGAAGCGGCATCATGAGCTTTGTTGCGGTGGGGACCGTCATTGTTTCTCTTACGATCTTCGGCGTGTTCTTGATGGGCATCGTGAACATCGGGAGCATTATCGGGACCATCAGTTCCAACGTCCAGGTATCCGCATACGCAGACAGGTCGCTTGAAAAATACGAGGTCGACAGCATTGTTAAACGCATGTCGGCTCTGCGTGGCGTATCCAGCGTAAAATATCTTTCAAAAGCGGACGCATGGAAAAATTTCAAAGAGGAATACGGCGAAGGGATGAATCTTGAGGAGGTTATGTCCGACAATCCTCTCCCTGACACATTTATCGTTGAAGTGCAGATCCCTGAGCTTGTGCAGGCCGTTGCGAAGCAAATATCGGGAATGCCTTCTATATCGGAAGTAAGATACAGCGGAAAGCTGATAGAACAGGTCAAGTCCCTTGCTTCTGCCGTAAGGCTCGGCGGGCTGATATTGGTCTGTATGCTTTCGGTCGCCACGCTCCTTATCGTCATAAATACGATCAGGCTTACGGTCATTGCAAGGGAAAAAGATATCTCCATTATGAAGCTGGTCGGCGCGACCGATACCTTCATAAAATGGCCGTTCATCGTAGAAGGCGTGATCATCGGCATGATCGGCTCGATGTTTTCATTTGCGATATTAAAAGCTTCATACGACCTGGTGATATTCCAGGTTAACCAGGCTTTGCCCTTTCTGCCCCTGGTAAGCGATCAAAAGCATCTTGTTGCAGTATATTTGATAGTCGGATGCGTGGGGATGTTCCTGGGAATGCTGGGAGGATATATTTCAGTTTCAAAGTCATTGAAGGAATTTGACTAGAAGAGCTAAAAGAGAGAGAAGAGGGGGAAATAAATGCTTTCGTATTTAAGGAAAAAAATGAAGACGATAATGATAATTGTTGCTGTGCTTTTTGCCGCGACAATGTTTTACGGTCTCGGTTACACGGGCCTCAAAGGCACAAAAGAAAGCTCTAAAAAGGGTTCGATCGCCACGATCAACGGAAAGGAGATCGACCATAAAAGGCTTGAACAGACCATACAAAAGCTATTTTCAAAAGAAACAGAGCGGATAAGTCCTGAAGACGCGATGCTTTACCAGACCATTGCATTGCAGCAGGTCATTGATTTTACCATAATGCTTAATGAAGCTAAAAGGGATGTCAGCACGGGAAAGGGAGAAGTGGACCAGGCCATAGACCAGATAATGCAGGCGAACAAGATACCGAACAGGGACGCGCTTAAAGGCGCGTTAAAGAACATGGGACAGGACTATAATGACTTCAGGAACAATGTAAAGGAAGAGATCCTTGTTGCTAAAATGGTGAACAAGGTGCAATCCCAAGTCACGATAACAGCTGATGACCTGAAGGAAATAAAAGCAAGACACATCCTCGTCATCCCTAAAAGCGGTGATAAAGGAGGCGATCTTGAAGCAAAGGCAAAAGCCGAGGAATTGCTTTTAAAGATAAAAAAAGGCGAAAACTTTTCTACGCTGGCCGCAAAATATTCCGATGATCAGGGAAGTTCGAGGAATGGCGGGGATCTCGGATTTTTCACGACGGGAATGATGGTGCCGGAATTCGAGAAAGCGGCCTTTTTGCTCAGGCCCGGAGAAGTGAGCGACATAGTAAAGACGCAATACGGTTATCATATAATTAAACTGGAAGATACACGGCTTAGAAAGATCAAAGAAAAAGGAAAGGACTTGAACGAAGAGGTGCTTGCCGCCAAGCAGGAGCAGGCGTTCAAAAAATGGACGTATCAATTAAGCCAGAAGACAAAAGTTGAGATAAACGACCCCCTAATAAAAGCTCATTCTTTGTATCTTATGGGAAAATTAAATGAGGCTATTTCCGCGTATAATGAAGCGAGCATGGACAATCCGTCAAATCCTTATATACATTTATTCCTTGGCAATGCGTATGTGAGAATAGGCAATACGGAATTCGCGCTCCTGGAATACGGGAAAGCAAGCCAGTTCAGCGGCGCCGACCCAAACCTTTTGATAGCCGTAGGGGATGTTTATCAAGCCTTGAAAAAGAAAGACCTTGCGCTTGAAAGTTACAGGAAAGCATCGCTTATCGCCGGCGACAACAAAGAAATGCACAAGGAGCTGAAAAAGACATTTGAAAAGATAGGTGCTAAATCTGATGCGGCAAAAGAGCGCTCCGAAATAGCGAGGATCGAGAAAAAAGAGAATTTCGAGAAAGAGATACAGCAGAAGCTGGGCAATTAGCCCAAGATCAGCTTTTCTCCCTCCGCGAGCATCCTTTTCACTTTATCGGAAGAAGTGGCTTCGCAGTAGATCCTGATCAGCGGTTCTGTCCCGGACAACCTGAACAATATCCAGCTCTTATCCCCAAGGAACATTTTGATGCCGTCTAGGTCTTGGATGTCAGTGACTTTTTCTCCGATAAAAATTGAAGGCCTGAAACCGCCTATTTTTTGTTTAATTTTTGTTCTTTGCTCATCCGTCAGATGGACATCGATCCTGTCATAATAAAAATAGCCGAACTCGTCCATTACGCTGTTAAGGATAGCTCTCGCATCTTTCTTGTAATAAGCCAGGCACTCAAGCATCAGAAGGGAATTGAGCACGCCGTCGCGCTCCGGAATATGCCCTTTGATGCCAATGCCGCCTGATTCTTCTCCGCCAATCAGAACGTCTTCCTTTAACATGTGATCCGCGATATATTTAAAGCCGATCGGAGTTTCATGGACGGTCAATCCATACTTATTCGCCAGCATGCCGACCAGGTTCGTTATATTGAATGTCTTTATAACGGAACCGGAAAGCTTTTTGTTCTCAACCAGATGCTTCAATAACAGCACGAACATGTCATGAGAGGTGAGAAATCCTCCGCTTCCGTCAACTCCGCCGATCCTGTCGCCGTCGCCGTCGGTCGCAAGCCCTATCCATAGACCGGGACCGTTCAAACTGCCTTCCTTTATCAGATCGGAAAGCTCGGTAAGATTCAATGGTATCGGTTCGGGATTCACTCCACCGAACAATGGATCCCTTATATTATTTATCTGGACGCAGTCGATGCCGTTCTTTGACAATATTTCCTTGACATATCCAGCGCCGCTTCCGTGCATTGGATCGATGATAATGTTCATGTTCGCCCGCTTTATGATCGAAAAATCGACGAATTTTGAGATATGCTGGAAATATCCGTCTTTCGGGTCGATCTTGGCAATATTGCTTTGATAATTCGCCGATATGACCGGTGCTTTTACGTTCGCGACCTCCGCTTCGACCGCTTTAGTGATATCGGAAGAGGCCGAGCAGGCAAATTGGGATTTTATCTTGAAGCCGTTCCACTGCGGCGGATTATGAGAAGCCGTTATCATTATCCCGCCGCCAAGCGCCTTTTCCCTGACAACGAATGATACGACGGGGGAGGGAACTGAGTTTTCGAGAAGATACACTTTGATATCGTTCGATGCAGCGATCTTTGCCGACTCAAATGCAAAGTTCTCTGATTCAAACCTATTGTCATAGCCGATGACAATGCCGCTGCGATGAAGATCGTTTTTTATCAAATAGTTGCAGTATGCCTGAGCGACTTTCCTTACATTTTCAAAAGTGAACTCATTGGAGATTACAGCACGCCAGCCGTCGGTGCCGAATTTTATCATCCCTGTTACCTCGTTATATAATCTGGCAAAGCTTCAGTGGTAGGGTGGTAGGTGCATATTTCAGTGGGCCTGTCCTCCCACCAAAAAGTCGCCTTTACTATCCTACTCCCCGGGCAGTGCTCGTTCGGGACCTTCCCGGAATCCAGGCAGATGGTTTCTTCAACAAGGCCTTCAGGCTTTGGAAAATCAATGACAGGTTCGTCTATCAGGACATTTGACATATAGGCTTTCCAGATCCTTGGGGAAACAGCCACTTCAGTAACTCCCTCCATCGGCTCATTGTTGTCATTGCCCACCCACACGCCCGTGACAAGTTGCGGCACATAACCCAAGAACCATGCGTCTTTGAATTCTTCAGTAGTCCCAGTTTTAGCTCCGGCAGGCCTGTCGATATTACCCCGGACACCCGTCCCTCGCAGCAGTACTCCCTGCATCATGTCCACCATTACAGCAGCTATGTTCTTGTTAAGGGCCTTTTTTTCAACTATTGTGTACTTATAGACCAATTGACCGCGTGGTCCTTCTATCTTTGTTATCGCAGTCGGCTCAACTCTTATTCCGCCGTTCGCGAAGACGCCGTACGCGGATGTCATTTCAAGCAGAGTAACTTCCGATATTCCCAGCGTAAGGCCTAAAGCTCTTTTTAGAGGGCTCTTTATGCCCATTCTTTTCGCAACATCCAATGCATTGCCAACCCCGATCTTGTCTAACAAGCGAACGGAGGGGATGTTAAAGGACTTCTCCAGAGCCTGTCTGACCGTTACTTTTCCGCGGTATTTCTCGTCAAAGTTCTTCGGCTCCCATATGCCTTCGGGGTTCCACTCGTCCGCGGGGACTTCGTATGTCGCGGGAGAGTCCTCAAGGATGAATCCCGGCGACACGCCGACTTCCATCGCGGCGGTGTAAATAAAAGGCTTAAAGGATGAACCAGGCTGCCTTTTTGACTGCCACGCGCGGTTGAATTCCGAAGCTTCAAAGCTGGCTCCTCCGACCATCGCCCGTATGTAGCCTGTCCTGGGATCAAGAGACAGTAAAGCGGTTTGAGAAAAATTATATGTTTCTCCTTCTTCCTGAAGGAACTTCTTTACCACTTCTTCTGCTACCCTTTGCTTGTTAGGATCCAAGGTCGTATAAACTCTCAACCCTCCGTTATACACGGTATATTCGCCAAATTTATTGATCAGCTGGTTGACCACATATGTCGTAAAATAAGGCGCAATGAATTTATACTTGTTCGGGATCTCGGTCGACAAGACCAGCGGCTGCATTTTAGCGAAATTTGCCGATGCTTCCGTGATCAGTCCCAGTTCGACCATCTTTGAAAGGACAGAGCTCTGCCTTGATCTTGCTCCTTCCATGTTCTTGTATGGAGAGAACTTTTCTGGCCCTTCAATTATCCCGGCAAGAAGAGCAGCTTCGGCAAGACTAAGCTCCGAAGCATGTTTGTTAAAATAGACCAATGAAGCTGATTCTATGCCGTAAGCGTTATGCCCCCAGTAGATCTGGTTAAGGTATAGTTCAAGTATCTCCGATTTCGTGTATCTTCTCTCTATTTGAAGGGCCAGAACTATCTCCGCGATCTTTCTTGTTATCGATTTTTTTCTGGTAAGGAACAGGTTCCTTGCAAGCTGCTGGGTTATAGTGCTCCCGCCTTCCTCGATCCTTTTCTTCGTTATATTCGTAACGGCGGCCCTCAGTATCCCTTGAAAGTCTATCCCTCTATGCTGATAAAATCTTTCGTCTTCTGTGGATACAACAGCCTTCTGCAATATACGGGATATCTTTTCAAGCGGGACAACGTACCTGTTCTCTTCCCTGTGAAGCTTTGCAAGGATGGTCCCGTCAGAAGCGTATATTTCCGTTGTTTCCGAAGGTGAAAATATGCTTATTGTTTCCACGTTTGGCAGCTGGGTCAATATCTGAAGGAAAAGCCCGCTCAATATTGCGGCGAAAACAATGAAGTACAATATGATCCTGTTGCCTCTTTCCTTTGGCAAGCAAGAACCTATCTTTTTGAAAATATTTTGTCTTGTCATAAAAACAGGCGGATATTATATCACAATTCAAGGCTCAAGGGAAAAGAGAGAGAAAATGAAAAACTTAATTGCCTCCCGATTTTCACGTGATATAATGTTTCTGCAATGGCAAAGAAGATACTTGTAATTCACGGCCCCAATTTGAATCTCCTGGGCAGCAGGGAGCCGAAAATTTACGGCAAGATGACGATTGGGAACATCGACTCCGAATTGAAAAAACTCGGCAAAAAAGAAGGGATTAAAGTCGACACCGTCCAGACAAATATCGAAGGGGAGATCGTAGGCCTGATCCAAAAAGCCAAGAAAAAATACAATGCCATCGTGATAAACCCGGGAGGGTATACGCATTATTCCGTGGCAATAAGGGACGCTATCGCTTCCGTAAAGATACCGACGGTTGAGGTCCACCTGTCAAATATCTATGCGAGGGAAGAATTCAGGCAGAAATCCGTCATAGCCCCTGTTGCAGCGGGGCAGATCTCCGGTTTCGGCAAGAACAGCTATATTCTTGGAATTAAAGCCGCCATCGACCTTATTAAATGATCAGTCTTATCACAAGCGAACCGAATATCCGCTATTTTTCCGGTTTTACCGGCAGTGTTGGGATGCTTATTGTTCAGGATAAATCATCCTTTCTTATAGTGGACGGCAGATATACACGTCAGGCAAGATCAGAGGTCAGAAAAGGGACCAAAGTCATAGAAGCGCCGTTCTCTTCAACCCTTTTGGATGCCGCCTTTAATATCTTAAAAGACAAGAAAATATCGGAGATCGGATACGAAGATGAAAAAATGGACGTTGCTTCATTCAATAAGCTTAAGGCAAAGTTCCCTAATGCGAAATTCCATTCAATAAGCAAGGAATTAAGGGATAAAAGATGCGTGAAAAGCGGCAGTGAGATAGATACCATCAGAAAAGCTGCGCTTATAGCGGACCTGACCTATGATTGCATAATCAGGATAATAAAACCCGGAAGGACCGAGCTAGAAATATCCGCCCATATAGATTATTTGATCAAGACGTTCAAGGGGAATTTACCCGCTTTTGAAACGTTGGTTTCGTCAGGCAAGTTATCGGCGCATCCTCACGGAAAACCCACCGACAAGATGCTTCATGAAGGCGAACTGATCGTCATGGATTTTGGCGCAAAGTACAAAGGTTATAACAGCGACATTACCAGGATGGCGTCGCTCGGGGCTCCTTTAAAGAAACATCAAAAAATA
>JBDRDU010000084.1:0-28614 GCA_043820455.1 bacterium | reverse complement strand
GCCGAGGGCAATGTCGGCATCGGGACAACGGATCCCGGAGCTACTCTTGAAGTTGCCGGACAAATTAAGATCACCGGTGGAACTCCCGGAGGCGGCAAGGTCCTGACTTCAGACAGTGCCGGGCTTGCGACTTGGGGAACTGCGACTGCAACTGACACGACCAAAGTCCTCAAAGCCGGAGATACCATGACTGGAATATTAACCAGTTCAGCAGGGGCTACATTCGCTGGTGAGGTTTGCGTGGGGACAACGGAACCCAATGCTAATTTTACCGTAGCAGGTTCAATATATGTGTCAGAAGCAATAGAAACCGCAACAAGCGTTTATGCGGCTGAGATTGGCATCGGGACAACGGAGCCGACAGCTACTTTGGAGGTCAAAGGCACGGTCAAGATCGGTGATGGAGCGACTGCCCCGGGAGCTAATGGCCTGTCAGTTTATGGTCAAATTAGGAATGACAGCGGAGGATTTTATTTTAACAGCAGCACTCCCAATGATACGACCATTCAGGGAGGGACAGGGCAAGATGTATCGTTAGCGGTTACTGCCTCAAGCGGCCAAGGTGCCAGAATGGAGATACAAAGATCAGGTTTAGCCAATGGAAGCAAGATCGAATTTCGCTCTCAGAGCGGAGGCCTGACCAACTGGGAGACCGGGATCATGGTCAACAGCGACGGGTATGCCATAAGTACGGGAGGGTTATCAGGAGCCAAAATATTTGTCAGCACAGTGGAGGGCAATGTCGGCATCGGGACGACGGAACCGACCTCGAAGCTGACTGTCAGCGGCACTATAGAGACGATTGGAACCGGAGGCGTCAAGTTCCAGGATGCCACGACGCAGATCACGGCGGGGCTTCCGCTGACGGGCGGAACGGTCTCCGGCAACATAAAGGTGACCGGCACCGCCTCGATGGACGGCCTGGTTACCGTCAATAACCTGAAATTGACAGGAGATATTTATAATGTCGCTTGGGTGGCCTGGACGCCCACGCTTTCTGTGTCCGGCGGAACCGCTCCCGATTACACGACATTCACTTCCCGTTATAAAACAGTCGGCAAGACATGTTATTGGTCTATCACATGGGTAAATGCATCAGGCGGAACAGCGGGGACGGGAGAAGCCAGTTTACTATTTACTTTGCCCGTAACTCCATCAGCCAATCTAAATGCTTCGTCTACCGGAGGATCAAATATAGGGTCCGGGCATATGTACACGGAATCCGGAGGGCCGGATATGGTCGCGGTTTATTATTATGCTACCACGCCAACAGCAGCATTTAAGAAGCCGCCGGGAAGCGATGTACTTGGGTCCACCCAAAGTTCGGCTGCCAGAAGGATAGTAGCTTCTGGATTTTATGAGATAGATTAAAAAAGAGGCGGCATAAGAAAATGCGGCATGAAATAAAATTTACAAAAGAAGAAAAGATCGGAAAATGGCTTGAGCTTTGCGATTTCTCGTACAGGTTGATGGCCAGCGCGCTGTCTAAAGCCGAGCTGGCTCGAAGGCTTAAAAAAATGAGAGAAGAGCATGTTGAGAATAACCGTAATATTTTAAGATACATGGGGAAGCTTAAGTAGTGAGATTTGATAATTGTCATTGCGAGGAGTCCCTGTGTGCCGGGACGACGAAGCAATCTTTAAAAACGGGATTGTTTCCTGCTTCGGCTTCGCCTTGCAGTCGCAATGACGGAGGTTGCTTCGCGGTGCTCGCAATGACGGGAGCGTTTATTGTCATTGCGAACCCTGCAGGGCAGGGTGAAGCAATCTCAAGGTGAAACAAAAATGTTAGAACGTAAGGGATACATATATTTGATGACAAATAAGCGCAATACAGTAATTTATACAGGAGTTACCAGCGATTTAAAGAAACGAGTTTATGAACATAAAGAAAAATTGGCAGATGGATTCACTAAGAAATATAATGTTAATAAATTAGTTTATTATGAAATCTTTAGTGATATTAGAGGTGCGATTTTACGAGAAAAACAGATTAAAGCTGGCTCAAGAAAGAAGAAAATAGATTTGATTAAATCAATAAACCCTGAGTTTAGGGACATGTATAGTGATATTTGAGATTGCTTCGCGGTGCTCGCAATGACGGCGGCTAATGTGGTAGATTGAACGGAGTAAAAAGATGAAAAAGTCAACTTTTATTTTATTAGTTATTGGGATTTGGTCATTGGTCATTGCTTCAGCGGCATACGCTGCGACAAGCGCCAACTATGCCATTTCGGCGGAAGTTATCGACCTTGGCGGCGCTTCAATGGAATCCACCGGCTACCTGATGTTTGGCAAACTTAGGGAGAACGTTCCGGAGGTCATTACCAGCGCGAGCTATACGCTTGAAGGAAGGTTCCTGGGCATAGTTTACGGTGCTGGCACTGTCAGTACGATTGAAACTCCGGTGGTCGCGTCCATAGATCCCGCTTCCGGCTATAATAACAGGGCGTACAGGGTGATCATTAACGGGTCGAACATATCCACCGATGCCACTGCCAGCCTGACCGCTTCAAGCCATCCGACAATTGACGGGACAACGGTCTCGATCGAAAGTTCAACGAGCATGGAATGCACCTTTGACCTGACCGAAGCCGCTGTCGGAGCGCGTAATGTTACGGTGACCAATACGGGTTACGGCGCAAGCGGCTCTCTGGCGGGAGGGTTCACGATCATATCTCCGGGAAGGGTGGCTGTCGTTGGAACTCCGTTCAATGAACCGAACCCGTTCAACCCGTCTACCGGTGCCACAACGATAAAATATACGCTTAATACCTCGTCAACTATAACGCTTTACTTGTTCAACCAGAAGGGCGAGATCATTTGGCAGAAGACGATCCCTGCGGGAGAGAACGGCGGAGTGGCCGGAAACAATACCGTTCCTTGGGACGCTGTGTCAGATTTCAGGGAAGAAGTGCCTTCCGGCGTTTATGTGCTCAGTATCGTTTCAAAGACCGGCGGTGCTTCCCGGGAACTGAGCCGCGTAAAAATAGCGGTCATCCGCCGATAGATATTTTCTGCGATATTCCGCGAGCGATGGTTCATGGAGGATTAGGGGGGCATTTTGAGGGAGCTTCTGGTCGCGGCATTTATTGTTTTAACTTTACATTCCGCGATTTATTGCGGGGTCATCTATTATGATGATCCTATCGCAGTTGGCATAGGCGCGCGGCCGATAGGCATGGGGAAGGCCTTTGTCGCCGTTGCGGACGATGCCAACGCGATATTTTTGAACCCCGCCGGGCTAGGCTCCCAAAAGAACTGGACACTCTCCACAATGAGCTCTAATTTCATGAATGAATATCAATACACGATGATCAGCGGCATCAATCCCACCCCTATGGGCGTTTTCGGGATCGGATATGTTTCATCAAGGATAGGTGGAATTGCCGGCCTTACAGGCACTTCCGACTTTTATAACCAGGCCATGGTCCTGTCTTACGGAAAATATATAGGGGACACGCTGTCGTTTGCGGGAGGCAGTCCCGATCTTTATGCCGGGGCGACCGCCAAATTTTATTCAAAAGGGTTTACCGGCGCTGAAAATGCGTCCGGTTCAGGCAATAACCTTGACCTGGGATTTAAATACTCCCCTCAAAAATGGATGTCCTGCGGATTGAATTTCCAGAATGTGATGGATGCGTCCAGGATCGAAGGGGATTTCGACCCGGAGGTCATGCCTTTTATCACAAAATTCGGATTGGCTTTCCACTGGGAGGAGTATGATGCAAGGATCGCGATCGACAAGGATATGTTCTTTACCAGGCCCAATGTTCCCTGGCCGATACACATTGGCGCGGAATGGAGGGTCCACTCGAATTTGGTCCTCAGGGCCGGTTCCGATCAGGCAGCAAGCTCTGCAGACAGCGGCGACCTGGTCAATAATACGACTTTCGGGATAGGGCTTGAATATTCCGGCATAAAGCTGGATGTCGCATATCTGCAGAATTATGCCCAGACAAATCTGTCATCCAATGTTGTATCTCTTTCTTTCTACAGCGAGCCTATTTATATTCAGGCTGCTCCTCCGCCTGCCCCTGTCCAAAGAACAGAGCCTGCTGCACCGGTCGTTGCTGTGCCGGTCGTTGCTGCGCCGGTCGTGCCTGCGCCGGTTATTGCTGCCCCTAAAAAGATCGACAAAAAGATCTCGTTCATTCCTTCCGGCAGCTTGTATACGCTGAATAATGAGCAGATATTCAGAGGGACCATAGATTTTGACGTGACCGATGTTTGGCTGGATGGGAGAAAATTGCAAATAAGAAGCGACAGGGAGTTTGTGGCATCCGTCCCTCTTAATATCGGGAAGAATGAGAAGAAGATAAAAGTAAGGGATACAAGCAATTCGGAAGCTGAGATCGTAAGAAAGATAGTCAGGTTCTATGTCCCTACCGACATGGCGTTTGAGGAGGCAACGAACAGGCGTTTCGAATACAAGGTCATCTATACGGAATTTTACCGATATTTTGGAAAGGATTACAACACGAATAAAAAACTTTCCAGGGAGATACTGGCGCTGATCCTTGCAAAAGCCAAGAAACTTGATTTTAGCCTGGCGCAGAAACAGGTTTCCAGTGATGTGAACCGCATGTACTGGGCGGCAGGGTTCATCAGGGCGGTCAAGGCCGCGAACCTGATGCATGATTACAGGGACGGCGCTTTCAGGCCGGAAAGGCTTGTTGCCAGGGCAGAGCTTGCGTATGTAATGTCAGAGGCGACAGGCGGGAGCGAAAGCAGCATTCTGGGATATTTAGCGGGAAGATCGCTTGAAGATAATGCCACACTGGGAGATCTCATTGACATTGTTTACCGTTCGGGGATGCTTGAGGAAGAAGTGAATAATTACAGGGATTTTCTGGGCATCGGAGGCCCGATGATTTAAAAGGAGGTGTTTTTATGGTGAATTGGGATGAGGTAAAGGGCAAGCTTGAGGACATTGGCGAGGCGGCGAAAAAGACTTTTTCCGTGGCGGCGGACAGAACACAAAAGGGCGCGCGCATAGCGTCGCTTAAGGTGAAGATAGTGATGGAGGAGAACAAGACAACCAAGGCGATGGGGGAACTGGGGAAAAAGGTTTATGAACTTACTGAAAGATCAGAAGCCAATATTGCGGATAATTCCCAGGTCAAGGAGATCATTAAAATAATAAAAATCTCAAAACAGGCGGCGGAAGACATAAAAAAACAGATCAATTTGGTCTGATGTCAAGGAGCCCGAGGCTAAACGCCTCGGCTCCATTTTTTCTCCATGGGTTCAACCCGATCTAGTTATACCCATAAGGCTAATTGGAACCGCGACGTTCAGTCGCAGGTTCCAATCTCAATTCAGGACTTCCGGGGTCGCGTTCATTAGAAACGGCTTCCAGGGGTCTACTTTACACCAGCCCTCGTACTCGTACTTTCCGAAGAATACCATGTCATAGAACACTTTAAATCGGTACCATTTCTTGTCTTTTGATACCCCTGTCAAGGTTATTTCGACGGGGAATACGAATGCAGCTTCCGACTCAAGAGAGGGTTCTTTAAGCAGTTCTTTCACCCTTACATTAAGAGGGTAGTACTCAAATTTTGCGGCGGCAAGGCAGGTCGGCAGTAAGATCATCAGGAGCAGGATTGAGATCAATATCTTTCTCATTAGAATAATTATATCATATATTGTATACTCGCGATGCAAATGTCGATCGCTGAAAACATCAAATTGGTCAGGTCCCGGATCGAACTGGCAGCCAAGCGTGCCGGAAGGGACCCTAACAGTATCAAGCTTGTCGCGGCCACAAAGGACGTTCCGGCCGGGCTTATTGAGGAAGCTGTAAGAGCGGGCGTTACAGATATCGGGGAGAACAGGGTCCAGGAAGCAAAGCAGAAATTCGATGTGCTTAAAGGTTTACCTGTCACCTGGCATATGATAGGGCACCTTCAGACAAATAAGGTCAAGTCAGCGCTCGACGTGTTTTCCGTCATCCAGTCCGTTGACAGCGAGAGGCTCATGGACGAGATATCGAACAGGGCGCAGAAAGACATCGGCATCTTCATTGAAGTGAATACTTCGGAAGAGAAGAGCAAGTTCGGTGTCTCTACTGAGGGAGCTGTCCAGCTTGCAAGGCGCATCTCAGGGCTTAAAAACCTTAAATTGACCGGGCTGATGACCGTAGGCCCTTTAACCTGCGACGGATCGAATACCAGAAAAAGCTTTAGATCGCTTTCAGGTCTTTTTGATCAAATAAAAAGGTTGAATTTGCCGTCCGTTGAGTTAAAATATCTATCAATGGGGATGTCCCAGGATTTTGAAGCAGCCATTGAAGAAGGTTCTAATTTAGTCAGGATAGGCAGGGCGATTTTTGGGATTCCCCATCAGAGGCAATGATCCAATTAACAATGACACAATGAACAATTATGGCGTCGCTTCGCGACATATCTGATATTTTCCTCATTGTTAATTGAGAAATTGTTAATTATTAATTATAAAGGAGATGATCTAAATGGTTGACAATCTGATCAGAAGGGCAAAAGCTTTCATAGGTCTTGAGGAAGAGGATGGGTCGCCGGATATCATAAGGGAAGAAATGAACGTTGAAACAGCGCTGCGTCCGAGAAAAGGGAAAAATTCAAGTCCCGGGGAATACGAAATAGTCATACACGATCCAAAGGTTTACGAGGACTCCATGACCATTTCCACCCAGCTAAGGAGCGGCAGTCCCGTTATTATAAACCTCAAGCATCTTGAAATGACCGAAGGGACCCGCCTTATAGATTTTGTGTGCGGTACCGCATATGCCATTGACGGCCACATGGTAAAAATAGGCGAGTCAATATTCCTGTTCACTCCGAGCAATATAGTCATTTCCGATGTTGAAGAGAAAAGCATAGAAGAAAGCGTAACAGCCGAAGAGAGGCCGCTTTTCGGCAGAAGATAAGGACGCGATGAAGTTAGGTTTTATCGGGGCAGGCAGGATGGCTGATGCTATTCTGCGCGGGCTTATATCCTCAGGGGATTTTTCAAAGAATAACATGATCATATCTGACAAAGATATTGCCAGATCAAAGCAGGTATCCAAAAAATATGATGTGGGCGTTGCGCAAAACAATGCTGAAGCGGCCGGCGGGTCAGACGTGATCGTTCTGGCGGTGAAGCCGCAGTCAATGCATTCCGTGCTTTCGGAGCTCGCGGGAAAATTGGGGTCAAGCCAGCTGGTCATATCGATAGCTGCCGGCATAACTCTTAAGAGCATGGAAAAATATTTGGCGAAAGTTCCCGTTGTAAGGGTAATGCCGAACAATCCCTGTCTTATAGGGGAGGGGATCTCCGCCATATGCGGCGGCAAATTCGCGCAGGAAAAGGACCTGAAAACGGCAGAGAAGATATTTTCCTGCGTAGGGGACACAATGAGGGTGGAAGAAAAACAAATGAACGCGGTAACTGCCCTTTCCGGAAGCGGGCCGGCATTCATATATGAAGTAATTGACGCGCTTGTGGACGGAGGCATAGAAGAGGGGCTTTCAAAGAGCCTGTCCTCCGCTTTGGCGCTCAAGACCGCGCTTGGCTCGATCAAGACCGTTATCAAAACAAAAATATCGCCCGAGGAATTGAAGAATATGGTCGCATCTCCGGGCGGAACTACCGTTGCGGGGCTCAGGGTCCTTGAGGAAGCGAAGTTCAAGGGCGCGCTCAAAAAAGCGGTCATTAAAGCGTCCGCAAGGGCGAAAGAAATAAGCGAGGACTTCGAGAAATCTTTATGAGATCGATCATCCTGACATTAATAAATTTTGCGTTCGATGGGGCTTACATCCTGATAGTTATCAGGGCGTTCCTGACCTATTTGCCGCATAACAGGTATCACCCGATCATTAAACCGGCCTATGACCTGACAGAGCCGTTATTATCGACCATAAGAAAGGGGCTTCCTCCTTCAAAAATAGGAATGGATGCGTCCCCTTTTATAGCTATCATTCTTCTGTACTTGCTTCAGCAGGTTTTGCTTAAGACATTATCTTTGATCTAAGACCGGAACCGAGGGTTGGTCCTCGGGTTCTTATTATTCTGATATCATCTGTTACTGTAACAAGAAAGGACAATTAACATGACAAGAACACAAATAAAGATCCCGATGTCCGTGGCGCAAAAATATCTTGAGGACAAAGAAGGCTTTCCCGTGGAAATACTCGCGTATGAAAAACTCGGTTCCGGCTGGCATGGGACGGGATATAAGATCAAATTTAAAAGTAAAAAGGCAAAGGGAAAAAGTAAAGAAGTCGTGCTAAGGACATTGATGCCTGTTGATTTTTCCCATGACTGGCTGTCCGACAGGGCCAAGGTGTTCGTTCTTCAGCATGAACTGGCCCGGGTCCTCCCGAACCACATAGGATCTTTTGATGTTTCCGGTTATACAAAGGACGGCGATCTTGTGTCACTTGGCGGCATAAAGGAGTTTTTCCAGATAGTGGAAGTGGCGCGGGGGGTATCTTACTCGCGGGATTTCCAGAGGATCATGGAAACCGGCAAATTGACCGATGGGGACGTAAAGCGAGCGATAGCGTTATCCGATTATCTGGTTAAGCTCCACGGCAAAAAATTCAAAGGCTCAAAAGAGGAGACCCGATCGATCAGGAGGCGGCACAGCCGCGATGCTGTCGGCCACGGAGAAATGATGATGGGTGTTGTGGACACATATCCTGACAAGTTCGGATTTATCACAAAGGATAAGCTTACTCACATAATATGTAAGGCGGTAAAGTTCCGGGAGAGCATAAAGGACATACCTTTTGCTCCATGCAGGATGCACGGGGATTTTCACCCGGGCAACGTACTTTTTGACGGAAAGAAATTGACCATGCTTGACGCTTCCAGGGAGGTTTGCGGGGATCCCGCGGATGATGTAACGACCATGGCGATCAATTACATCTGGTTCGCCGTTATGCAGTCCGGCGCATTCGAGGGCCCTTTCGCAGAGCTTTTCACCGCTTTCTGGGACAATTATTTCAAGAAAACGAAGAACAGGCATATCCTTAGAACAGCCGGGATATACTTCGCTTTCAGAGGCGTTGTTGTGGCCCATCCGGTGTTTTACAATTTGCAGAGCGACAGTGTGAGGAAAAAGATCATGAGGTTTGTGGACAATGTCCTGAGCGAGAGAGCTTTCGATCCGGACAAAATTAACGAATATCTTAAAAAGTAAAGGAACCCGCGACTGAACGTCGCGGTTCCAATTAACTGTATAGGTATAACTAGATTAGGTTGTACCCATGGAGAAAAAACGGAGCCGAGGCGTTTAGCCTCAGGCTCTTATCTTGGACATTGGAGGATTTATGCCATTCGCTATATGGATGACCGGTCTGCCCGGAAGCGGCAAAAGCACTGTTGCCGGAGAATTGATGAAAAACCTGAAAGATACGGAATACCTCAGGCTTGACGAGATCCGGAAGAAATACATCAAGGAGCCAAAGTTCACAGATGAAGAGCGGGAGTCGGTCTATTCAAAATTCATAGAGGAAGGCATTTTGAATATCGGTCAGGGCAGGAACGTTGTATATGATGCCACGGCGCATAAATTAAAATGGCGCAACAAGGCGAGACACAGCATTAAAAATTTTATCGAAGCCCATGTGAAATGCCCTTTGCAGGTCTGCATTGAAAGAGAAAGCAAGCGGAGCAACGGGCTGGTCACAGCCGAACTCTACAAAAAATCTCTGGAAAGAAAAAGGACGGGAAAGCAGTTCAAAGGATTAGGGCAGGTCGTGGGTGTTGACGTGCCGTTCGAAGAGAACAAGAACGTCGAGATCGAGATAGATTCCGAAAAGACGGGGCCGAAGGAGGCGGCGTCAGCTATTTTTGATGAAATAAAAAAGAGAGGGTGGGTTTGAAAAATGGATAATTTCGAAGAATTCAATTTAGTCGGGAAAGACCTTTATATGCTAGGGCTGGTCGACTGTGTCGGCGGGAGCCTGAGCGTAAGAAGGGGGGACAAGATATATATCACAAAGAAGAATGCAATGCTGGGGCACCTGCGGGAGGATGATATCGTGGAAATCCCGTTTGAGGGCGAGAGCGACAGCCCGCTGCTGGCGGAAGAGTTAGCTGCAAAGGAAGTCCATGTCCACAGGGCGATATACAAGGAAACCAGTTTTAACGCTGTAGTTCACGCGTATCCATCTTACGGCATAGCGCTTTCTATCAGCACGGAGAATAAGATCATCCCTGTCGATGTGAAAGGCCAGTCGGTGCTCCGATCGATCCCTGTTGTCAGGGCGAAAGCGACCTCCGATGAGCTGGTCAAATTCCTTCCGCCGATCTACAAGTCGGGATATCTGGCCTCGCTTGTCAGGGAATACTGCAGTTTCGCTGTGGGGAAAGACCTTATTGAAGCGTTGCAATATACGACATGCCTTGAAAGTTCCTGTAAGATCCTTGCCGTGAACAAGTCTTTGACCGTCGTGGAAAAGCCGAGGCGGCCGGAGCATCATGAAAGAAGGACGGCGATCCCTCCGAGCATAGGGGTCATGGGCAGGCCGAGAGGCGGCGGAAGAGGATTCGGAAGATGAGAGGGCAGTAGCGTGACGGATTGTTCAAATTTAATATCGAAAATAAAGGAATATAACCCTCAAGTCGATGTTTCATTGATCGAGAAGGCGTTCGAGTATGCAAAGCGCCTTCACGAGGGCCAGGTCCGGCTTTCCGGAGATGCTTTCATCACGCATCCTCTTGCAGTGGCGGAGATCCTTGCGGATGTAGAACAGGACCAGGTTACGATCGCTGCAGGGCTTCTCCACGATGTGATCGAGGATGGAAAGGTGGATAGAGGGGCCATTGCCGAGAAATTCGGCGAAGAGATAGCTTACCTGGTGGAGGGAGTTACTAAGCTTGGCCAGATAGTTTTTGAATCGAGGGAAGTGCGCCAGGCGGAGAACTTCAGAAAAATGCTTTTGGCAATGGGCGAGGACATCAGGGTGATAGTGATAAAACTCGCTGACAGGCTCCACAATATGCAAACGCTCCAGTACCTGCCGAAGGAAAAACAAATAGAGATATCGATCGAGACCAGGGAGATTTTCGCTCCTCTTGCTCACCGCATAGGCATATGGCGCATTAAATGGGAGCTCGAAGACCTTCCATTCAGATATCTTGAGCCCGATAAGTATGAGGAGATAAGGGTGAAGGTGGCGCAGCGCAGGGCAGAGAGGGAGGTGCGCATAAAAGAATTCATATCAAAAGTAAAGAATATCCTTTCAAAGGTCAATATAACATCTGATATATACGGAAGGCCCAAGCATTTTTTCAGCATATACAGGAAAATGGTCGAGCAAAACCTTGAATTCGAGGACTTGTATGACCTTCTTGCGGTAAGGATCATTGTTGATACGGTAAAAGAATGTTATGCGGCGCTCGGGCTTGTGCATGCGGCGTGGCGTCCAATACCCGGAAGGTTCACCGACTATATAGCGATGCCGAAATTGAACGGGTACCAATCGCTTCATACCACGGTCATCGGAGAGGGAGGGTTCCCTGTTGAGGTCCAGATAAGGACGAAGGAAATGCACAAGGTCGCGGAATACGGCGTCGCCGCGCACTGGAGATATAAGGAAGGCGGCAAGCCCAGCATCCTTGACCAGAAAATGGAATGGCTAAGGTCCATCCTTGACTGGCAAAAAGATCTCTCGAATGCGAAAGATTTCATGGAGAACTTGAAGATAGATCTTTTTACCGACGAGGTTTTTGTTTTCACGCCAAAAGGCGCGGTGCAGGCGCTTCCGGTCTCATCCACACCGGTCGATCTTGCATATATGGTGCATACGGAAGTTGGACACAGATGCACCGGGGCAAAAGTTAACGGAAAGATCGTCCCCCTTGATTATAAGCTCAAGAACGGCGATATAGTCGAGATAATTACGGGAAAGATCGATAATCCGAGCATGGGCTGGCTTAATTTCGTGAAGACCTCCTCGGCGCGGACAAAGATAAAATCCCTGTTCAAAAAGCAGAAGAGCGAGGAAAACCTGAGCAGGGGGCGCGCATCACTTAATGAAGAACTGGAAAAAATGATGCTAAAGCCTTCGCAGGCGATGGGAGATGAAGTCCTCGGACCGTTATTGAAAGATTTTAATGTCCCGTCAGCGGACGAGCTGCTCATTCAGATAGGTTACGGCGAGATATCTCCCTATGTTGTCGCAAAAAAGGCAAGGGGCATATGGGAGAAGCATCACGGGGTCGCGCCGATCGAAGAAGAGCTTGTACGCCAAATGCTTGCCCGCCTGCCCGCCTCTGGAGGGCAAAGATCCGCCAGGGGCGGAAAGAAACATATAGGGGTCCAGGTCGTCGATGCCAGCAATATTCTTATTAGATTCTCCAAGTGCTGCAGGCCTTTGCCGAAAGAGGAGATAACCGGTTTTGTCACGAAAGGAAAAGGCGTGACAGTTCATAAGAGCGATTGCCCGAACGTGGCCCAAACAGGGGAGACCAAGGGAAGATACGTTAAAGTTGAATGGAATCCGGGTCCCGAGCAGGTCTTTCCCGTGGAAATAGAAGTGGAGGCGTTCGACAGGGTGGGAGTCCTTCACGATATCCTTGAGAAGATCGCGGAAACAAAAACGAATGTGGGCGCCGCGAATGTGAAAACAAAGCGCGGCAGCATGGCGATCCTCAAATTGATAGTCGATGTCAGGGATGTGGCGTCCCTGTCCCAGGTGATAAAAATGATAAAATCCGTTTCCGATGTTTACAATGTAAGCAGAAAGATTTTTTAAGGAAAAAGGCCGGTATTTTGGTATAATATGATAACGGTGGTGAAATTTGGAAAACATATCAAGGAAGGTCCTTTTAGGCGCCGCGGCGAGCGGGAGGATCCCAAATGCATATTTATTTGTCGGCCCTGATTCTCAAGAATTAAAAAATGAGGCAGTATTTTTTGCAAGGGTCCTGAACTGTACATCTAAGGCAAAGCCGTTGCCATGCGATCTGGACAGCAAGGATCCATGCGAGAGCTGCGGCAAGATCCATAGAAACTGCCATCCGGACCTGCTCATCCTCCACAGCAGCGGTAAAAGCATAAAAATAGATGAAATACGGCAGGTCTCCAGCTTTGTGAAATTCGGCCCGTCGCTTTCAAAATGGAAAGTTGTGATCGTAAACGGCGCCGACCGCCTTACCGAACAGGCGTCGAACAGTTTTTTAAAGTCCCTGGAAGAGCCGCTTAATAATGTCCTGTTCATACTCACGACCGTAAGAGAAAGCAAGATCATCAAGACCGTTTTATCGCGTTGCCAGAAACTGGCGTTTTATCACGAAAAGGCAAAACCCGATGAAGCCATTGAAGATCTGACAGAAAAGATATTAAAGATCGAGGGAATGAGCATCCCTCAAATTCTCGCTGTTTCAGAGGAGTTAAGTTTTGATCCCGACCTGGAGGAAAAATTGAATTCCGTTCTGTATAACTACAGAGAAAGGGTCGATCATAGGTCCGCAAAAAAAATACTCGCCACCAGGGAGATATTCGGCGCTTTAAGGAGTATAGAGAGAAAGGCTAACAAACGGCTTGCTCTGGACACAATGTTCCTGTCCCTTAAGGGGGTAGCAAAAGATTAAGAACTTAGCCATAAAATTAAGGAAATTCGGGCAGATCTGTCCCATTGCCGGCTACAGGGAAGAAGCCATAAAACTGGGGGCAAAGGTGATAGTGGAGACCGACCGCGGTATTGAAGCAGGCCAGATCGTCTCCTTTGAAAAAGGGTTCCCGAAGAACCTGACCCGCGAAGTAAGGCTCAGGAAGGTCGTAAGATATGCGAACGCGGAGGATCTAGGACGCATAGAGATCCTTGATGATAAAGAAAAGAAAGCCATTAAAGTTGGCATGCAAAAGGCGTGTGAGCACGAGCTCCCGATAAAGATAATCAGTGTTGAATATCTTTTTGACGATAAGAAGGTCCATTTTTTCTACAGGGTCACAACGCAGAAAAAAGGGTTGAACGTGAGAGAGTTGACAAAAGACCTGGCGTCCACACTTAATGCGAAGGTCGACATGCACCTTGTTAGCCCGAGGGATGAAGCGAAGATGATCGGAGGCCTTGGACCCTGTGGCAGGTCCTTGTGCTGCGCCGCCTGGCTCGACAAGCCAAGGCATGTTGCGGTGAAAACGTTAAAGGAGCAGGGGATATCTATAAGTATGACCAAGACATCCGGGATCTGCGGCCGGCTGATGTGCTGTCTCCAGTATGAAAGCGAAGGCAAAAAATGAGCTGCATATTTTGCAAGATAGCCAGCAAGGAAATAAAGAGCGGCTCTGTATATGAGACCGATAAGGTGATCGCGTTCGACGACATAGCTCCTCAAGCTCCTGTCCATGTCGTGGTCATTCCCAAGGAGCATGTTTCAGGCATAGCGGCGGGATCAAATGATGTTCTGGCGGAAATTTTCAAGGCGATCTGCCAGATATCAAAGATAAAGGGCGTACAGGATAACGGTTATCGTGTGGTCATCAATAGCGGCAGGGATGCGGGTCAGGCTGTTGAACATTTGCATTTTCACCTGCTGGGGGGAAGGTTGCTAAAATGGCCCCCAGGATAACGGGAGGAGGTTAACAATGGCAAAAGTCGAGATAAGGAAGGAAGAATCCATAGACAAGGCGCTCCGTAAGTTCAAGATGAAACTGAGGAAAGAAGGTGTTCTTGACGAATTGAAGAAAAGGGAATATTACGAGAAGCCGAGCGAGAAAAAAAGGCACAATCTGGAGAAAGCAAAAAGAAAAGAAGCTAGGAGACGTCAAGAAGAGTGGTAAAGACCCTGGACAGATATATTTTCTTTGAACTGATGCCGCCTTATCTTTTGGGCATCATCGGGTTCATTTTGATCATGATAACGGACCTCCTTTTCACCTATATGGACCTTATAATAAACAAAGGGGTCCCGCTTCTTGTGATACTTCGGCTGCTTGTTTTCAAGCTGCCGGCCATCATGGTGTTGACCTTTCCCGTTTCAGTTGTGTTCGCAACATCAATGGTCTTCTCCAGGATGTCAAAGGACAGCGAAATGGTAGCACTTCGGACCGGCGGCGTAAGCCTTCTCAGGATAAGCGCTCCCGTAATATTGATATCGGTAGCAGTAAGCTTTATGGCTTATTTTACCAATGAATACCTTGTTCCCTGGTCGAATCATACATCGGAGAACATAATAAGGCAGATGATCCTGCGCCAGCCGTTGCCCGAGATAAAGGAGAATGTTTTTTTCCGTGACTCAAGCAACAGGTATTTTTATGTAAGGAAAGTCAATCAGAAATTGAGCTCTCTCGAGGACATAATGATCTACGAGATGGGGCAGGGAAAGTTCCCCAGAGTAATACTTGCGAAGTCCGCAAAGTATGACGGAAAGAACTGGGCCCTTTCTGACGGCGTCATACACAGGTATGAGGATGCCACGGGAAAGCTGGATTATGAAGCGAATTTCTCAGAAATGCAGATATTGGTCAACGAGAATATAACGAATTTCACCGACCAGAAGACCACTTATGAGATGAACAGCAAGGAGCTTTCCATCCTGGTTTCCATGTTGAAAAAAGGGGGCGTGGACGCGAAGGTCCTTCTTACGGACCTTTATATGAAAGTTTCCGTGCCTGCCACATGTCTTATATTTGCCCTTCTTGGCATTCCGTTCAGCCTGCCGGCCGCGAGGTCGGGAAGGGCTTTTGGCGTGGTTTTTTGCGTATCATTGATATTCACTTTTTATGTGGTCGCGTCGGTATCCAGGTCTTTTGGTCATGGCGGGATATTGAGCCCGTTTTTCGCAGCTTGGCTGCCTAATGCTTTATTTGGGTTATTGGGGATATCGCTGATAATGAAGGATAATTATTTCGTATAATGAAAACAGACGTTGAAAAACTTAAAAAAGAAGTAAAAAAACACGGCACGAATCCGCAGGACTTTTTGCGCCTCGGACAAAAATACCTTACAAGAGGGGACTTCAAGGGGGCCCGGCTTAAATTCCGGATGGCGCTTTTGTACGATCCGAGACTTGCCTCAAAAGTCGCGCTTTCATATGAGTCTCTGCTGGATGATGACCCGGAAAACGTGAATGCCAGGCTTTCTCTGGCGGATCTTCATCTGTATCTTGGCGAGGTCGAAGGCGCAATAAGCGAGCTTGAAGAAATGCTCGATATCGCGCCGGACAGGGTGGATGCCTACAACATTTTGGGCAAGCTTTATCTGAAACAGGGGGATGTCGACAACGCGATAGCGGTCATAGAGGCCGCTTTCAGGGCGAACGTTAAGGACACGAACCTGACAGAAATGCTGGCGGGTGCTTACATAGAAAAGAATCGCATCAATGATGCGATCTCCCTTTACAAGAACCTTGTGACGATGGACCGTAACAATAAGAATTATCTTAGGATACTTGGCGAGCTTGAGGGAAGAGTGGACATGCTTGATGATGCGGCGAACAGCTTTTATTCCATGCTTGACGCCGATACATCCTGCGCTCCGGAAGTGATATACAAGCTGGAAGACCTTAAAAAAAAGCAGCCGAACAATATCCATATCAAGGAAGTTCTTGCGGATGTGTATCTTAAAGCTGTCAAGCCCTCTCTTGCCGTATCCGAACTTGAAGAGATCCTATCGATGGATGAAAGCCGCCTTGACAGGGTGATATCGAAATTCAGGGAATCGCTGGATAGGTATCCCGATGAACCCTCTACGCTTAAAGCGCTTGGAAAGGCGCTCACTTTAAAACAGGAATACAGCGAAGCGGTCGAAGAATACAGGAAATTGATGAGATACAGCGGCCAGTATATTGACGAGGCCATAAATGGGTTCAAAGATGTGTTGTTGAAATTCCCAAGGCAGATGCACGCTCACGAATCCCTTGGCGATGCTTATCTTAAGCTAGGGCGCATTGAGGAATCCTTAATCGAATACCTGGAAGTGCTGAAGCTTGACAGCGGCGCGGCAAGGAACATTATTGAAAAATGCCTGAAGATAGCGAAGGAAAACCAGAATTTGATACTCGTCCACCAAGTGCTTGGGCAGGCATATATAATTTTGGGAGAAGGGACTCCCGCAATAGAGGAAGCAGAATTCATGATCTACCTGGACAAGAATTACGCTCCCGCCCATCAAATAATGGGGGATGCTTATATTAAGATCGGCAATCCATCAAAGGCCCAGGGTTCTTTCATTTCCGCAATGAACATAGACCCCTATAACACAATACTCCATAAAAAATATGAGGAGGCAAGCGTAGTTCTCCTGAAAGAGGAGATCGAGCGCATAAAGAAAAGGATAGACGAAGATCCCTGGAGGCTTGGCGCTCATCTGGATATTGCAAAGATCTATCTGATGACCAGGGATTTCAACAAAGGCATCAAGGAACTTCAAGTGGCCGTGAAAGACAACGCGCGGGCGCCTTTTGCTTACAACCTGCTCGGGCTTGCTTTTATGGAACTCGGGAGGTTCGATCTTGCGGCCATACAGTTCGAGCGCGCGCTTGAAGTGACACCCAAGGAACTGGGCGATATAGCAAAAAGTGTCAGGTTCAATCTGGGCTCTTCATATGAAGCAATGGGCAATATTTCGGGCGCTTTGGCTGAATATGAAATGATCCTTTCCGAGGATGTTGAATTTGCGCATCTTCAGGCCAGAACAAGGAACCTTGCTTGCATAAACACGGAATCACAAAGGAACAAATTGATCGCGGCCGTGATAGGGCAGTTCAGCGGGAGCGAACTTATCGGCATGTGGGGATCCGACCTGAGGCACGATGAATCTGCCGGGGATCTTTTGAACATATCGTTCGGGCAGGAGCACAACAATGCGGGGTTTGAGCATTTTATCAAAGGCCGTTTCAAGGGGGCTGTGGAGGAATTCGGTCTTGCTGTCCAGCTTGATCCGAAATTCTGCGCGGCATTGAACAACCTTGCTGTTCTGCTCATGATGGACTCTTCCCGCGAGCAGGCTGAGACACGTCTTAATCTGGCGCTCTCCATGGATCCGGGCTCCGCGGTCATCCATAACAACCTAGGGATTTACCATTACTTAAAGAAAGACCTTGAATCTGCCGCACAGGAGTTCAACAAGGCTCTCGAAGGCGACCCGAGCTTTTCGGCGGCATACATCAATCTTGGCGATATCATGTATCTGAAGGGATCGGCGCAGAACGCCATCTCTCTTTGGGAAAAAGTAAAGACGAACGACCCTCTATCCCCGATCGCGCAGCGCCGCCTGGCTTACAAGACCATAAAAAGTTGAACCGTGGCACGAAAATTCGCCCTCATATTTTGCTTCCTGCTGATACTTTGCTGTTTTGTCCGCTGCGAAGAAGTACCTGTCAGGGTAAAAGCCGAAAACCTGAAATTTGATCAGGAAGCGGGGATCATAACCGCGTCAGGCAGCGTTGAAATATTCTTTGAAGGCATGACTATTAAAGGGGATTCGGCAAGGATCGATACTAATGCGAACGTAGCTACGGCGGAAGGGCATGTCAAGATAAAGCTGTCGGAATACGATATTTCTTCCTCTGACATCACTTATGACATTTCAGAGGAAGTAGCGGTCGTCCTGAACCTCAAGACGGTTTTTTATCCGACAGATGTCAGGACCAACCTTTATGTTTCCGCCCGTAAACTGACTGATCTGCCGGACGTGAAAATGGGCGAGCATGGCTCTATCACCACATGCGACTATGATGAGCCGCATTATCACATAAAAGCAAGATGGTTTGATTATTATCCGGATGACAAGCTTGTGGGCTACTGGGTGACAATGTATGTCGGAGATGTCCCGACCCCATTCTTGACACCTTATTATGTTTATAATATAAAGAAAAAAAGGAGCCCTTACAATTTTATTTACGGCCAGAACGAGGTCGAAGGAAGGTTCCTTAAAACATCATTTGATTATTTCGTCAATAACTCAGCCAATGGCATGCTGTATTTCGATACGACTGAGATCAAAGGGCCGGGTTACGGCATCCTGCATGATTATATATTGAACGACCAGAACTCGGGAAACCTTTATTATTACAGGATAGATGAGCGCGATACAAAGCTGAGCGATTATGTTTTTAAGTTAAATCATAAGATCGATCTTGATCAGTATTCCAAATTGAACCTTTCGCATGATTCTGCGTTCATTTACCAGGTGCCCTCCGGAAGGAAATATGACACGAACTCATCCGTTAACTATAACCATGATACCGGTCTTCACAAACTGAATTTTAACTACAATGTTTCCGACAATAAATACACTTTCCTTAATTCTCAGGCATTCAGCGTGAACAACAGGTACGGGAGCTTCAATACAGGTTTTACCTGGGATGAGAGCAAAAGCCTTCAGGGGTTAAAGTGGAAAAATTCTCATGAAAGGTTCTTTCACGAACAGTCCCTTTTTACCGACGACGCGAAGTTTTCAATGAACGTGAATTATACAAGCTATGCGACAGACGAAGGGGTGGTGGCGGACGAGAAGCTTGAGCCTAGGATAGACCTTACTTATAAAGGATCTTTCTATTCGTTCAGGCTTACAGAGAACTGGTATGTCGATCTGGACGAGAACAGGTACCGCAGCGACAGTAACTATCAATATCTGGAGAGACTCCCGGAAATGGAGATAGCTTTCAATCCGATCGATCTAAGATATGCCAGCTTGAGCCTGAACATCGGCGCTGCAAGGTATCACGAGGCGAAATATATCCCGACCTTCTTAAGAATGAGGCATATGACCGCGAACAGGTATTCCGTTGGCGCAGGACTTTCCAGGACCGATGACCTTGGACTGGGGACCATGCTTAGGTCTCAGATCGGCACGGATCAATTTTCTTACGATACGGGTGATCAAAGATATCAGCTCAGGGAATCCTTGAACATGGAAACTAACCTGTGGGGGTTTTTCAGGAACAACACGGACTGGGGCAGGGCAAGAGTGGACGGCGCGACCCCGTTCTTTTTCGAGAGCCTTGGGAGCCAGTACAATTATATAAATGATAAGATCACGCTTTATTATCAGGACAAAGTGATGTTTGACATCTCCGCGGGCTACAACTATCAGAACAGCACATATAATGACATTCTTTCCAATCTCCGTATCGTGCCGAACGAAAAATTGTCGTTCAGGGCATCCGGCGGCTGGAGTGTTGAAAATTTAAGATACAGGGACTTGACGCTGTCCGGCACCTTCACGCCTTCCCCGAAATTTGTCAATACGGCTAACATGATCTATGACATGAACGACAAAAAGCTGCTTTCCGCGAACAGCCTGGTTGACCTGGAGGTAGGGGACACCTGGGAAGATAGATGGCATTTCAAAATGGGGCATTCATACGATTTCTTCACGAACAAGTATATGCTTAGGGACATTGCCATAGTCAAGGATCTCCACTGCTGGGAAGCGGTCTTTACGTATAATGATTACATGAAGGAATTTAGGTTCGGGATGACACTTAAGGCATTCCCGCAGTTCCCGCTTTCCTATGTTGCAAGCGAGAACGGCAATTATTTCAACAGTTTTATGGATAACATGCATTTTGAGCAGGAATCGCCGAGGAGATACTAGATATGAAACTTCAAACTTCAAACCTCAAAATCCCAAACAAATCTCAAATCCCAATATTGAAATTGTTGGGGGTTTGGATTTTGATGTTGGGATTTACAACCATGTTGTGTGGTTGTGCGAAGGTGGTTACACCCGTCTTTACGGCCGGCAAGCATATAACAATAGAGATCAACTTCAAGGAAAACATTGACACGACCCTTAATAAATATTATATACTTTTCAATGACAACTCTGCTCCGCTTATGCCGTTCATGCCCATACAGTTCGTTGAGCCGGGAGAGACGCCGTCACAGCCCGAAGTCGATTATTACGGCCAGTATTACCCCACATGGAAAAGCTATGTGGTGCTGGACGGCAACACTTTTTCGTTCGTCAAGGGGCCGTTCACTTCCGAAGCGACCCCAACAAAAGAGGTCTTGGCCATCTGGAGCGGAGCGCAGTTGAAGCAGATACTTCTCACTTTTGAAATGAGCAGACTGGGGACTCTGACCGAGCGGCTCAATTTTGACATTGTTTCGGTTGACAAAACATCGAAATTGGTCAAAGATAATTTGTCTCCCTTGAACAGTTCCCCTTCGACTTATTATGTGTTCACGATATCGGACACGACAGCGGCCGGAAGCGATGAGACGACCACTGGGATAAGCGAAAGCATGGACATACTGGACTGGAGGGTCTTGGTGCAGTGATAAATTTGATATTGGCTTTTATCTCCGGCCTGCTTTTGATCTTGGCATTTCCCAAGTTCGATCTTTACTTGCTTGCTTATGTTGCGATCGTCCCGCTCCTTATCTGTGTGAAACGATCAAGGTCCCTGCTGGAAGCTGTTCTGTGCGGGACCTTGAGCGGCGTTGTTTTTTTCGGAGGGGTTCTTTTCTGGATAAATACTTTACACAAATGGGCGGGTCCGTGGGCATATCTGGCATGGGCGGCTTTAGTTGTCTTCCAAGCTCTTTATATCGCGGCATTTGCCGGAGCCGCAAAATATATTTCAGTAAAATACCCGAAAGCCTGCATTTTCCTTATCCCGTTTGTCTGGGCAGCTATCGAGTGGATAAGGTCGATCGGGCCTTACGGAGTGACCGGCGGAGGGCTGGGATATTCGCAGGCGGATTTTCTGATGGTCCTGCAGGTGGCAAGCGTTGCGGGGGTTTACGGGATATCCTTTCTGATAGTATTTTTCAATGAGGCCGTTGCCGGGGCATTGCTTGACAAGAAGATCGGGAACCTTGGCATTGCGATCCTGATATTGACCCTTGCGGTCGTTTTCGGCAATTATAAGATCAGCGCGTTCAAGGAATCCGGAAAGGCGATAAATATCGCTGTGGTGCAGGCGAACATTTCCCAGGATACCAAGCTGGATTATAGGCGCGCTTATGAGATAGTGAATATATACGAGATGATGAGCAGAAAGGCCGCGTCCTCAAGGCCGGATATAGTGATATGGCCCGAAACAGCCGTCACGACCTATCTTTTTGAAACGAGTACGATGCTTTCCAAGGTGCAAGATCTGGTGGCCGGCAGCAATTCGTTCTATCTCATAGGGACGCCATACAGGGAAAAAGGCAGAATTTATAATTCAGTTGCGGCATTTTCCAAAAAGGGCCGGATGATCGGCAGATACGATAAGCAAAGGCTCGTCCCGTTCGGAGAGTATCTGCCTCTAAGGCCTCTCTTTTATCGCCTGCTTCAGGAGGACCCGCTGTTCGCCCAGGATTACAATTCGAATCCCGATCCAAATATAATCAACCTTGATGGCGTCAGGGTGGGAGCTGTGATCTGTTTTGAGTCCACCTTACCGTATCTGGTAAGGGACAAAGTAAAGCAGGGAGCTCAATTTATCCTGGTCGTGACGAATGATGCGTGGTTCTTTGATTCCTCGGCCCTGTACCAGCATATACAGGCGGCTCAGGTGCGGGCCGTTGAAAGCGGCAGATATGTGGTCCAGGCCGCGAATACGGGGATATCCGCAATAATAGATCCGGTCGGACGGGTAGTTGCAAGGTCAAATATCGAAGAGGCCTGCGTTTTAACGGGAAAGATATACGTTTACTGAGCCGATTTGTTCAGGATATATGTTCCGATGCCGCCGGTGATCAGATTCGGGAGCCATGCGGAAATGATCGGGGGAAGCAATCTTAATTCACCTATGGCCATTGTGACGAATGTCAGAAAATAATAGAAGAACACTATCAGAACGGAAAGCCCGAGGCCAATAGAAGAAGAGCTCCTCTGCGGCGAGAGGCCCAGCGGCGCTCCCAGAAGGACGAATACAAGGCAGGAAAAGGGGATAGCCCCCTTTAAATAATATTGGATCTGGGATCCAACTGTGTCTTCACCCATTTTCTTCTTCAGCTTTATGAATTTACTCAATTCGACCATGTTCATTTCTTCGGGCTTCCTGTCCCCGATGTAAAAATCCGCAGGAGTATATTTTATGGTCATGTGCTGTTCCTTGAACCTGATAAGATGTTTATATTCTCCGCTCTCCGACAAGAGATAGATTATCCCATCCTTGAAGAGCCACGTGCTTTTTTCCTTGTCCCACCTTGCTTCTTTGGCGTTTATGATCTGGGAGAGCTTTCCGTCAGAAAATTCTTCAACCACCACGTTCTCCATCGTGTCGCCTTTAAGGCTTCCTGCAAAATACACCCTTTTTAACGCGTCATTCTCGATCTCCGGGATAAGGACGTTCTTCTGGATCTTTGGCGACTTTCTTGCCTGTGTTTCCATCATAAGATTTGTCGCGGCAAGATTTGACCTTGGGACCACCACTTCATAGAACAGGAGTGTCACCAGGCTTACCGCGAGCCCGAAGACAAGGACGGGGACAATGATCCTGTACAGGCTTATTCCGCCGGCCTTAAAGGCCACGATCTCGCTCTGGGAAGAGAGCTTTGCGAACGCAAGCAGCGCCGCAAGAAGGGTAGCCATAGGGAATATGTAGACAGCGGTGCCGGGGAGCCTGTACATGAATATCTGCGCCGCCACGGTCAGGGGCATTCCGCGGACCACCACGGCGCGCACAAGATCGAAAAGTATCATGCTTGCTGAAAGTATCGCAGTAAAGGCGCCCAGCCCGAAAAGGAAGGGATCGAACAGTTCTTTTATAATGTAGCGGTCGATTATCTTTATCATTACATCTTGAACTCTTCGCCAAGGTAGAGTTTCTTGGCGGTCTCGTCCTCCGCGATCTTCTGGCTTGACCCGGCTATAAGGATCCTGCCTTTATGTATTATGTAAGCGTGGTCGGTTATTGCAAGTGTTTCCCTTACGTTATGGTCTGTTATCAGCACCCCGATGCCTTTGTCTTTCAGCATCCTTATTATCTTTTGAAGGTCAGCAACGGTCTTAGGGTCCACTCCGGTGAACGGCTCATCCAGAAGGAGGAATTTCGGGCTGGTCGCCAGCGCCCGGGCTATTTCAACGCGCCTTATTTCTCCGCCGGAGAGCTCGTAGCATTTTCTCTTTTTCAGGTGCGTAATTCCCAGCTCATTCAGTATTGAGTCCAGGTCCTGGGTTTGCGCCATATGCGGCATTATCTCCCAGAGGATAAGTATGTTCTCCTCAACGGTCAATTTCCTGAAGACCGACTGTTCCTGGGGAAGATAACCTATCCCGTTTTGCGCCCGCAGGTGCATCGGCATATGTGTTATTTCCTTATCTCCAAGGTGAACGGCCCCTGAAGAAGGGCGCACAAGTCCGACGACCATATAGAATGTCGTTGTTTTTCCGGCGCCGTTCGGGCCAAGAAGACCGACTATCTCTCCCTGCTTTACCTCTATGGAGACTTCGTCTACCACTTTGTGCCCGTGATATGCTTTTACTAATTTATCTGTTTTTATGTACAAATTTAGCTCCTTCTAAGAATTAGTGAATTTTATCAACTCTTGGAGCTTCTTTAAAGCGGCTCCGCTGTCTATGGCTTCTTTTGCCTTTGTTATCCCGTCATTGATATCTTTTGCGGCCTGCCCGATGACCAACGCTGCGGCGGTATTAAGCAGGACAATGTCTCTTTTTGCACCCTTTTCAGACCCTTTCAGGATGTCATTGGTTATCTTGACGTTCTCGTTCACCGTACCGCCCGCCAGTTCTTCTTTCGCGTATCGGTTCATCCTGAAATTCTTCGGCTCAATGAAATAATCCTTGATGTTCCCGTTCTTTAAGTGGGATATCTTGGTCCTGTCCGTGACAGTTATTTCATCCAACCCATCCATTCCGTGGACGACCATAACTTCGGTCGATCCGAGATTCTGCAGGACTAGGGACATCAGTTCCGTCAGTTCTTCGCTGAATACGCCAAGCAATTGGTACTTGGTTCCGGCAGGATTCGTTAAAGGCCCCAAGATATTGAATATCGTCCTGATGCCGATCTCCTTGCGGGAAGGTGCGGCATATTTCATTGCCGGGTGGAAATTAGGGGCGAATATGAATCCGATACCGACCTCATCTATGGACCGTTTCACCTTATCAGGAGGAAGGTCTATCTTTACTCCCATTGCTTCCAGTATGTCGGCGCTCCCGCATTTGCTTGATGCTGAACGGTTCCCGTGCTTTGCGACCCGTATTCCTGCTGCTGCGGCCGTTATGGCCGAAATTGTCGAGATATTGAAAGTTCCCGAGAAATCCCCGCCTGTGCCGCAGGTATCCACGATGTCCCCGTATTTTGAATTTATCTTTACTGCGTGCTCCCTCATTTTCCGCGCGAAACCGGTAACTTCATCGGCTGTTTCGCCTTTTATCCGGAGGGCGGTAAGGAGGCAGGATATCTGGGAAGGAGTTGCTTCCCCGCTCATTATCTCTCCCATAACAGCGGCCGCTTCGTCGATAGAAAGATCGATGTTATCAACTGTCTTTTTTATGGCTTCCTTTATCATTCAATGTCCTTTCGTGCCGCAACTGGAGCAAACGCCGCTTGAACAGCTTGAACAGGAGCCGCTTTGCTCGCTTGAAGACCCGCGCCTGAATATCCCGAACTTCCTTGAAGTGTTTGAGCTTTTACAGAACGGGCACTTCGGAGAGACCTTTTCGTTCATCCCCTTTTCTATCTCAAAGGTTTTCCCGCAAGCAATGCATTTATAGTCATAGTAGGGCATTTCTTTCATTATACTAGGAAAGCTAAAACCTGGCAAGAATACAATGAGCGGCTTGGAAGGATTATTTTGGTTGTTTGTGTTTTTCCGGCAAGGAAGCATCAAGCATTCTGATCAATTCTAATTCCAGGCCGGCTTTAATTGACTTTTGCAGCTTGTTTTTTGCTGACGTGAAGTCTGTGTCCTTTACGGTGACACTTGTCCTTTCAAGTATACTAAAGACTGCCCGATCGATCCCGGCTTTAGCCAAATTTAATTCTTTCTTTAAGAAAACAGGCTTAATGATAGCTTTAATTGTATATGTAAAACGGGCATAATAAGTGCACTTGGAGCCCTCAATGTGGAACGTAACAACTTCTCGAGCATCCAATGTTTTCAAGGTTTCCAAGGCTTCCAAGGCTTTTTTCTCTATTGCCTTAATGTTTTCAATGTCAGCAATAGGCACCCTCTGCCAAAGTCTGCTGCCGATTCGGATAGCCGCATCTTTCTTATAAACAGACGTGTTTGAGAGGGCCTTTCCCATCTGAATGATCCCTCCTGTATTTAGCCGCGACCAATTCCAGTTTCCTGGCAACTTAAAATTTCCATTTATTTTTGAGATGCCCGACATTCCTTTTGCTCCTTTTCCTTGATCCAAACTCTACCAGAGGGTTACCTGTATATATCGTTAATTAAATGTGGGAATTTCAGATAAAATCGCATTAATATGGGAAAAACTTCTTGATAATTGAACGGCTCAGGCCTGTGTGTTAGAATCACTCCGCATGTATTTCCAGGACATTATCGCAAAGTTATCCGATTTTTGGGCAAAACAGGGCTGTGTGATACAGCAGCCGTATGACATGGAAAAAGGCGCGGGGACAATGAGCCCGCCCACTTTCTTCCGCGTGCTCGGGCCCGAACCCTGGAAAGTGGCATACGTCGATCCCGTAAGACGGCCGACCGACGGGAGATACGGCGAGAACCCGAACAGGTTGTTCCACTACTATCAGTTCCAGGTGATAATGAAACCTTCTCCTCTTAATATCCAGGACATATATCTTGACAGTCTTCGCGTGCTGAAAATAGAACCTTCCAAGTATGACGTCCGGTTCGTCGAAGATAACTGGGAATCTCCCACACTGGGAGCCTGGGGCGTTGGCTGGGAAGTGTGGCTGGCGGGAATGGAGATAACGCAATTCACGTATTTCCAGCAGTGCGGAGGATTCGATGTGGATCCGGTCAGCGTTGAACTGACCTACGGGTTGGAGAGGATCGCGGCTTTTTCCCAGAAAGTCGACAATGTTTATGATGTCGAATGGGCAAAGGGGATCAAATACGGGGACATCCACAAAATGTCGGAAATAGAGCACAGCAAATATAACTTTGAACTTGCCGACATCGGCATCATTAACAATCTTTTCGACCTTTATCAGAAAGAAGCTTTCAATATGATAAAGGCGGAGCTGGTGCTTCCGTCTTTCGATTATGTCCTTAAATGCTCCCATGCTTTCAATCTCCTTGACGCGCGGGGGGGCATCTCCGTTATAGAGCGAGCTGCGTATATAGGAAGGATCAGGAAACTGGCCAGGGAATGCGCTCGGCTGTATTTAGAGCAGAGGGAAAAGCTCGGATACCCGTTGATGAAAAACCCAAAAACCCAACATCCAACATCCAACATCAAAACAAATCCAAAATCTCAAATCCCAAATTTTGGATTTTGAGGTTGGAATTTGGGATTTGTTTGGGATTTTGAGGTTTGAAGTTGGGATTTAGAAGTAAATCATGAAGAAAAATGAAATAAATAAAAAACTTAACGCTTTACTTGAGATCGGCCTTGAAGAAGTCCCGGCAAGGTTCATGCCAGCTTTGCTTGAAGACCTGAAACAAAAAGCGGAAAAGGAACTCAAAGCCTCAAGGCTCTCGTACACATCAATAGGGACTTACGGCACGCCAAGAAGGATAGTCCTTTATATCGAAGCCCTCCCGCAAAAACAGGACGATCTTTCAAAAGAGGTGAAAGGCCCGCACAAGCAGGCGGCTTTCGCTGATGGCAACACTCCGACAAAGGCAGCGGAAGGATTCGCGAAAAGCCAAGGCATCGCAGTGTCTGACCTCAAGATAAAGAAAGTGGGGGACAAGGAATTCGTTTTCGCATCAACAATTGAAAAAGGGATCGAAACTAAAAAAGTCCTCGAAGCATTGTTCCCGAAGCTCATCAAGTCGCTCTATCTTCCCGTTTCTATGAGATGGGGCTCCGCCGAATTCAAATTCATAAGGCCGCTTCACTGGATATTCGCCGTCTGCGGGAGGAGTACTCTTGATTTCAGCATAGGCGATATCCATTCAGGGAGCGAAACTTACGGCCACAGGTACTTCAGCGCGAAACCCATAAAAGGGAACCCTGCAAAAGGGATCGATCTTAAAGCTTTTAAAAGCGCCCTTATCAAGGTGAAGGTTGTCCTTGACCAGAATGAGAGAAAGAAAATGATCGACGACATGGTCAGGGCGGCGGCGAAAAAACTGGGCGGATCCGTCCTTGCGGACAAGGATCTCCTTGAGGAAGTGAATTACCTTGTGGAATGGCCGGGCGTGATAAGTGGGAGCCTGAAAAAGGAATTCCTGGCCCTTCCGAGGGATGTCCTTGTGACCGTAATGAAAAAACACCAAAAATACTTTTCTGTCATTGATCAATCGGAGAAGATATTGCCGTTCTTCATAAATGTCACTAACAGCATCAGCAACGAGGACATGAGGAACGTGAGAGAGGGGAATGAAAGAGTTATTTTGGCAAGGCTTAATGATGCAAAATTCTTCTTTGACGAGGACAGGAAGAAGCTGCTCGAGAACCTTGTGCCGGGCCTTACAAAGGTCGCGTTCTACGAAAAGCTGGGTTCTGTCCATGAAAAAGTCGAAAGGATCGGCGCGCTGTCCGACTGGATAGCCAAAGAGCTCCGGCTTACCCAGGGCCAAAGAGAGAACATAAAGCAGATAGCGCGGCTTTGCAAAGCGGACCTTTTAACG
>JBDRDU010000083.1:0-2060 GCA_043820455.1 bacterium | reverse complement strand
CCTTACAAGGCCTTTATGGGTCCTTACTTTGATATCCTTGCCGTCAAAAGTGGAAAGTCCGCAGTACTCCTGCCCGCGGTGCTGAAGATAAAATGTGCCAAGGTACAGATCATCAAGGATATCGACACCATTAGATGATATCGCGAACACTCCGCAGGATTCTTGGAACATTTTTCCTCCTCTTTTTATCTGAAGACCAGGCTCAAGTTCTGTATGCGTTCCGGTATCTTGACGCAATAGTTCCCGTTAAGGCATGCCAGGCAAAGACTGTTCTTTGGAAGATTTATGGAATTGATCAGGTTCCTTATCGTTAAATAGCTGAGAGAATCGGCCTCCAGGAACTGGCGGACGCCTTCAACGCTGGTCGTGGAAGCTATCAGCTCCGCCTTGGAAGGCGTATCGATACCGTAAAAACACGGGAAAAGGATCGGAGGTGAGCTTACCCGCATATGTATCTCCCTCGCTCCCGCTTCGCGGAGTATTTTGACAATCTGTTTGCTCGTTGTCCCGCGCACGATTGAATCATCTATGATAACGATCTTTTTTCCCCTGACAATGTCCCTGATGGGATTCAGTTTCAACTTAACTCCAAGGTCCCTTATGGCCTGGCTCGGCTGAATGAACGTCCTTCCAATGTACCTGTTCTTTATGAGGCCTTCAGCAAATGGTATTTTTGATTCCTGTGCGTACCCGATCGCAGCCGCCACACCTGAATCGGGCACCCCGATAACGATATCGGCATCAACCTTGTTATCTTTTGCAAGATATTTCCCCATTATGGCACGGGTCTCAAAAACGGTCCTTCCTTCAATTTTGCTGTCAGGCCTTGCAAGATAAATGAATTCGAAAGCGCAGAGAGCCTTCTTTGCCCTGGGAGCATAAGTTATGGACCTGAGCCCCTCCTCATCGATTATCACTATCTCTCCGTTGGAAACATCCCTCATGAAATCCGCCCCGATAACATCCAGACCTGCCGATTCGGAAGATATAACGTATGAACTTCCATGCCTGCCGATGCACAACGGCCTTATGCCGTTCGGGTCGCGCACGCCCACCAGCTTATCCTTTGTCATTATTACAAGGGAAAAGCCTCCGATCGCTTTTTCGCATGCATCCGCAATGGCTTTTTCAAGGGTTTCCTCTTTTGACCTGGAAATAAGGACAGCTATAACCTCGCTGTCGGTAGTGCTCTGGAAGATATGCCCTTCTTCCTCAAGCTCCATCCTAAGGTCCCCTGAGTTGATCAGGTTGCCGTTATGGCAGAGAGCAAGCGGCCCGAACTTTGAATCGACAACGACCGGCTGGGCATTTTCCAATGTGCTTCCACCTGTCGTGGAATATCGGACATGGCCGCATGCGATGTGGCCGGTAAGGCTTTTCAATATCTTTTCATTGAACACGACGGCGCAAAGGCCCATTCCTTTATGGATCTTTATGTCCCTGCCGTCAGATACAGCTATCCCCGCGCTTTCCTGCCCCCTATGCTGTAGGGCGTACAGGCCGTAATAGACCATCTTCGACAAGCTGTCGCTTTCAAAAGAATATATCCCGTAAACCCCGCAGAATTCCCTCATGTTATTCTCCTGTTATGGGATGCCTACCCGAATATTCTACCGGCATATTTCCGTTAATTTTTTGGCTGCCTCATCGATCGGGATCATCTGTGTTTTCCCGTCAACCCTGGATTTTATCTCGATCTTTTTCTCCGCCAGAGATTTCGGGCCGATTATCACTTTTATCGGAAAACCTATAAGGTCTATGTCCTTCAATTTGACACCGACAGACGCGTCCCTGTCATCCAGGATGACCTCAACGCCGGCAGCTTTCAGGTCATCATATAGTTTTTCCGCGACCTCGGACTGCTCTTTTTCCTTGATGTTCACTGGCACCAGGGCAACCTTGTATGGAGATATCGAGAGCGGCCATTTTATCCCGAAGTCATCATAGTTTTGCTCTATTATCGCCCCGGCGATCCGGGAGACGCCTATGCCGTAACATCCCATCATATAAGGCTTCTGCTTTCCGTCCTCGTCAAGGTATACGGCTCCCATTTTTTCGCT
>JBDRDU010000082.1:0-24993 GCA_043820455.1 bacterium | reverse complement strand
CAGGGAATTGACGGCGGAATCGCTTGGACAATAGGCATAGTGCACCGTCGGCCTGTAGACCGCTTTGCCGTTCTTCCAGACGGTCAGCCGGTCGGAGATCCCGAAGGCTTCCCCGTGCCTTATGACCATTCCCGTGATCTCCCCGCATGGCACCCACGACCTTACCCAGGTTTTCATCCCCATCGTTTCCAGGCATATCTGGTTCTTCGGGCCGCTTTTGTGGAAATGAGCATTATGCGGGATCCATTGTTCATGAGTTCCCCACCCCAGCTCCGCGGGAGCCACGCCTTCTTCGTAAAACCCTTCGATGCTCCAGGTATTTACGAACTCGTTCACCTGCTTCGGCGCGCTGGTCACCTGAGTGTCGCGCTCGGAAATGTGGATGACCTTGGTCCCCGTAAGCATTCCCAGCATCGGGAAATCTTTATTTTCGATCGCTCTTTTTAATGCCGCGCATCTTTTGTCCTTTGGCTTTTCCTCGATTATCCTTTTAGCCAGATCGATGAGCGCGTACTTTGTGAAATGCGATACAAGCCCTGGATTCGCCCCGTGATCCACTATGGCAGTGGGTCCCTTGTTGTCCCCCCAATCCTTTATCATTTCTCTTATCTCCATCTGCCTTGCATAAAGAGTGTATATGGTCGGATCTTTCCTCACTCTGTCCTTGTACGGGTCCCATTCCTCGACGGAAGTATTAACATACAACACGTCGTTGTCCCTGCACCACTGAATCATTACCATGGTCTCAATGTTCCAAGCAAGGTCTATGATAAGATCGCCCGGCCCGACATATTCCTTTAAAAGCGCGGAATAATTCTCCGGCGTTATCCTGTCCACATCATAATTCACGCCTTTTTTTATCGAATCCGCTACGCGGTGCCTGTTGTCCACAAAATCTATTATGCTGATGTTCTTATGCGGCACTCCCAGGATCTTCGGTATCAGGGGTATGGCGCATGACGCAACCGAGCCGCAGCCTATGACAAGGACCTTGCCGTTGAATTTCATTCCGTTCTTTTTCATTTTATCCCTCCTATGTATATGTAATAGTCCCGCGACTAAAGTCGCGGTTAAATTATCCGAGACTTTAGTCTCGGGTTTTCATGTTGTTTGCCGTTAATCGTTAATATGGACTATTTTCGCCTTCGAAAAGCCGTTGAAGTTCGTCGCCGACGCATTACTGTAAGCGCCTATGTTCTCTACATATAATAAGTCGCCGATGCGCATGTCCGGGAGGTTCTCGCTCAATGAAACAGTATCAAGCGCATCACAGGTAGGCCCTACCACGGCGCTAATGAAAGTCTTGCCTTTCTTGAAAGTGCGGAAATGGTACACGCAGTGATCGAAAATGACCCCGGACAGCGTGTTATATACGCCGTCATTTATATAATAGAACGTCTTTCCGCCCCTGTAAGCCTTGCCTATGATCTTTACGACCAGTTTCGCCGCTTCCGCCGCAAGGTACCGGCCGGGCTCGGCTACTATCTCTATCTCTTTCGGGAAAAGCCTGTCGATCTCATTTGACAGTTTTTTCGCGAAGCGGGGGAAAGATACGTCCGCCCCCTCGTAATTTGCGGGGAAACCGCCGCCTATGTTCAACAGCCTTACATTATATCCTTTCGCCCTGGCCGATCTGAGCAGTTCAGATGCCCTATTGAAAGCGGTCATGTAGTTTTCGATGTTCATGCACTGGCTGCCCACATGGAAGCTTATGCCCTCAACGTCCATCCCCATCCCGATCGCCGCGTCTATCAAGGGCATTGCCTCGGACGGCTCGATCCCGAACTTGGAAGAAAGCTCCACCATGGAGCCGATGTTCGGGACCTTTAATCTAATAATGAGCCCGGCATTGGGGCAGTACTTTTTGATCTTTTTCAACTCTTCAATGTTATCAAAGGTCATCAACGTCCGGTAAGGTATCATTTTCTTGAGCGTTTCGACCGGCTTGATCGTGTTCGCAAGTATTATGTCGTTGTAAACATATTCTAATTTTTTCTTCAGGGCGGCTTTCGGAACGGCTTTCATGACGATCTCGAATTCTTCCTGCGACGCCACATCAAAGCCGCTGTTCAACTTATGGAGCGTGCGCACGATCTCCGGCAGCGGGTTCGCCTTGAGCGCGTAATAAACCCCGACCCGCGGAAGATACTTCCTGAATTGAAGGTATTTTTTCCTGATGACAGTATGGTCTATTATCAGGAGCGGAGTACCGTATTTTTTTGCCAGTAATTGCAGGTTTTTAGTCATTTTCCTCCAGGGCGGACCTTATCTCCTTTAGATATGTATTATGCTTAAAGAAAGCTTTTGTGAGGATCTCGAAATTTTCTTCTCTTTTCTTGTAGAGCCTTTTCAGCGGCCTGGGATCAACGTTCTGCAGAAGATATGAAGTGATCAAAGGCAGCGCAATGGTCGCGTCGCTGTAGACTATGACCGTGTCGTCGATCCCGCCGGGGTCCACTTTGCCCCAGCTCACGGCCTCGGAAGGCGTGGCGCCGGAAAGCCCTCCCGTGTCAGGACGCGCGTCCGTTATCTGGAGGAAATAGTCATGCCCCGTTTCCGGTATCATCAATACTTCCTGTATCTGGGGCTCCGTCTGGAGCATGAAATTCTTCGGGGACCCGCCGCCGCATATTATGACGCCGGTCCTTCCTCCCTTGGCTTTTGCCGCATACACTATCGAGGTGGACTCGTTCACGTCTATACTCGGATTTATCTTCAGCTTGAACTTTTTCGATATCAATTCCATGCTCGCGATGTCCATGCCTATGGTGGAGTCCCCGGGGCTTGAAGTAAAAACAGGCACGTCATTCCTGTAGCACGCCGCCAGGAAGCTAGTGTCTTTCAGTCCCCTCTTCTTTTCCTCTTCATGGACAAGTTTTCCCATCAGGTGATAGAATTCACTCGTCCCCATTTCCTTCTGGAACTCCTGTCTGCATAGCATCTGCCTCACTATCGCATCGGTCTTGATGAGGACATCGTTGTCAAAGACTATGTCATATATGCGGACGATCCCTTCTTTCCTGAGCTGTGCATCACTGAAAAGGTGCGAGCCCTGCCGCAGGTCCATATTGAACGCGAAATGCAGGTCATGGTACACATTGGCACCGGTCGTGACGATCCAGTCGATGAATCCGGCCTTAATGAGGGGAATAAGGCTTGATGAGCCAAGTCCCGCAGGCGTCAAAGCCCCTGTCAGCGTTATTCCGACGGTAACATTGCCCTTCAGCATTTTTTCTTTCAGGAGATGGCATGCGGCCCTGACCCTGCCGCCGTTATAAGCCAGCATGCTGTGATCTATCACATCGGAAAGGGAATCGTTTTTTCTTATCGGAGGGGGGAGTATTTTTTTGCCTTGCAAATATTTACACTTGTTCGCTTTGAGCTTTGCCGCATTTTTTTCCCGCATTATGCTTTTATTTTACATCATATAAACTTTTTTGCAAAATATTTTTTATCGCTCTTATGGTATAATGTCCGATGAAATGAGCAGGTATACAAAGATACATGCGCGGTCCGGCATCAAGGCGAAACTCCCGAAGATAGAATGCATCCCTAATTCGCACAAGGATTACGAGATCACTATCGAGATCCCGGAATACACCTCTATGTGCCCAAAGACGGGACTTCCTGATTTCGGAAAGATAAACATCAAATATGTCCCCGATAAATTTTGCATCGAGCTAAAGTCCCTCAAGTATTACATTATCGGATACAGGGACCTCGGGATTTTCTATGAGAATATCGTGAACAAGATACTTGATGATGTTGTGTCCGCCTGCAAGCCAAAGCGGGCCGTCGTAACGGGACAGTTCAACGCCCGGGGCGGAATGACCGCCGTGATCGAGGCAAGCCACTTCTCCGCCTCCACGCCGCTTTAACTGCAGCCGCGAAACCAATGAATATCAAGATCAGCATTATCCTTGTTGCCAAAACATAGGGCACATTCGCGGCCGCAACATTCTTCATCATTATTGTAGGTATCCCCTCCTGATACAGCCACGCTCCGAGTATTGTGATCAAGAACAAGGGGGTGACATATTTGATTATGAACTTGTAGATCCTGGGAACCTCCATCATCGCGCCGTGGTGGAGCTCTTTCCAAGCCTTGTCCATGCCGAACACCCACGCAAAAAGTACCGTTTCGATCGTGGCAAAAAGCACAAGGCAGAAAGTCCCTGCCCAGAAATCAAGCTCATTGAGGACCCCGTTGCCCATAAAGAATATGACCGGCTGGCAAAGGATGAAGCTTATGACGGAAAACGCCGCGACGGCCTTTTTCTTATTCAGAGCGAATTCATCTTCCATGAAAGATATCGCAGGCTGGGCAAGGGAGACCGATGATGTAATGCCGGCAAGAAAAAGAAGCGTGAACCAAAGAAAAGCGTATAACATCCCGAAATTGATCTGCCCGAAGATAAGCGGCATTGTAACAAAGCCAAGGTTGAACGCTCCCCCCTGCGCTATATTAACGATCTCCTGAGGGCCGTAAAAGGCGAATGCCGCCGTTATGGCTATACTGCCCCCCAGCACCACTTCCGCAAATTCGTTCGCCATTGAAGAAGTTAATCCGGAAAGCACTATGTCATTGTTCTTCTTCAGGTAGCTTGCGTAAGTAAGTATCACGCCTATTCCCACGCTTAAAGTGAAGAATATCTGCCCTGCCGCCGCAAGCCAGACCTTTGCCTCCTTCAGCATCGCAAGATCCGGGTTCCAGAGGAATCCAAGACCGTTGACAATATTCCAGTCAGGGTGGCCGGGGACAGGCGCCCCCAAAGTTAACACCCTTACAGCAACGGCTATTCCCGCCAGGAACAGGACAGGCAGAGCCCAATTGCACAGCCACTCTATCCCTCCGGAAATTCCCCTGTATAAAATATATATATTGACCGCGAAAGTAATGAGGAAAAATACATATGCTGTCCAAATGCTGCCGAAATACTGGTTTTGCGCGATCCCCTGGAAGGCGTTCAAAAAAGCGCCCATCTGCGACTGTGTCGTCGCCTGGGCCAGTTTTCCGGTGAGAGCGAAGAAAGCATACGCGAGGATCCAGGATTCGATATACGTGTAATAAATGAATATCACTAGAGGCCCGAATATCCCTATCACGCCGAAATACTTTATAAAGCGGTTCTTCCACATCTTGTCGAACATTCCGGGCGCCGTTCCGTGGCCGAAAAGCCCCCCGAACCGCCCTACCGCCCATTCGATCCACATAAGAGGGATCCCGAGAAGAAAGAGGGATATGAAGTAAGGTATTAAGAAGGCCCCTCCCCCATTCGAGGCGGCCTGGACCGGGAAACGCAGGAAATTCCCCAGCCCGACGGCAGAACCCGCGACAGCAAGTATTATGCCGAGTTTGCTTTTCCAGGCATCCCTCTGCTTAGCCATACAAATGAAGCTTAACACGCTGATAATAAAATTGCAATTTTGTGGGATTTCTGGTAAAATTCGACGATAAATATATGAGAGGTGTATATGTGCGCACAGTAAAGGTCTTTTTGGCAATAGCGCTTGTAATACTTGTCTGCGGATACGTTCAACCCGTGAACGACAAGCAGGCAGCCACAGATAACAATGAGCAGGCGGCTCGGGAAGCTGCCAAAGATAACGTCCTCTTTGCCGCGAAATCTTCAGGCGCCTTCAATAACTGCGAGTATGAATACAATGGGAACGTTGTAAGGATATTCGCGAAGGACGCGACGGATCCCGGTGTTTATTTTGAGAGGCTGGACGGTAATGTCGCCGACCTGAAATACTTCACTTTTACCATAAAGGGCAAGCTGACAAGATTGGGTCAATGGTGCTTCCCTGTAGTTCAGGTCTACGACGAAAAGGACGACGATTACACCCCGTCCGTGACAAAAACATCGTTCACGCTGAAAGACGACGAATACCTGACGATCTCAGTCCCGTTCAACGGGAAAATAAAGAGGCTTTACAAGATTCAGTTCCTTCTTGTGACGGACAAGGGTTCATGGGACATTGAAGTAAAGGACGCGAAGCTGGAATAATCCCGCTTGACAAAACCATAGCCTCCGATTAGTATAAGCACGGTCCGAGAACTTCCCAAGTTTCCCACAATGAAAATATTCATAGATACAGCAAATATAGAAGAAATAAAAACAGCGAGCTCCTGGGGAATAATAGACGGCGTTACGACCAACCCCAGCTTGATCGCAAAAGAAGGAAAGAACTTCCTTTCCGTTATCAGGGAAATAACAAGTATCGTTGACGGCCCGATCAGCGCGGAAGCGACATCCGCGGACTCTTTGGGGATCATTGAAGAAGGGCGAAAGCTTTCAAAGCTCCACAAGAACATTAACGTCAAGATCCCCATAACTCCGGAAGGATTGAAAGCCACAAAGGTCCTGAGCAGCGAAGGAATAAAGGTCAATATGACGCTTATTTTCTCGACAAATCAGGCGATCCTTGCCGCAAAAGCAGGTGCCAGCTTCGTCAGCCCTTTTATAGGCCGGCTTGACGACATAAGCCAAAACGGAACGGACATCCTTTATGAGATGGTCGAGATATTCAAGAAATACGGATACGGCACCGAAGTGATCGCCGCGAGTATCCGGCACCCGCTCCACGTCATAGAAGCAGCTCTTGCGGGGGTCCATATCGCGACCATACCTTTTAAGGTGATCGAGCAGATGGTAAAGCATCCGCTTACCGATAAAGGCATAGAAAAGTTCACGGCTGACTGGGAAAAAGTTAAGAATAAATAGGAGGAAAAAATGAACAAAGAAGAAGGACCAAAAGAAGTACCAAAAGAAGGACTAAAGACCGACATAGCTGAACTGCAGGTAAAAAACTCGGCTGACCTTTTCATCATAGCAAAGGAATTGAATATTTCAAATTACAGGCAGTACAGGAAGCACGACCTGATATTCAAGATACTGGAGGCAAAGACGCAGGCGAACGGCCTGATATTCGCGAAAGGCATACTTGAGATACTGCCGGAAGGCTACGGGTTCTTAAGGACCTGCGGATACCTGCCGAGCTCCGAGGATATATATGTATCTCAAACGCAGATAAGACGTTTCGACATGACGAACGGCGACCAGGTATCCGGCCAGGTAAGGCCGCCGAAGGAAGGGGAAAAATATTTCAGCCTTCTGAGAGTTGAAGCCATAAACGGGCTTGACCCCGAGCTCGCGAGGGAACGCATCCCCTATGAGGACATGACGCCGATATTCCCGAATGAGATGTACCGGCTTGAATATGACAAAGCCCCTGTAGCATCAAGGCTCATCGACCTTGTAGCTCCGATCGGAAAGGGACAAAGGGGAATGATCGTTTCTCCCCCGAAAGCCGGCAAGACGACGATATTAAAGAATATCGCGAACAGCATTACGGCGAATTATCCTGAAGCCATAATCAAAGTGCTGCTTGTTGATGAAAGGCCTGAAGAGGTCACCGATATGCAGCGCTCCATAAAGGGCGAGGTAATATATTCCACTTTCGACGAGCCGCCGGAGAACCACATAAAGGTCTCCGAGCTTCTCATAGAATCCGCCAAGCGTCTTGTTGAGGCGGGAAATAACGTAGTGATACTTCTTGATTCGATAACAAGGCTTGCGAGAGCGTACAACCTTGTAACGCCGCCGAGCGGAAGGACGCTGTCGGGAGGACTTGATCCAACATGCCTTCACAGGCCGAAAAGGTTCTTCGGCGCCGCAAGGAACATCGAGAATGGAGGCAGCTTAACGATACTGGCAACAGCGCTCGTTGAGACCGGCTCAAGGATGGATGACGTGATATACGAAGAGTTCAAGGGCACAGGGAACATGGAGCTCCACCTGAACAGGAAGCTTTCCGACAGGAGGATATTCCCTGCCATAGACGTAAGGATGTCGGGCACAAGAAGGGAAGAGCTTCTGCTTACGGAAGAAGAGCTTAAGAAAGTATGGCTGCTCAGGAAAGTGCTTGATAACTACGAGGGATCCGAAGCAACGGAGCAATTGATAGAAAGATTAAAAGAGTACAAGTCAAACAAGCAGTTCCTGGCGTCGGCGGATGTGAAGTAAAATTTTATTCTTTACTCTTATTTCCCAGGTTTTCTCCGGCCTCCAGTTTTAACCTGTTTACAAGTGTCTTCTTAAATGCGGGAAGTTCGGCCAAGCCCTTCCAGTTAGGATTGTTCTCTATCTTTTCCAGGACAAACTCTTTAACAAATACCCTGGCTTCTTGAGGCGTAGTAATTCTTTCAAGCTGCATCACCAGCTCTTCGCAGTCTTTTACAGGAACATTGCGGATAATATGCCTTGTCATGTCTATGGAGCTTGGGTCCATGCTGAACTCTTTCAGGCCTAAGCCTAAAAGGACAAAAGCGGCCATAGGATTACTTGCCATATCCCCGCACATCGTCACCGGTGTGTCGTTCTCCCGTCCTGCCTCAATGGTGGCTTTAATGGCACTCCTGACCCTAGGATCGAATTCATCGTAGCGCTTCCTTACTTCCGGTTCCGGATCGTAGCGGCTGGCTCCCGTGATGTCCTGGGTAAGATCATTGGTGCCGATGCTTAAAAAGTCGGTGACTTTAGCAATGGCCTCGATGTTCCTTATCGCCGCGCGGGTTTCGATCATGGCCCCAACTTTTATCTGTTCATTAAAGGGCTTATCTTCCTTTTTAAGCTTCTGCATAACAGCTTCGATCAATCTCTTGCCTTCCAAAAATTGTTCTTCGGAAGTGACCATAGGAAACATTATCTTGATGTTCTTCGCATTCCCGCTGGCAAGGAGCAAGGCCTCGATCTGTTTTACGAAGATCTCATTAACGGCCGGGTTTTTCAAGCAAAGCCCCAATCCTCTAAGTTTAAAGATCTCCGATCCGTTTATTTTTTTAAGATAGGGCAACTGCTTATCTTCACCCAAGTCGATGGTACGGATGACCACTTCTTCTTTGATCTCAGCCGCGATCTCTTCATAAAATTTAACCGATTCCTGGATACTGGGCTCCAGGTCCCGGACCTCTCCAAAGGTCCGCATATAGAAACGTTCGGACCTAAGCAACCCTATTCCGCCATTGATCGCCACGCGTTTTAACGGCTCCACATCGTCCAAATAGTCCACATTGCCTCGGATATGGATTCTTTTGCCTTCTATTGTCTCGGTCGGGCGTATGCGGTCCAAAGTTTCCAGCGTTTTTTTCAAGGCCCCAAATTCGTTCATTTTAACAATATATTTCTGTTTGGTGGCTTCATCAGGATTTACAAAGACCCTTCCCTTCTCAGCATCCACAATGATCTCGTCCCCCGTCTCTATCTCGGAAACATCGCCCAATCCATATACGGTCGGGACGCCGGAGTTCTTAAGAAGCACTATAGTATGATCTGTCCTGGCTCCCTCTCCCAAAGCTACTGCCAGGACCCTGTCAGGATCAACATGGGCAGCGTCGTTGGGAGAAAGTTCCTTGCTTACCACTATTACCTGCTTATCGCTTTTTTCTATATCGGAAAGCACGTTCGCCGTCAACCCATAACGAAACTTTAAAATACTTTCACTGTAATATTTATAAAGATTAGCTAAGTCCTTGGCTTTCGCTTTTTCAATCGGCTCCGCAGTTTCACTTTTCCATTTGGCAATGAAAATCGCCATGGGCTCCCCTAAAAATTTAAGAACGGCCTTTTTAGTGCTGAATTGCTGGGATCTTATCAAATTGCTGATCCCTGTCCTTATTTCCGCCCCCATCAGCAAGAGCATATCAAAGATCGCTCCATTTTCGTCATTTTTGTTTCCTGCGCGGGACTTGCTGGTTTCCAGTCGTTCCATGGCTTTATCAAGGGCTATGTTAAACTCTTGGACTTCTTTTTCTACTTCATTTTTAGGAATGTTTTCCTCCGGTATCTGCGAAAGATCGATCCTCTTCACCACCACCGCGGTAGCCATGGCTATGCCTACAGAATTAGGGATCCCGTGCAAACGTAAATTCTTCATTGGCCCTCGTATGGGCAAGCCCCCGCTATGAATAAGCAAGGGAGAAAGCCCCAGACATTTCAAAGCTGGTGATCTTAGCTGGAGACCTCCGATGGTATGATTAACAGGATCGGTATAAGGGCGGTAAGCCGTTTTACGGATAAGACGGCCCCCAAGTTTTGAGGACAGTATTCTGTTAACGCCCGCAGTTATTTTTAAATTCATAGATATAGCTTCTTCCTCCCCTTCTATGTATATATCGTGCAAAACCACTAAAAATTTCAGTTTCACTTAAAACTTGCTATAATACCCTTAAATGATCACGTTAAAAGAAGTCTTGAACGCTACCGGCGGCACCCTGAAGGGAAGCCGCATATCGAGCTTTTCCGGCATCTCGACCGACAGCAGGCATATAAATAAAGGCGACCTTTTTATCCCCCTTACCGGCAAAAAATTCGACGGCCACAAGTTCATCGGCTCCGCGCTTAAAAAAGGGGCTTCTGCCGCCCTCTCGTCCAGGAAAATAAAGCCGCCAAAAGATAAAGCTGTAATATATGTTAAGGATACCCTTGAAGCATTCCATAAAATAGCCCGCTCTTATAAAGAAAGATTTAACATCCCTTTTATCGGGGTCACGGGCAGCTCCGGAAAGACCACCACAAAAGACATGCTGGCGTCGATCCTCTCGCTGTCCGGCAGGACATTGAAAACAGAGGAGAATTACAACAACGAGATCGGCGTTCCGAAGACGCTTTTGACACTGAATAAAACCCATAAATACGCCGTCATCGAGATGGCCATGCAAGGGCTCGGCGAGATCGAAGAGCTCGCTTGGATGACGCGCCCGGATATCGCGGTCATAACGAACATTGGCAGCGCCCACATGGAACACCTTAAGTCTGGAAACAACATCGCGAAAGCAAAGAGTGAAACACTGAAATTTCAAACAAAGAGAAACTTCGCGATATTGTCTGCTGATGATAAATATTTCCCTTATCTCAAAAAGAGAGCGAGGGGAAAAGTTGTTTCCTTTGGGATAAATTCTCCTGCCGACGTGACCGCAAAAGACATCAGATATTGCAGTGAGAGCTCCTCGTTCGTCATTAAAACAAAAGCTTTTCAGGTCTCGATATATCTTCCCCTTCCCGGAAAACACAATATATATGATGCTCTCTGTGCCGCGGCTTCTGCTTATGCCCTTGGGATCAAACCATTTTACATAAAGAAAGGTCTTGAGAAATTCAAGCTTTCAAGCAAGCGGCTGAACATAATTCACTTTAAGGATATCATCATCATCGATGACACATATAACGCGAACCCGGATTCAATGGCCGCATCACTCGGCATCCTGGAAAATTATCCGGGAAGGCGCATCGCGGTACTGGGGGACATGTTCGAACTCGGCAAGATCGCCAGAAAAAGCCACGAAAATATCGGCAGGCTCGCCGCGAACCTGAACATCGAAATATTGATCACCGTCGGGAAATTGAGTAAATATACCGCGAAAAGCGCTTCAAGGAACGGGCTAAAGAACGTGCACATCACGGGATCGAACAATGAAGCTATAAAAACCCTGAAAAAGATCCTCACGACAGGAGACACGGTCCTGATAAAAGGCTCCAGGGGCATGCGAATGGAAGAAATTGCAACAAACATTACGAGACCCGCGACTGAACGTCGCGGCTCCATAAGAAGTCGTTCAAAGTAATAAAGTTAAGGAAACCGAGACGTTTAGTCTCGGGTTTCCAAGTTAATGGAGAAAAACATGCCTAAGACCAATGTCAGCGGCCCCGTTATGATGCTGTCTTCCGCCGTCCTGTTCAGCTTTATGGCAATAATGGTAAAAGCGCTGAGCTCATCCGTCCCCGCAGCCGAGATAATATTTTTCAGGGCATTCATCAGTTTTACCATAATAATGGGAATGGTCGCCGCCAAAAAAGTGGAGTTCAAGGTAAAGGAGAAAGGGAAAACAACGTTCAGGGGAATAATGGGTGGCATATCTCTGATCCTTTATTTCAACGCCATATCCCTGACAAGCGTCTCAAATGCGGTGCTTCTTTCCTGCACCTACCCTATTTTCGCCTCGATCTTCTCCAACATATACCTGAATGAAAAATTAACAAAGGAAAAGGTGATATTCATAGTGTCCGCATTCCTCGGGATGTTCCTTATATTCCAGTTCAATTACTCCGCGCTGAACATAGGGGACCTTTTTGCCCTTATCTCGGGAATAACCAGCGGAATGGCCGTCGTATCGATCAGGGAATTAAGAAAAACTGAAAGTTCATGGATGATCGTGCTTTCGTTCGTGTTCTTCGGGACGATATTCTCCCTCTTTTTCCTTAAAGATAACATTATTATACCAAGCGGCTCGGCATTTCTTGCTTTGCTTGCTATCGGCATCATCGGGACCGCGGGCCAGCTTTTCCAGACCTATGCGTTCAAATTATGCTCAACTGCCCTGGGCGGCGTCATATCCATGAGCAGCATCGTCATCACAACTGTGCTCGGCATCCTCATATTTCACGATTCTCTGACGCTGAACATGATGATAGGCGGCACCCTGATATTCGTCAGCGCGACCTTTTTCAGTTTAAAAGAACAGTACGAAACAGCGAAATAGATTGTTTGACAGCGGCATGTATTCTATATAGAATATAATTGTGCCGCGGTGGTGAAACTGGTAGACACGTACGTTTGAGGGGCGTATGCCGAAAGGCATGGGAGTTCGAGTCTCCCCCGCGGCATTGAACCCGTTCAAATGCAAGGTTTTGGCCCCTTAATACGATTAAAGTAGATGGGGGGATACAAAGATTGTCACAAGTTTCAGCGATAACTAACGAGACATTTAACGCGCCTGAACCGAGCAATATTCAGCGTAATGATGATGTTTTTTCAGGAATATTCGAAAAAGAAAAGCTTAAGGTCCTTTTTCCGTCAATGCTCTCCGTTAATTTTCAATCTTTCGCAAACTCTCCCCTCTTCACCGGTTCCTGTCCGGATAATGAGGTCAATAAGATAGATGCTTATCCTGCCCTGGAAAACAACTCTCACGGGAGAACGACCAAAACAAGCAGTTCGATTGACGGAACAAGCCTCAAAGCACAAAAGCCGGAACATCTTGCCAATGCGGCGGAAGTCGCAAAGCAAGCAAAGGCCGATCAGGCGAGACCTGCCGAGAACATCATCAAGGGAGCATTTTTTGGTGAACTCGAGCTTTCTCCCGACTTTTACAGCACACTGATAACATCCAAGAACAATTCTCTCTCTCTCAGGAGCATCGATGTGGACGACCTGGTCGCGCAGATAAAGAACAAGATGAAATTCCTGCTTGAGAACGGAAGGACAGAGCTATCCATAGAGCTGAAACCTGAAAACCTCGGGACGGTGCTCATGAACATATCAAGCCACAGGGGCGTCCTTTCGATCAACATTTACGCGGACCAGGCGGCAAAACAGGCCCTTGAAGAGAACATCGCGGAACTTGAAAGATCCCTTAAGCTTGCCGATCTTAACATTGACGACCTGAACATTCTTTCCGATGACGGCAGAAAACATAATAAAGGCACAACTGGCTGATCTGTTGTATAATAATCAAGGAAAAGAGGTGGAGAAATGGCGTATGGATCCGTAAATCCCGTATCAAGCAGCAGTAATACTGCTCAGATCTTCTCCATGAACAATAACGAGATCATCACTCAACTGCTGAACAGCCAGGATAACCCTAAATTCGCGACTGTGCTCCTCAATCAGATCACATCCAACAACATGAATTCGATACTTTTTGGCACCGAAAACGATACAACGTCAAGCTCTTCCAATATTGATTTCGGCGTGTCGGGACTAACAGGCACTACGAACATCAATGATGTGTTCGGCGCAAGCGCGTTCAGCAATATTTCCCCCCAGTTCGAACTTAGCGTTTACAGCAGCCTTATAGGCAGGACCGTTACAGCCAAAGACCCGTCATCCGGCAAGGATATAACGGGCCAGGTCAAAAGCGTCCTGCTTGAGAGCGGCAAGGCCATGCTTGATATTGACGGCGTGACCGTCCCGACAGAAAACCTTTCGAGGGTCCAATAAGGAGGATGATATAAAATGCTTGATGTAATGACAAAAGCAAAAAATGCGATAGAGGCCTATAACACTCAGCTCAGAATAAATTCATCGAACATAGCGAACATGTCCGTCCCGGGCTATAAAACGATGAAAATATCTTTTCAGACCATATTCGAGAAAATGATGAACGAAGGCACTTCCGCGGGAGCTGATATCGGCGGGACAAACCCCATACAGCTCGGCGCTTCTGTCGGGATCAGCAGCACCCATCTGGATTTCAGCCAGGGCACATTAACTGAAGGGCTGCAGCTGGACATGGCCATTATAGGGTCCGGATTGTTCATTGTATCTCCGGATGACGGAACGACAAAACTATACACAAGGGCGGGAAAATTCCTGATCGATTCCGCAGGGAACCTTACAACGGATAACGGGATGCAGGTCTACGGCCTGAGCGGCGGCACTCTGGTGCCGATAACCGGACTTACAGCATACAACATGGACCAGCTTAGCTGGACGAACAATGGACAGCTTGCTGAATATAACCTGAAAGCGGATGGGACCATTGATTATGATTCCATCAATCAATATACCGGCTACAGCATAGCGCTTACATCATTTAAAAACCTGTCGGGGCTTGCGCAGGCATCAGGCAATACTTTCGCGGAAACATCCGCATCGGGCGTGCCCCAAACCTACAAGCTGTCGGGTGATACGTACGGGACCGTAACGCCAAGGAACTACGAGCAGTCGAATGTTTTCTATACCGGTGAAATAATAGATGCCCAGGAAGCTGAGCGCGCAATGAGCGGGAACCTCACGATCTTGAGGATGATCAGCGACGAAATAACGAACTTTATCAATAGGATTTCCTGATAGAAAGGGGCTCTTTTGGCAGACAGAGAGGATACAGCAGCTCTTTATAAAAAAGAGATAAAGTTCCCCGCGTCCATCGGGGACTGGACCGCTTACAGACCGGAAAAGGTAGCCGCAAAAAAGATAAAACCGCTGACATACGGTTTTCACAGGATCTCCAAGGACGAGCTTGAGAAAACGCTTAAGGTCCATTATTTTTTTGCTTTTGAATTCTCCATGCACATCAAAGAAGCATTGAAGGCCAGCACAGATATTTTCAGCATCTCCATTGAACAGCTCTCTTACCTTGAGTTCTTAAAGCGCGTCACCGGAGGATTGATCTATAATAAGCTTCCCATAAAGGAGATCGGAGAAGTGATGTTCCTTGTCGACTATCAACTGGCAAATCTGGTAATAAACTTCTCTCTTGGCTGCCAATCCGTCGACACAAAAACAAAGGAACTGACCGAGCTCGAAGAATCAATGATCCATTCGATCTTCAGCAATGTCCTCAACAAATACACAAGCTGCTGGAAAAACACCTTTGAGACGCCAAACATGGAGATCGTCAGTTATCCGAACATACAGAGAGAATCGCATGTGAACCTGAATGAAGTGATCACTGTGGTCACCACTCAGCTCTCGATCGCGAATTCGGCGCCCTCAACATTCACTTTTGTTTATCAGAACAGCACGCTTAAAAAGCTCAATGAGCTTTTGTCAAAAAAGGAAGAGGAAGTCGGGCTTGACTTTTCCACGCTGACAGACGAGCTTCTTGCCTCGATCGAAGTGCCTATTGTCGCGGAACTCGGCACGACCGACATTGCCGCAAAAGAATTGACCGCCATCGAGATGGAGGATGTGATCTCCCTGGACCAAAAATTGAACGATCCGATCAAGCTCGTTCTTGGCTGTACATCAGAGCTGAAAGCACAGCCCGGCATAAAGAACGACCATTTCTCAGTGAAAGTATCAGGCGGCAGCGTCAAAAAGATAAAGACCCCTCCAAAGGTCATGCTGGAGCCGGCAACAAGTAAAACAATAGAGAACGAAGAAGATGCAGAACTGCCCCTGGAAGTTGAAGAAAAAGAAGAGTACAATGAAGGCGCTGAAGGGTTGTTTGAAGAGGAGAATGAAACACTTGAGCCTGAAAATGAAGCGGGGGGGAATTAAATGGACCTAAAAAAAATTCAGTTCCCGGAATTGGCCGAGGTGGAACACGGCAGCAAGATCCAGGACAGGACACTGGGGGACATTCCCGTTGAAGTAAGCGTAGAACTGGGCCGCACTCATATGAGCTTGAAGGAGCTTCTGGACCTAAAAGAAGGCTCTATTGTGGAATTGGACAGATTGGCCGGAGAGCCTCTTGACCTGAAAGTAAGCGGCCAGCTTGTTGCGCAGGGCGAGGTCATTGCAATAGACGATTATTACGGGCTCAAAATAACCAACGTCCTTATTAATAAATAGAAAGATCCAATTATGTTTGCGATTCTTGTATCTCCAGAAGTATTGCCGAAAGCCTCCAATCTTATTACCATCGGTTATGTTTTCCAGCTTATATTATCACTGGCCATTGTCATCGGGCTTATATATTTTTCCGCTAAATACCTGTTCCCGAAACTTCAGCTGTCTTCCCAAGGGAAATTGATACAGATAGTAGACAGAATAGGCCTGGAACCTCAGGTTTCCGCATATATAATATCGGTCCATGACAGATCATATTTAATAGTGGTGGGCCAAAAAGGCGTTACATTAATAGACAAACTGGAAAGCGGGGCTTAAAATACAAAACTTTTTATTTTTGCCTTTTATTTTTGTCTTTTTACTTATACCTTTTGACATCGCTTATGCCGCGCCAAAAGCCAGCCTTGATATTGCCAGTATCATGAATTCCTCCGGATTCAGCAACAACGTTCAGATAATGCTGTCCTTGGCACTGATATCGCTTCTGCCCTTTCTGCTCATTTCGACCACTTCTTTCTTAAGGATCATCGTGGTGCTTTCCATGATAAGGTCCGCTATCGGAACTGCCCAGGTACCGCCAAATTCCGTCCTTATCGGGCTGGCGCTGTTCATGACAGTATACACAATGGCCCCGACATTCGATGAGGTGAACAAGACCGCGATCGTTCCTTATAACAAGGGTCAGCTCACCCAGATGAAAGCTTTTGATGCAGGGATGAAGCCTTTTCAGGCGTTCATGCTGAGACAGACAAGAGAGCGGGACCTTTCGCTTTTTGTGCAGTTCGCGAAAATCCCGCCGCCAAAAAGCTTCAATGACCTTCCTGTATACGTCGTGATACCTGCTTTCATGATCTCGGAAATGAAGACCGCGTTCCAAATGGGTTTTTTACTGTTCATTCCTTTCGTGATAATAGATCTGGTCGTGGCGAACATACTGCTTTCATTAGGCATGTTCATGTTGTCCCCTGTCATGGTCTCTTTGCCGTTTAAAATATTGCTATTCGTCCTTTCGGACGGATGGAACTTAATAACAAAAGGATTGTTGATGAGCTTTAGATGAGCACAGATTTTGCTGTACAGATAATTTATAACGGCGTCATATTGATACTGCTGCTGTCAGCCCCGGCGGTCGGGATCGGGTTGACCGTCGGTTTCATCATCAGCCTTTTTCAAGCGGTAACTCAGATACAAGAACAAACCCTCACCTTCGTGCCGAAAGTCGTCGCAGTTCTTGGAATGGTTGCGGTAACAGCGCCGTGGATAGCATCTCTCCTCATAGATTTTACCGTAACGCTATGGGCAAACATCCCGGCCATGGTAAGGTAATATGGTCATTTCTTATCCCCAGGTCGAGATATTTCTCCTGATCCTTGCGCGTATTGCCGGTCTTTTCATTGACGCTCCCGTCTTCAGCGCGAAATCGATCCCCGCTTTCGTCAAGATCAGCCTGGCAATATGGCTGTCGGCAATAATGTGGTTCGTTGTTCCCGTAAGATACCTGCCCGATTCTTTTCCTGCTTTTATCTTTGCGATAGTCATTGAGATTTTTATAGGATACATCATAGGTTTTGTGTCATCTATAATACTCCAAAGCGCCCAAGCGGCCGGGGATATAATGGATATGCAGATGGGACTTTCCGTGGCGAACGTGCTCTCCCCTACCACAGGAGCAAGTTCCTCCATCAGCGGAACGTTCCTGTTCCTGATAGCGCTGGTCGTTTTCCTGCTTGTTGACGGACATCATCTGGTGCTGTCCGCCTTGCATCAGAGCTTTGTTGCACTCCCCATAATAAGTGTCATCGACTTCTCAAAGCCGGATCTTCTTCTTCAAATGCTCGCTCTTTTAAAGTGGTTCTGGATAACCACCATACAGCTGTGCGCTCCGATACTTCTTCTCATCTTCCTGTCCGATTTCGCTTTTGGTATAGTATCAAGGGTCGCACCCCAGGTGAACGTTTTCATGCTGGGCTTCCAGGTAAAGCCTTCTCTGGGTCTTTTCGGCCTCATGTTATTGTCTCCTTTGCTTATTCAGCATATGATGGTGCTGATCGGACAAACGAGCAACGAGATCGTAAAAACACTGACACTTCTTTCCGGGAGGTAACATATGGCCGAAGAAGCCGGGGAAAAAACCGAAGAGCCTACCCCTCATAGACTGCGCGAAGCTAGAGAAAAGGGGCAGGTCGCAAAAAGCAAGGAAATAACGACAGCCCTCCTTTTGATCTTTTCATACATGGTGTTCAAATATACAGGCGTATCTATGTGGAACAACCTCACCAACATGGCAGCAATGATATTCAACCTGATCCCGAATACCGGCGAATTCTCTTTTTCATTCGCCGGGTACGCCCTGCTCCTTGGAATTCAAGGCCTGGCGATGGCTGTCGCGCCTATATTCGGATTGATCCTGTTCGTGGCGTTCGCCGCCGAAGCGCTCCAAACAGGCCTTCTTTTTGCGGCCGATCCTTTAATGCCTAAAATAGAAAGAATATCCCCCGCCGAGGGTTTCAAAAGAATGTTCTCCCTCCAAGGGTTCGTAGAGCTCATAAAATCCATAGTGAAGATATTGATAGTGTTCTGGATAACGTGGGGCGCCATAAAGGATGACATCCCATCCATTGTCATTCTGATAAACGGGCAGCCCTGGGATGCCATCGTTCTTGGGGGTAATATCGCTTACAAGGTCGCTCTCAGAGTGGGCCTTTTTTATGTCGCCATAGCTCTCCTGGATTATCTCTATAAAAGATGGGAATACATGAGAGGCCTTAAAATGACCAAGCAGGAAATAAAGGAAGAATACAAGCGCCTTGAAGGGGACCCCATGATAAAACAGCGCATGAGGGAGCTCCAGAGGCAGGTCGCGTACCAGAGAATGATGGCGGCTGTCCCGCAAGCAGATGTTGTCGTAACGAACCCTGCACACATAGCCGTTGCCCTGAAATACGAGGCCCCAAAAATGAAGTCCCCTACCGTGCTCGCAAAAGGAGAAAGAAAGGCAGCGGAAGAGATAAAGCGCATAGCGGACAGCGCTTACGTGCCTATCGTTGAAAACGAGCCTCTTGCGAGGTCTGTATACAGGACTACAGATGTGGGCAAACAGATCCCCGCGGGATTATACCAGGCGGTCGCGGAGGTCCTGGCTTATGTTTACAAGATAAAGAAGAAAAGGACGGAAAAACTGAAATCGTACCTCGGACCCACTGTCGGAATAAGAAAACCTTGAATAATGGGCAATCCCTGATAAAATTATCATAAAATGGCTTTCCCGGCAAACATCGATCTAAAAAGCATAAAGAACCTGTTCGCGTTATCGGACATCCTCGTGGCTGCCCTTCTTATCTGCATCATTTCGCTGATGATCGTCCCTCTCCCGACCCCGATCATGGATGTATTGATAACGCTGAACATAGCTTTTGCTCTCGTGATCCTTCTTGTGGCAATGTACCTTAAAGAACCTCTTGAATTCGCGGCGTTCCCGTCGATACTTCTCATCATAACTCTATACAGGCTTTCTCTTAACATAGCGGCAACCCGCCTCATACTTCTTCAGGCCAATGCGGGAGAGGTAATAACTGCCTTCGGAAACTTTGTCGTAAGAGGGAATTATGTGGTCGGGGCTATAATATTCACTATCATCACGATAGTACAGTTCGTGGTAATAACAAAAGGATCCGAGCGCGTCGCGGAAGTTGCCGCAAGGTTCACCCTTGACGCAATGCCGGGAAAACAAATGAGCATAGATGCCGACCTTAACGCCGGGCTGATAGATGCGAACGAGGCAAGGGGCCGCAGGAGAAAGATAGAACAGGAAGCTACGTTCTTCGGCTCCATGGACGGCGCCAACAAGTTCGTAAGGGGAGATTCCATTGCCGGCATAATAATAGTCTTTGTCAACATCATAGGGGGGATCCTTGTCGGATGGCTTCAACGCGGGATGGGGATAATGGAAGCGTTATCAACTTACGCACTGCTAACCGTAGGGGACGGCCTGGTCGCACAGATCCCCGCTCTTCTTATTGCAATAGGAACAGGCCTTGTCATTACAAAGTCCGCATCGGAGATGAGCCTGGGAACAGACGTTGCAACACAGCTCTTCGCTCAGCCAAAAGCATTCGCCTTTGTCGCGGTCATTCTTGGGTTCTTTGCGATAATCCCCGGCCTTCCGACGATACCATTCCTGACCCTTGCCGTTCTGAGCGCTGTCCTTACTGTCGTACTGCTGCAGACAAAGGACAAAAAGGAAGAGATGAAGTCGGTAACGGAAGATATCTCCGCAAAAGACATCTTGAAAAAGCCGGAAAGCATCCTTGGCACATTAGGGCTTGATCCTTTAAGCTTGAAGTCAGGGAGGAATCTTATTCCCCTTATCGATCCCGCGCAAAAAGGGCCGCTGCTTGAAAAGATAACTTTGATAAGGTACCGCATAGGCCAGGAGCTTGGCTTTGTCATTCCAGGGGTGCGGGTAATGGATGACCTGTCCCTTCCCCCGAACCAATACGTAATGGAGATAAGGGGTTCCAGGGTCTCAACTGGAGAAGCGCTGATAGGACACAGGTGCGTACATATGTCCGCCGCCGAACTAAGAGAAAAGAACATCACCGGGGTTGAATTAAAAGATGCGCTTTCCGGCGAGCCTGTAATGTGGGTGCCGGAAGACTTGAGTAGCGAGCTGCAGAGGCAGGACATTGAATCCGAGGAAACAGTAGAATTCATAGCAAGGCATTTCACCGAGATAATAAAACGCTATGCGGATGAAATAATGACAAGGCAGAACGTCCAGTCATTGATCGAGCTCGTCAAGAACACGAATGCGGCAATAGTAAGGGAATTGATACCGGATATGCTCTCTCTCGGCCAGGTACACAAGGTCCTTCAGCTTCTTGTAAGAGAGAGGGTCTCCATAAGGGACCTGTCCACTATCCTTGAGAGGCTCGCGGATTTTGCGCACCTCTCCCGCGACATAAACATACTCGCGGAATACGTAAGGCAGTCCCTGGCAAGACAGATATGTGAAACATACGCAGATAAGGAAGGCGTTATAACGGTAGTAACGATCGATCCGAGCCTGGAAGAGGTCATGATCGGGGCGATACACCAGTCGGAATACGGCTCATTCCTTGCGCTCGACCCAAATGTGGGAGAAAGGGTCCTTGTCCAGATATCATCCCAGATGCAGAATTTCAGGAGAATGAAGCTTCTTCCCGTGATCCTTTGTTCCCCAAGGCTTCGGCCCCATTTCAAAAGGTTCATTGAAAGAAGCTTCCCGGACGTAGCAGTGCTTTCTTATAACGAGATAGTCCCTCAGGTAAAAGTGCAGTCGATAGGGATGATCTCTTTGGAATAAGTGAAATATTCGGCTGATATGGACGATAAAAAAGCAGTGGATTCGGAGCATGGTTAAGGTGGAAATAAAATGGCAGAAAAAATAGAAATGTTCCATTCAAGGATGCTTGAACAAATAGAACCCCGGCATAGCGCAAAGGAGCTGGTGGAGAAGATCGTGAAATCAGCTCTCGAAGTCGAATACGGCGCCTCGTTCACATTAAGTTCGGGCTTCGTGAAGATGGTATCTAAGATCTCCGATGTCGTTGTCGCAAACCCGGAGCTTCGCAGACAGGCCTTGTCCGTGGCAAGCATCTATATCGACAAAAAAATGGAAGAGGTCCGGATACGCAAGGCTTCGGCAAATAGCATTAATAAGAAAGAAACATGAGCGAAAGTAAAATTGACAGAGTAAGCATTTCCAAAGAGGGGCAGATAGGCAGGCCTGCCGGCGTCGCCCCTTCCTGGATATCTCCGGTGTTCAAAAGATTTTATGACTTTACAAGGAAATGGGCCGGAACCTTCTGCAATGAATTTGATCCAAGCAAAAAAGAGGGAAGAGAAGAAGAACTCATTAAAGTCGTGAACAAATCTTTCAAGGGACAAATATGATCACATCTTCCAGAAAAGAAATAGAGGACAAGATAATAAGCATAATGCGGGAGCATTTCCTCAAGTATTCGGATGAGGTCCTGGAAAAATACAAGGGACAGATCACGAAGACCGCAAGATGGTACATAGGGGGGCTCCCCCGCCACATTGCAAAAGCCGAAGCTGACGACCTCCTCTCTGAAGCAAAGATCGCTTTCGTCGACACATTAAAAACATGGGATCCGAGAAAAGGAGCCCTATGGCCTTACGTCAGCGTCCGCCTTAAAGGGGCCATGCAAGATTATCTAAGAAAAAGAGGCTCTGATCCCGTCACGGGAATATATGAGTTCATAACCTCCACCGCGAACATTTACATGGCTTTCAACAAGGAAGCCATAGCACACGAGGAATCGGATGCGTCCATTACCGTGGAAAGCGCGATGAAGAATTTGTCTAAATCGGAAAGCGATGTCTTAAAAGGATATTACAACCAGGATAAAACGTTCAAAGAGATCGGGAAAGAGGTTAATCTGTCTGAATCTCAGGTTTCCAGGATCGCGAAGACCGCAACGGAAAAACTGAAAAAAGCGCTTAACAAATAACGAAATACTTCCCGGGCATCTGCTTCACCAATCCCTTGATCTCAAGCACGGAAAGAACACCAAGTGTTTCATGGGACCCTGTTTTGCTTTCTGCGGATATCTCATCCACATGCTTCGGCTCCTTTGTCAGGCAGGATATTATTTTAACCTCGTCGCTCGAAAGCTGCGAATGGTCAATTCCTTTTTTTACTTCGCCGTCCACCTCGGCAAGCCCTCGGCGAGACGGGCCGGCAACGCGCTTGACATTGAATTCTTCAAGGATATCATCCACATTCTCCACAAGTTTCGCTCCGTGCTTTATTAGCCAGTGAGGCCCTTTTGTCTGGTCGATGGCGATATTGCCCGGCACGGCAAAAACCTCGCGGCCTTCATCCAGCGCAAGCTTGGCGGTTATCATTGCTCCGCTGTCCCAGTGCCCCTCCACCATGACAACCCCGAGAGAGAGGCCGGAAATTATCCTGTTCCGCCTCGGGAATGTCCATTTTGCCGCGGGAGTACCCGGCTTATATTCCGATACAAGAGCTCCGCTCTTTTCTATATCTTCCGATAATCCGATGTTCTGCGGAGGAAATATCCTGTCGATGCCGCAGCCGAACACGGCAACGGTCTTGCCCCCTGCTTCGAGCGCGCCTATATGGGCTTCTGTGTCTATCCCTTCTGCCAGGCCGGAAACAACAGTGAAACCGCACTGTGCAAGTTCATATGAAAATCGTCTGGCGATCTCTTTTCCGTAATTTGTGGCGGTTCGTGTCCCGACAATAGCGATACATCTGCTGTTCAGAACGGAGGCGTTTCCTTTAATGTAAAGCTCTTCTGGAGGATCATATATTCTTTTCAGCAGTTCGGGATATTCTTTGTCGGTTATTTTCAGGATCATGCTTTAAGAAGTGCGAGGGCCTCGGCTTTTGTTGTTGGATTTTTTCTGAAGATCCCTCTTACGGCAGACGTAACAGTGACCGAGCCGGGCTTTTTGACCCCGCGCATGGACATGCAGAGATGCTCCGCTTCGATTATAATGAACACTCCTCTTGGCTTAAGAGTATCCATAAGCGTGTCGGCGATCTGGCTTGTAAGCCTCTCCTGGACCTGCGGACGTTTTGCAAAGCCCTCCACTACCCTCACGAGTTTGGAGAGTCCCGTTACTCTGCCTTTCGTGGGAATATAAACAACATGGGCTTTGCCGGCGAACGGGACCAGATGATGTTCGCACATCGAGTAGAACGGGATGTTCTTGACCATTATCATTTCTTCATGGTCCGCTTCGTGGAAAACTGTCAATTCTTTTCCCGGATCCTTGTGAAGACCCGCAAAAAGCTCGGCATACATCCTTGCTACCCTGGCAGGAGTATCTTTCAGTCCCGAGCGTTTAGGATCTTCCCCGATCGCTTCGAGTATCATTTTTACGGCTTTTTCTATCTTTTTCTGATCTATCATTCGTTAAAACAATCCTTTTATTTTTCCGCTTTCCGAAATATCCATATTTTCCGCCGCGGGATGTTTTGGAAGGCCCGGCATTGTCAATATGTCGCCGGTAAATGCCACTATAAATCCGGCTCCCGCGGAAACTTTAAGCCGCTTGACAGTAATATTAAACCCCTTCGGGGCGCCGAGCAACTCCGATTTGTCGGAAAGCGAGAACTGCGTCTTGGCCATGCATATCGGGAATTTTGAATACTTGCTTTTTTCTATCGCTGCAAGATCCTTAAGGGCTTCATCGGTAAAGTCAACTTTGCTGGCGCCGTATATTTCTGCCGCGATGCTCCCGATCTTTGCCCTTACAGAGATATTGAGGCCGTATAAACAACGGAATTTTGACGGTTTTTTTAACATCTCAACTGCCTTTTCGGCTAAATTCACGCCCCCTGCCCCGCCCCTACCCCAAAGATCGGATATAACCGCCTCGATCCCCAGGCTTTTACAGTGATCAAGGACCGCAACTGCCTCTTCTTTGGAGTCCTCCGTCCTCAGGTTCACTGAAACGATTATCGGCACCCCGAACAGTTTCAAGCTTTCTATGTGCCGCTGGAGATTTGGAAGCCCCTTTTTTAGCGCTCTGACGTCATTTTTTTGAAGCTCCTCTTTTGCCGCCCCACCCTGTCTTTTCAATGCCCTGCAGGTAAGGGTGACGATAACAAGGCCTGGTTTTAGGTCCGCCTGACGGCATTTTATGTCAAAGAATTTC
>JBDRDU010000081.1:0-2763 GCA_043820455.1 bacterium | reverse complement strand
GCGCCTATGCTGACCGTTCCAAAGAAAACCCAGGAGATATTACAGGAGTATTCATACAGAATAGTTGACGCGATAGAAGTGACGGGCGGCTGCAATATTCAGTTCGCGCATAACCGCGAGACCGGAAGAACTGTCATCATCGAAATCAACCCGAGGACGTCGCGCTCTTCCGCGCTGGCGTCAAAAGCCACGGGATTCCCGATAGCCAGAGTATCGACAAAGCTTGCAGTAGGCATAACGCTGAACGAGCTCCCGTATTACAAGTCCGGAACGCTCGATAAATACGAACCGGGCGGAGATTATGTCGTCATCAAATTCGCGCGCTGGGCGTTCGAGAAATTCACTGAGCAGGAAGACAAGCTTGGGACGCAGATGCAAGCCGTGGGCGAAGTAATGAGCATCGGCAAGAATTTTAAGGAAGCGTTCCAAAAGTCCATCAGATCGTTGGAGATAAAAAGATACGGCCTGGGGGTCAAGAAATTCCAGGAGCTTGATCTGCTGCAGCTGAAGGCAAAAATGGTATTCCCTTCAAGCGAGAGAATATTCATCATGTACGAGGCTTTAAGGAAAGGCATGACCACGAAAGAGTTGTGGGACATGACAAAGATCAACATATGGTTCATCGAGCAGATGAAAGAGCTTGTGGACGAAGAGGAAGCGCTCAAGAAATTGAAGGACAAAAAACTTCCGGAGAACATGCTTGTACAGGCGAAGAAGGACGGATTTTCCGACAGATATATCGGCCAGCTCGTCAATATGTCGGAAAAAGATGTAAGGGCCTCAAGGTTAAAAGCAGGCCTCCCCGCCGCGTTTGATCCTGTGCCGGTAAGCGGCGCCGACGGGGCTTATTACTATTCAACGTACAATGGAAAGGACGCAGTTTCCGTTACGAACAACAAGAAAATCATGATACTTGGCGGCGGGCCCAACCGCATAGGGCAGGGGATAGAATTTGATTACACCTGCGTGCATGCCGCGTTCACATTAAAGGATGAAGGGATCGAATCGATAATGGTCAACTGCAATCCCGAGACCGTTTCGACCGATTATGACACATCGAACAAGTTGTATTTTGAACCGCTGACAGTTGAAGATGTCCTTAATATATATGAAAAAGAAAAACCTCTTGGCGTTATAGTACAGTTCGGCGGACAGACACCGCTTAACATAGCGAAAGAGCTTGTCAATGCCGGGGTAAAGATACTCGGGACATCTTTTGAAAGCATCCATCTTGCGGAGGACCGCGACAAGTTCCGGCTGGTGATCGAAAGGCTTGGCATTCCGCAGCCCGAAGGCGACACGGCCGTCTCGGAAGAAGAAGCGATAGCTAAGGCAAGAAAGATCGGATACCCCCTGATGGTGCGCCCTTCTTTCGTTCTTGGCGGGCGGGGAATGAGAGTTGTATATGATGAACAGTCGCTGATCGATTATGTAAAGACAGCGATAGAAATAACCCCCGAATATCCCATGCTTCTTGATAAATTCCTTGAGCAGGCAATGGAAGTTGAAGTTGACGCGATCTCTGACGGCGAAGACGTATACATCCCGGCAGTTATGGAGCACATAGAACTTGCCGGCATACATTCGGGCGACAGCGCATGCGTTGTTCCTTCGCGCAACATCCCGGCCGCGCAGTTAAAAACGCTAGAGGAATATTCAACGAGGATAGCCAAAGAACTTAAAGTGAAGGGCCTGATGAACATCCAGTATGCCATTTGCGACGGCAAGGTCTACATACTGGAAGCAAATCCGAGGGCATCCAGAACGGTCCCGCTTGTCAGCAAGGTCATGAATATCCAGATGGCGCGAATAGCAACGCAGATACTGCTCGGAAAAAAACTGAAGGACTTGAAGCCGAAACAAGCCGTTAAGATGAACCATCTTGGCGTAAAGGAAGCTGTTTTCCCGTTTTCTTCTTATCCGTCGGTCGATCCAGTGCTTGGGCCGGAAATGAAATCGACCGGCGAAGTTCTGGGAATGGCGACATCGTTCGGGCTCGCATATTATAAGGCGCAGGAAGCGACGGGCCTTAAGCTCCCCACATCCGGGACAGTATTCATTTCTGTCAATGACAATGATAAGGGGCGGATAATTGAGCCGGCAAAAAAACTCATTAAACTGGGCTTTAAAGTAAAGGCGACCAAGGGGACAAAGGAGCTGCTGGAGAAGAACGGGATATCTGCCGAACTGGCGATAAAAATGAACGATGGCCGCCCGAACATCACCGATGATATAGCGAATAAGCAGGTGAACCTGATAATAAATACGCCGGTCGGCCGGGTAAGCAAATATGACGACGGGTACATCAGGAAAGCGGCGATAAAATACAAGATCCCTTACATAACTACCATTGCTGCGGCAAAAGCGGCTGTCGAAGGGATCGAAGCTGTCGAATCAGGCGGAACAGAGATAAAGGCGCTCCAGGATTTTCACAAATAATTCCTTGGGTCGGTTATCTTCCCGTTCAATGCCGAAGCAGCGACCGTAGCGGGCGAACCAAGATATATAAAGGCGTTCGTATTTCCCATTCTTCCCTTAAAATTCCTGTTAGCGGTCGAGATCACATTTTCACCGTCCGAAGGGACGCCGTTGTGAGTTCCCACGCATGGCCCGCAACCTGGTGTTACAAAGGTCCCGCCGGCCTCGACCAAAACCTGATAGATCCCTTTCTTGATAAGCTCAAGCATAATGTCCCTTGATGCCGGAGCAAGTATCAATCTTGTCCCGCTCTTTATTTTTTTGCCTCCCAATATCTTCGCGGCG
>JBDRDU010000080.1:0-11927 GCA_043820455.1 bacterium | reverse complement strand
TGCTCAGGATGTACAGCAGGTGGGCGGAGGCAAAAGGATACAAGATAGAGATCCCCGATCTTTCTTACGGCGAAGAAGCCGGCATAAAAAGCGTCACGATCATTGTTTCCGGGCTGTACGCTTACGGATATCTGAAGACCGAAAAGGGCATTCACAGGCTTGTAAGGATGTCGCCCTTCAACTCCGACGGAAAACGCCATACTTCCTTTGCTTCCGTTGAGGCGATCCCTGAAATAACGGAGGACATCAAAGTGGAAATAAACCCTGCGGACCTGCGCGTGGACACTTACAGAGCGAGCGGTCCCGGCGGCCAGAATGTGAATAAAGTGAGTTCCGCGATAAGGATAACGCACATACCGACCGGAATTGTGACGCAAAGCCAATCGGACCGTTCACAGCACGCGAACAGGGAAGCCGCGATGAAGATAATGAAAGCGAAACTTTACGAAATGCTCCTTGAAGAAAGAAAGGAAAAGATAGAGGAATTGCGGGGGCAGAGGCGTGAGATAGGATGGGGCAACCAGATAAGGTCTTATGTTTTTGCGCCTTACACTATGGTAAAGGACCACAGAACACAAACAGAGGTCGGCGACGTCCAGAAAGTTATCGACGGGAACATCGATGTGTTCATAGAATCGTTCTTGAAGATCGGGAGGAAATAATATGAATGATAAAAGGGTGATTTTGCTCGTCACTTTTGCGCTTATTGTATCGATAGCTGTTTCCGCATCCATTCTTTATAAAAGGATAAATGCGGAAAAAGCGAATAACGTTGTAGAACTGGCAGCCGACTTCAGCGATATCAAAAGGCTTTCAATGGTCCAAAATGCTCCGATCGACCTTATTCTTGCAAAGTTAAGGATCGCCGGAGTTTCAGCTGTTGCCCTTACCGAAGATATGGCAAGCAGCGCGGACATTAATCTTTTGTCGGGCGTGGACCCGAAAAAGGTGAACCTGTATATCCCAAGCAAAGGGATGTCCTCCAAAAAAATAAAGCTTGTTCAAAACGCCCGGTTAAGGGTTATTCCTAGGATCAGGAATGCGTTCAATTTAAGCGGTGAGATCATAAACAGCAAAATAAAAGCCATTTCTGCTTTCGACTCCGTCATATTCGCTGAACAGGAAGTGCTGGGACACCCGAATTACTTAAAGGAAACCGCTAGAGCATTGAAAGCAGGCAAGTTGAGATACGGTTACGTGGAATTCGGGAAACAAACGGGGGCTTCAGCCCTTGCTTCTTATATGGAAGGGAATTTGATCAAGGTCCACAGCATTCCTCCGGAGGAACTGGAAGATATGCCGCAGGAACAAGCTGTGGGAAGGTTCGTCCGTGCCGCGAGGGAAAGGGGCGCCAGGATACTTTATGTCCACCTGTTCCAATATCCTGAAAACGGAAAAGACCTGATCTCGACCAACCTTTCTTTTGTAAAAACATTGAAGGATGAGCTTTTAAGTTGTGGCTTTGTGATAGGGCAGGCATCGATGCCGGAAAAAATATCGGTAAGCAATCTTGAAAAAAGCCTGATCGGGCTTGGGGTTGCCGGTGGCGCAGTCCTGCTACTCCATTATTTCCTGCCGGTGAATTTATATATCTCTTTGGCATTTTTCGTTCTTTTTGCTCTGTTGACATCAAAGATTTTGGCGCTGCTCTCTGCGGTGATCTTTCCCGCGTATGCTGTCATATCAATGTTCCCTGCAAAAAGGGACCCGATCAAAGCGGGTGTCATTTTCAGTGCGATCTCGATCGTTATGTGCATCGCGGCGATCGCCGCCGTAGGTGCTGTTTTTATAGCAGCGCTTTTGTCTGATAAAGTGCATATGATCGGCGTTGACGCTTTCACAGGAGTGAAAATAGCCCTTATCCTTCCTTTGCTTATTGTCGCATCATATTTCCTGTTTAGGCGGGAAAATGAAGAGAAACTGGACATTAAAGCGTCAATGTCCAGAGCAAAGGAATTGCTGGACATTAACATTAAAATATCTCACGTCGTTCTATTCCTGCTGGCGGCCGCTTGCGGCGCACTTTTTATTTTAAGGAGCGGGAATTTTGGCTTTCCTGTGTCGATGCCTGAAAAATATGTGAGAGGGCTTCTTGAGAACATCATGGTCATAAGGCCAAGGACAAAGGAATTCCTGATCGGATATCCCGCGTTGATACTGGCGGCCATTTATTATATGAAAGGCGGGAATAAATGGCTTTGGGCCTTGCTTGTGGCCGGGGTGCTCGCGCCCGTATCAATGACAAATTCGTTCTGCCACATACACACGCCGGTCCTTATCACGCTTGTCAGATCCTGCGTCGGGCTGGTACTTGGCGTTGCTCTGGGGCTTCTGGCTTATTTTGCATGGCTTTATTGTAACCTGCCCCGATTAAAATCGGGGCGGTTCCAATAAGGATCTATTCTTAGGATATTAGCAAATGAAACTGCTTATTGCCGGCTATTTTGGATGCGGGAATATCGGCGATGAAGCGATACTTTCTTCACTGATCTCGGCGGCCAAAAAAGACCATCCTTGCGGAACGATCACTGTTCTTTCCGGCAGCCCCGACGAAACCTCAACGACTTACAATGTAACCTCGGTCCATAAATACTCTTTTCCCAGGGTTTTACAGGAGCTGAAGACCTGCAATGCTTTTATCCTCGGAGGGGGCGGCATAATGCAGGATTCAACGAGCATAAGAAGCCTTCTTTATTATCTGCTTTTGATCTCAGCGGCAAGGTCTTTTAAGAAAAAAGTCATCCTGCTGGGGCAGGGAATAGGACCGGTAAGGCGCAAATATTTATTGAAAAAGGCCCTGACGAATGTCGACTTGATCGCCGTGAGGGATAAAAGATCTTTTGAGGAATTAGCTTCTATCGGAGCAAAGCCAAAAAAGCTTGTTTTAACTTCAGATCTGGCTTTCCTGCTCGGGTCCCCGAACAAGGAAAAAGGCAAAAAGCTCCTGGATATAGAAGGCGTTAAAAAATGCCGGTCCCGTTTGATAGGGGTGTCTGTCCGCCCGCCGGTCAAAGGCAAGTATTCCGCCGCGAAATATAAAGCCATAGCAGCCGCGTGCGACCACTTGATAAAGGAAAAGGATTCACAGGTGGTATTTTTGATATTTAAATATCCGGACGACCTGAACATAGCGAATAAGATCATGGGGTTCATGAAATATCCGTCGCACGTTGTGCTGAGGCGGTGTACTCCCCATGAAATGCTGGATGTGATCTCGGGGCTTGATGGTTTGATAGGCATGAGGCTGCACAGTCTCATATTCTCTTCCATCGCAAGGGTCCCGAGCCTTGCCTTATCTTACGATCCCAAAGTTGAAAGATTCCAAACGTCCATCGGCGGGCCGTCGCTTGACCTTAACGGCATGAGCGAAAACGCTCTGATATCGGCGGCCGGCAAGTTCATTGATGATCTAGGCGGCAGAGATATGCATAAAGTTGAACAGTTTGTGAAAATCGCGCAGGACAACATTAAATTTATGAATGAGTGCCTTGGCGATGAAAGGATCAGCATCCTGGGTGTTGGGATCGACAATTTAAAAATGGAAGATGCCGTGAAAAAAGCCGAGGAATTGCTGTCATCAAAGGATCCCGGCCTTATAGTTACTCCCAATCCCGAAATGATAATGGCATCGCTTAAAGACGTCGAATTACGGGAGATAATCAACAGCGCTTATCTTTCCGTCGCTGACGGCGTGGGGCTGATGGTCGCGGGACGGATGCTGGGCAGGAGATTTAAACAGAGGATAGCGGGGATCGATCTTATGATGGAGCTCGTGAAGAAGGGGCGCAGAATATTCCTCTTCGGGGGCAAAGAAGGCGTAGCTTCGGATGCGGCGAAAAATCTCAATGCGAACGTGGTCGGGACCTTTCATGGATATTCAATGAATGACCAGCTAGTCATCGACAGCATAAAAAAGGCGAAGCCGGACATTCTTTTTGTCGGGCTGGGGAGCCCGAAGCAGGAAAAATGGGCCGCGAAGCATTTGAAGGAGCTTGGCGTTCCGCTTGTCATGTGCGTCGGTGGAAGCCTCGATGTTATATCAGGTCATGTCAAGAGGGCTCCTTTTATTATGCGCAGGATCGGGATCGAATGGCTCTGGAGACTTATTACGGAACCGAAGAGAGGGAGAAGGATGCTGGTCATTCCGGCATTCATTCTCAAGATTTTGAAAAAAGTCCAATTATAAGGTATAATTGCGGCTTCCAAAAAATAAAAGGAGAGACTGATATGGCGAAAAAGAAATATAACGTTGCGGTGCTGGGCGCGACCGGGATGGTCGGCAAAGAAATGATGAAAGTCCTGGAAGAGCGAAAATTCCCTGTCGGCAGGTTCCTTCCTCTCGCTTCCACAAGAACGGCGGGAACAAAAGTAACGTTCAAAGGCAAAAAATACACGGTTGAGGTCGCAAAGCCCGCGTCCTTTGAAGGGATAGATATCGGATTGTTCTCGGCCGGCGCAAAAATATCCGAGATGCTGGCTTCGGAAGCGGTAAAAAAAGGCGCTGTCGTCATAGACAATACTTCGTTTTTCAGGATGGACCCCAATATCCCGCTGGTCGTGCCGGAAGTCAACGCTTATGACCTGAAATGGCATAAAGGGATCATTGCGAACCCGAACTGTTCGACCGCGCAGATGGTGCTGGTACTGAAACCGATCCATGATCTTGCGAAAATAAAGAGAGTGGTTATTTCCACTTATCAAGCCACTTCCGGATGGGGAAAAGAAGCCGTGGAAGAGCTTTTTATACAGACAAAAGCTGTGCTTGCGGGCAAAAAAGTCCAGGTAAAGATACTGCCGAAACAGATAGCTTTCAACGTCATTCCCCAGATCGACTCGTTCACATCGAATGGCTACACGAAAGAAGAGATGAAAATGGTGAATGAGACCAAAAAGATAATGGGCGATCCCAATATCCAGGTCACTGCCACTACCGTAAGGGTGCCTGTGGTCGTAGGCCACAGCGAAGCGGTCAATATCGAAACGGAGAGGAAAATATCCGTCAAACAGGTCCGCGAGATACTGGCGAAATTCCCGACAGTGAAAGTCGAGGATGACCCTGAAAAAGGGATATATCCGACGCCGATCAATTGTGTAGGCAAAAATGATACTTTTGTGGGGAGGATAAGAGAGGACATTTCTATAGCCAACGGGATAGACCTCTGGATAGTGTCCGACAATTTAAGGCGCGGGGCCGCGACGAATGCCGTCCTGATAGCCGAAAGAATGATCGAAGAAGGACTTATCTGACTTGATAGCCGGCAAAGAAAAAATTGCCGAATACTTCGAAGGGTTGCTTGAAAAACACGGGGACCATTATCTTTCCCTGGACTGGAAAAGCAAAGAAAGCCAGCATGTAAGATTTTCAGCGCTTCTTGATGTTATCTCTTTCACGGACAAAAAAGAAGGTTTTTCCGTCCTTGATGTCGGCTGCGGGCTCGGCCATTTCTACGAATTTCTCGCATCGAACAGCCTTGTCAAACAATTAAAGATAAAATATGCGGGTATCGACATATCCAAAAAGATGGTGGATTTTGCGGGGGAGAAGTTCCCGGGCATCGATTTTGATCAAGTAGACCTCATCAATGATAAGTTCGACAGAAAATTCGATTATGTGATGGGCTCAGGAGCCTTCAACATAAGGATGGCGGACCTGGCAGAGCATAAGGATTCCGTTAATAGGATGATCTCAAGGATGTACAGCTTGTGCAATCGCGCAGTTGCGGTCAATTTTCTGTCGCGATCGTCTGTTTATATGATACCTCCGGGAAAAGATGCCGAAACGGAGCGATATGTCTATTTTTCAGAAGAAGAGATCATAAAATGGGTCAAGGCTGTCTGCGACAGATACATATTAAGAAAAGATTACCACCCAGGCGATTTTACCGTTTATATGCTAAAATAGGGGCATTATGAACCCGTTTAAAAAGATAATCATGCCTTTAGTTCTTCTTGTGCTCGTTATCGTGTGCACAATTATCGGATATATTTTTATTGAGCACTGGAGCTTCTTTGACGCTCTTTACATGGTAGTAATTACTTTGTTTTCTGTTGGTTTTATGGAAGTTCATACTCTTTCGACGGTTGGAAGGGCCATAACAATAGGGCTTATCGTGTTCGGTGTGGGTACGGTGGCTTATACGGTTGGCCAGCTTGTTGAAATGATGGTTGAGGGGCAATTTGCAAAATACAGGAGGAGGAGAGAAATGGAGAAAAAAGTATCCGAATTAAAGGACCATTACATAATATGCGGATTTGGAAGGGTGGGGCATCAGGTCGCTTATGAATTTGATCTTAAAAACATTCCTTATTTCGTTGTCGACAGCAAGCCCGAGACCTCTGAAGAACTTGAGCCAAAAGGAGTGCCTTTTATTATTGGGGACATGTCCTCTGATGAGGTCCTCCAGTCGGCGGGAATAGCAAAAGCGAAAGGATTGATAGCTTGCGCAGATTCGGATGCCTCGAACGTTTTTGTTACGCTTTCGGCAAGGGTCTTGAATCCGAAACTCTTCATAATTGCCAGGGCTTCCAATGTTGCGGCGGAGATAAAGCTGAAAAAAGCCGGTGCCAACAGGGTAACTTCACCTTATTTTATTGCTGGGAACAGGATCGCCGCAATGGCGATAAAGCCGATCGCCCTGGATTTCCTGGATACCGTAACACGCAGCGAGAACGTCGAATTCATGATACAGGAATATATCGTTGATGATCATGCCAGAATAATAGGCAAAACGCTTTCCGATCTGAAAATAAAGCAAAAGACCGGCGCTATAATACTGGCGATCAAGCATGTTAACGGCAAGTTCAACTTCCAACCTTCTGCGGCGTCCGCCATAGAAAAAGACGACGTTCTGGTCGCTCTGGGAACATCGGAGCAGCTGAACCTTTTGAGAAAAATGGTCGGAGGCAGTGAATAATTGCTTATAAAAGAATCCGATTACAAGGAAAAGTCCCTGGACCATATCGCCGAGGACATGTGCATTGCGGCCAGGACCGCTCCCAAGACAAAAGGAGTGGATAATATCGTTGCTGTAATAGCCAAGGGCGGCACGATAAATGAGCTGGCGAAAAAAATGATTGAGATCAGGGAGAAACAGGGCGGCTCAGGGTCTTTTAGCCGGGATTCAGGCAATATAGAGCATGTGAGCCACATTGTGCTGATCGGAACAAAGCTCGGGATACTTGGCATCAAAGCTTGCGGACATTGCGGATATAAGGATTGCGAGTCAAAACCAAAGGAGTCGGTTTGCGCGTTCAATACGATCGATCTTGGCATAGCTTTAGGCTCGGCATTAAGCGTTGCAATGGACCACAGAGTGGATAATCGCCTGATGAACTCGATCGGAAAAGCTGCAGTTGAGCTTGGACTTTTGGGGAACGATGTTAAGATCGCGATGGGAATACCTCTTTCCGCAACGGGAAAGAACCCATTCTTTGACAGGGAGTGATAAAAATGTTCGATGGAATAAGAGTCGTTTTTGAAAAGGACCCGGCAGCCGGCAATATATTTGAAGTATTAATGTACCAGGGATTGTGGGCGTTATGGCTCCATAATGCCGCCCATTTCCTGTTCCGGCTGAGGATACCGATAATCCCGCGGTTGATCTCCCAAATAAGCAGACTGCTTACTTTGATAGAGATACATCCCGGAGCCAGGATCGGCAAAAGGTGCTTCATTGATCACGGGGTCGGCGTTGTGATAGGCGAGACCTCTGTGATAGGCAATGACGTGACGATATATCAGGGCGTTACATTGGGAGGCACTGGCGCTGAAAGAGGCAGGCGGCATCCCACGATCGGCAACAGCGTGGTGATAGGCGCGGAAGCGATAATACTTGGCAATATCCACATCGGGAACAATGCGAGGATAGGGGCAGGAGCAGTTGTCACGAAATCGGTCCCTGTGAATTCAACAGTTGTTGGAAATCCCGCAAGAATAGTGGTCCTCGAAGGCAAAAAAGTGGAGACTTTAGCTCACGGAGAGCTTCCTGACCCTGTCGGAAAAGCTTTGGACGAAATGAGCCAGCGCATCGCGAAGCTTGAACAGATGCTGAAGAAATAGGAACCCGCGACTAAACGTCGCGGTTCCAATCTTGGTTTATACAAGTAATTAAATAGGTCGGACCCATTATGGTTAATAGGAGTTGCAAAATGGAGCCGAGGCGTTCAGCCTCGGGCTCTAATTTATAATGCCTTTAAAAGTTTACAATACTTTAAGCAGGGATTACGAAATATTTGAGCCTCTTTCCCCGCCCAATGTCAACATGTACGTCTGCGGCATCACCCCGTATGATGAGACCCACCTTGGCCACGGAAGAGCTTATGTCGTATTTGACGCGATCCTTAGATATCTGGGATATTCGGGCTACAAGGTCAAATACATTCAGAACCTAACTGATATCGATGACAAGATAATAAAGCGGGCGAATGAGCTCGGCATTCCAATAAATGAACTAACGAAAAAATACATCGACAGTTTCCATGAGGTGATGGATAAGTTGAACGTCAAGAGGGCAAGCAATTATCCAAAAGCAACTGAACATATCAAAGATATGATCGTGGTCATCGAAGAACTTGTTAAGAAAGGCTATGCTTATGTCGTTGAAGGGGACGTTTATTTTGAGGTTGGAAAATTCAAGGATTATGGAAAGCTGTCAAAAAGGAAGCTTGATGACCTGAAAGAAGGCGCCAGGGTGGCGGTGGATGAAAGGAAGAAAGCCCCTCTTGATTTCGCTCTCTGGAAGTCGGCAAAAGAGGGGGAGCCGAGCTGGGATTCTCCGTGGGGAAAGGGAAGGCCCGGCTGGCATATCGAGTGTTCAACAATGTCCAAGAAATATCTCGGCGAAACATTTGATATCCACGGCGGAGGGCTCGACCTGATATTCCCTCACCATGAAAATGAGATCGCCCAGGCGGAATGTTCCACGGGAAAGCCTTTTGCCAAATACTGGATACATAACGGGTTCGTTACGGTCAATCAGGAGAAGATGTCGAAATCTTTGGGCAACTTCTTCACGCTGAGGGACATATTCGCCAAATACGATCCTATGCTGGTCAGGTTCTATCTTTTGTCGACCCATTACAGAAGCCCTGTCAATTTTTCCGACGCCGATCTGGAGAACGCGAAAGGCGGGCTTGAAAGGCTTATTAACGCGTTAAGCATCGTTCGCGAAAAAGCTTCATGCTCAAAAGAACAGGTCAGCGACAAAGACCTTAAAGCCATCAAAGATGGCTTTGTCAGATCGATGGACAATGACTTTAACACGGCGGAAGCGCTTGGAAGCGCGTTTAAGTTGTGCGATCGGATATTCGAATTGAACAAAGAGAACAACGCATCGCCGAAGATCTGGGCCCAGGTAACAAGCTTGTTCAAAGATATCGTTATTGATGTGCTCGGCCTTAATATCCAGTTGAAAAAATTACCCGAAGATATTCAAGCTTTAGCGTCAGCGATCCGTGCAGCAAGAGCGAAAAAAGATTACAAGAGGTCGGATGAGATAAGAGCGGAACTCTTGAAAAAAGGCTATTTTGTGGAAATAACAAAAACTAATGAAATAAATGTGAGAAAGGGAGTATAATTTCGCCATGTTAGACGCGAAACTGCTTCGAGAAGCCCCCGATAAAGTGAAACAAGCCCTGAAGAACAGAGGCTACGATACTTCTCTTGTGGATAAATTCTCAAAGGTTGACGAAATATGGCGAAAAGCCACATTTGACATCGACAAGCTGAAAGCGGAACGGAACGCGAAGTCACAGGAGATCCCGAAACTGAAAGCCGCGAAAAAGGACTCGACTGCATTGATGGCCGAAATGAAAAAGCTTTCTGATCTGATAGCGGAGAAAGAGGAAAAGCTTAAGGAGATCGAAAAAGACCTGAATGCCGCTTCATATTATATCCCGAATATCCCCCATGAAAGCGTCCCTGTAGGGAAGGATGCATCATGCAATATTGAAATAAGGAAATGGGGGCAGATAAAGAAGCCCGGTTTTGTTCCAAAGTCACATGATGAGCTCGGCGAAAAATTAGGGATACTCAGCGCTTCCCAGGGCGCGAAAATAGCAGGCTCCAGATTCACCGTTTACAGGGGGCTTGGCGCGAAACTTGAATGGGCTCTCGTGAACTTTATGCGCGATGTCCAGACCAATGAGAACGGCTACACAGAGGTCATACCTCCTTTTCTGACCACTGCCGAGTGCGCGGTCGGAACAGGGCAGCTCCCTAAGTTCGAGGACGACCTGTATAAATGCAGCGACAATATGTATCTTGCTCCGACAGCCGAGGTCCCTGTGACGAACATACACAGGGATGAGATACTCGACGGCTCAAGACTTCCGATAAAATATGCGGCTTATACGCCCTGCTTCAGGCGCGAAGCGGGGTCCTACGGCAAGGATGTAAAAGGACTTATACGCCAGCACCAGTTCAATAAAGTTGAGATCGTCAAATTCGTCGAGCCGTCAAGGTCTTATGAGGAGCTCGAAAGCCTGACCGCTGACGCGGAGAAAATACTTCAGAAACTAGGGCTTTCTTACAGGGTTGTTGCCCTTTGTACCGGCGACATGGGCTTTTCCGCTTCAAAGACATATGATATCGAGGTCTGGTTCCCGTCGGAAAATAAATACAGGGAAATATCCTCCTGCTCGAATTTCGAGAATTTCCAGGCGCGAAGGGCCAATATCAAGTTCAGGAAGGATGCAAAAACAAAGCCTGAATTCGTCCACACATTGAACGGGTCCGGACTGGCTGTCGGCCGCACTTTTGCCGCGGTCATTGAGAACTATCAGGAAGCCGACGGCAGCGTGAATATCCCCGAAGCTTTGATCAGCTATATGGGAGGTGTAAAGATCATTAAGTGATCAGTCTGATGAACTGATCTCCTGATGATCTGACCTGCATGCCTCTCTATGATTACAGATGCGATGATTGCGGAATATTCGAGGTTGAGCAGGGCATAAATGAAAAGCTGCTGTCAAAATGCCCGAAATGCGGCAAAAAAATAAAACGCCTGATCTCTTCATCGGGGATCATATTCAAAGGTTCGGGCTTTCACGTGACGGATTACAGGAAAGACAAGCCGAAAGAAGAAACGAAGCCGGCGGAAAAGCCAAAAACCGAGAAAAAGCCGGAATCAAAACCGGAGTCAAAACCGGAGTCAAAGCCGGAGTCAAAACCGGAGTCAAAACCTAAGTCTTAAGGAAATTCCCCAATAGCTTTTTACCCTCAGTTGTAAGTATCGATTCCGGATGGAATTGTATCCCTTCAACCTTGGATCCCTTGAGCCTTATTCCCATTATTTCGTTCTGATCTGTCCAGGCGCTTATCTCAAAGCAGTCGGGCAGGGATGACCTTTCGACCAAAAGTGAATGATATCTTGTCGCTGTGAATGGGTTTGCCATCCCTTTGAATATGGTCTTGCCGTCATGATGGATCGGCGAGGTTTTTCCGTGCATGAAGCGCTTTGCCCTGACGATATGGCCGCCGAAAGCTTCTCCTATCGCCTGATGTCCCAGGCAAACGCCAAGAATGGGCACTTTGCCCGCAAATTCCTTTATGACCGCAATGCTTATTCCCGCGTCTTTCGGATAGCCGGGGCCGGGAGAGATCAATATCTTCTCGGGACCCAGCTTTTTTATCTCTTTGACGGTTATTTTGTCGTTCCTGTAGGTCTGGAGCTCGGCCCCGAGTTCCCCAAGATACTGGACAAGGTTGTAAGTAAATGAATCGTAATTATCAATGACAAGTATCATGATGGTAAAATTATAGCATATTTGATAAAATCTACCTCTATGCAAGTTAGGGTCTTGACCGAGAAAGATAGGGAGCAATGGGATACCTTTGTTGCCTCCCATGACGGGGGGCAAATCCTCCAATCCTGGGAATGGGGGGAGTTCAAGTCAAAGCTCGGATGGGACCATTTTGTATTGGCTGC
>JBDRDU010000079.1:0-2650 GCA_043820455.1 bacterium | reverse complement strand
TCATGGGAACGCCGAACAGATGTATGACCCTACAACTAACGGGCCTCATACTGCACATACCTGCGATAAGGTCCCGTTCATCTTGATATCCGACAAAAAGAATGTCAAACTTAGGGACAATGGCATCCTGGCTGATATAGCGCCGACCGTGCTGGAGTTGCTCAAGATCACCAAACCAAAAGAAATGACGGGGGAGACATTGATAATATGAAAAAAAGAAGAGCAAGTAAAGGATTTACATTGGTAGAGATGATGATAGTGATCGCGATATTGGCTATCCTTTATTCGATAGCAGCCGTGAATATCATGGGATTGCAGACGGAGGCAAAGGTCGCCAAAACGAATGGGGACCTGAAAACGCTGAAGCTCGGCCTCGACTCATACATTAAAAACAACAACACCTGCCCCAAAAAAGAGGACTATCAAAGGATCCTGATACGAGAGACCTCAGCAATAATTACAGGCAACCTTTTTGACCCTTTCGGAAGAACAATGAACACCCTGTATTCTTTTGAGGTTTCAGGGAATAAGGAGAATTATGTTGTCTATTCGATCGGGCAAAAAAAGGACGGGAAATCCTCCATTGGGAACGACGGAAGGGTGTTAACGGAAGGTTCAGCCATATTCGAGACCAATGGCTATGATTAACAAGAAAAACAACAACTTGACGCTTGAGCATGAAGCGTGTTCACACAACTTCAGGCTTGACAAAACAAAGCCCTATGATAAACTCCTGTTCCAGTGAAAGGCTTTTTACTTTATATTCAAATAATTTCAGCGATCTTTCTTATTGTAGCGGTCCTGCTGCATTCTGCAAAAGGGGAAGGCCTGGGCGGCATCGGAGGTCAAGCCAGGATTTTTGGCACTCAAAAGGGGCTGGAAGAGGGGCTTGATAAAATAACTTTTGCTTGCGCTTCTCTTTTTATGTTGGTATCATTAGTTTTGACCTTAATTTAAGGAGGTGATGCCGAGCCTAGCTTTCTCAGGTTTCTATTCCCATTATCCAATGTTAACGTATAATGATGAGAGGGGAGTAAAATAATGAATTTACAGGCGATCATCGATCCGGTCTTGGAAGTTGCGAACACGATTTCTCCTTTACTTATTAATCTGATAATCTCCCTGGTACTTCTTTTAATTTCCATTGTTATCGCCAAAGGTTTGCAGACCATTACTGTCTCTGTCTTGAAAGCCGTAATGCTCGACAAAGGCCTTTCAGCGATAGGCTTCACCCCGTTTTTAACTAAAGGAGAGATCAAGAAAGCTCCATCCGATCTGCTGGGCGACATGGTCTATTGGATCCTGATCTTCATTGCCGTTACGGCAGTAGCCATGGCTTATGGTCCGTCCAATTCAAAGGAACTCCTGAGCATGCTCCTTGCTTATTCCGTTTCGGTAATAGCAGCAGTGTTCATTATGGCGCTTTCCGTATTCCTGTCCGTTGTTATAGCCGGCATAGTGACGGCCATCGCGAATAATGTAGGGCTATCCAACACAAAAACGCTCGCAAAGATAGCACAATACGGCGTCAATATATTTGGTTTCTTGAAAGCGCTTGAAATACTGGGCATATCTTCTGCTATAATCGTGGCGTCATTCAGCGTTATAGTGGGAGCGGTAGGGCTTGCCTTTGCGATAGCTTTCGGGCTTGGCTGCAAGGACATAGCCGCAGACTTTGTTACAAGCTTGTTCAAAGGAAAATAAAGGTCGATAAGACAATAAAAATTATAAATGAAAGGGGGTGAAATTAATAAATGAAGAAAACAATAATTGCTTTAGTAGCTATGATGATGCTAGCATCATCCGCATTCGCTGGGGTCAGCTTTTTAACAGCTCCTAGCGTTGGAGAAGGCAAGTGGGCAGTCCTTGGCATGTACGCGACGAACCATAACGGTGCGATCGCCAACAGCACAGAACCTCAGGACTATGATGCCAACAGTATCGGCATCAGGGGCGAATATGGGGTGATGAAGGACATTGACCTGCTTGTCGCCTATTCATTTGATACTCTTCCGAATATCAAAGATGTCGATAATATTCCGAACCTCGATGAGGCAGGTAAGCAGACTTCCGGAAACACAACCAGCCTTGGCATAAAATATAGCCTTGGAAAAATAGAAATGCTCATGGATGTGGACATGGCAGTCGGCCTCGGATATGAGTTATCAGATGCTGGGATAAAATTGGATGCGGGCGGCAGTACAGCATTGAGAGCCTCATCCAAGACAATTGGCTGCGTGTTCAGCAAGAAGATCGACAACTTTATGCCGTATGGTTCGATCGGATACAAGATGCTGGCGCAGGACTTGGGGAAATTAGGCGGACTTGGTACGATTCCAACCATAACCGGCACTGGGCTTGCTCTAAATATCGGTTGCATGATCGGTGTTGCTGAGAACCAGGCGGTAGCCGTTGAGTATAATACCGAGAATCAGGCGTGGGACAGCTGGAGGAAATCCGCTGCAGTAAAGGACGAGGCATCCGCCGTAAACGTTTCCGGTATATCTCTTGGCTATGTGTATGTATTCTAGGATTTGAGGCTTTAATTAAGACCTTAAAAGAAAACCCTTCGAGAGATCGGAGGGTTTTTCTTTTGGAAAATATCTCTTGACAAAAACATCCTACGCTTTATAATTCTAAACAGTTAAGT
>JBDRDU010000078.1:0-14479 GCA_043820455.1 bacterium | reverse complement strand
GACATCGGCAATATAATCAATGCCGGTCAATGGATGCTCGCCGAATACCGCTACCAGCCTCTTATGGCCGATCTTGCCGGCCAGAACCTCGATCTCCCGCCTTATTTCATCAAGCGTTAATATCCGCCTTTTTTCTTCATGATTATCGGACCTGAAACCGCAATAAAGGCAATTATTAACGCAGTAGCTCCCGCAGTAAAGAGGCGCGAACGTGACTATCCTATTATCATAGACCGCTTTTTTTATCTTTCCCGCGGCATTGAATATCTCCTGCCAGAGCTCGAGATCCGTTACGTTCAATAAAGCGGCGGTCTCTGACGGCTCCAAACGCTCGATCGATAAGGATTTGCTGATAATGGCTTTTATTTGCTGTTTTGACGCCTTTCTATTGCCTTCAAGATGGCGAAATATTTCATGTTCATTGATAAAATCAAGCTCGTTGTCCAGATAGCGGTCGTTTTCTTCCGATCTTACTCTTTCTTTTATCCAATCCGAAGTTTCCATTGGGGCTAATGGGTTCATTTTAAACCTTCAATTAAAAGTTCTTTTCCCGAAGATATCTGTATGCTGCCAGAACCGCAGCTGGGGCAGTCAAACCGCATGACTTTCGGGTTGAATTCCTTTTTGCAGCTTCCGCAGACCGCCTTCAGCGGGGAAATAACGATATCAAGCTTTACTCCTTCCGCCACCGTCCCTGTTGATATCATTGAGAATAATTGTTCGAGCTCGGGTCTGTCGGTCACCAATGTTTCTCCAACTTTTATTTTGGCATAAGAGACCTTCGAAAGGCCCCGGGATCTAGCTTCATCTTTTATTTTCCTTAAAATATCTTCAGCCAGCCCCAGCTCGTGCATATTACCACTGCTCCTTCAAGATTATTTCTCTTCTGCAGTTGGGGCAGAGCATCTTCAAGTGTCCGGAACGCCAGTGAGGGCTGTTCGATGGCTGATCGGCTTCTAAAACCTTCAACTCATCATGCCTTGCGAGGAGCAGGGTGGGATTCGCGTAAAGAAGATGGCCGACCTTCTTTGCCAGGAATTTAAGATGATCAAGGGATGCTACGACTTCCCCGCAGTGTCCGCAGATGACCAGCTCTTTTTTCGACTGTGTTATGGATCTGCTCCTGTCACAGGTTGCAAGGTCATATTCTTTCGTCAGCTTTATGCCTTTTTCCGTGATGCAGGCCCGTTCGCACTGCTGGCAGTAAATGCAGACATCCTGGCGGTGCGTCAGTGTCCTCAGTTTTTTCTTTTTATCGTCGATATATTCGATCGCTCTTGCGGGGCACACCTCGACGCAGGCCAGGCAGCCGACGCAGTCATCCTCATAGAATTGGGGCTTTCCCCGGAAGCCGTCGGGAATGACCGGCTGCTCAAATGGGAACTTCGAGGTGTAAGGCCCCAATATCAAGGCTTTTATCGCTTCTATAAGTTCTCTGACCTTAGGGAGCTTCACGGATCTCTTTTTCCTCCTTTGATACTTCCGGCCCGTTCTTTTTCCACGCTTTTATCCCGGACTTGTAAGCGGCGCGGGAAAGCGCCTGCGCAGCCGTTGGCGCCGTCAGAAGTATGAACAACATTGCCAACAGGGCTTTCATTCCTGTCGGTCCGATGCCATTTATGATCAAGACTCCGAGCAGTGTTCCGCATGTTCCTAGTGTCGCGCATTTTGCGGCTGCCTGAAGGCGGTTGTAAACATCCGGAAGCCTGAGGAGCCCGATGCATCCGAAAAGGTTGAACAGGATCCCTACCGTCAGGAAGAAATAACCTATGTTCTCATTCATCAAAACGTTTCCCCTCCAAATATTTTGCTATTGCAAGGACGGCAATATAACTTTGCAGCGTCCAGGCGATAGCGATATCCATGTAAAAACCCTTATGCGTGGAAACAGATAAAAGGGAGCAAAAACCGATAACGATTATGCCGAGTATGTCCACTGCCACAGCCCGGTCAGCAGAGGTCTCGCCCGCATATATCCTGTAAAGGCACATTATGCAGCAGACGATCAAAACATACATGAGCACCTGGATGATCATCAGCCAAGCATCCTTTCTATTATTTTCTCGAACATTTCAACTTCTTTCCTTACAGGGCGCCTAACATCTATGCAGTGGATATACAGCTGATCCCCGATAAGATCCACTGTGGTGCTTCCGGGCGTAAGGGAGATTGAATTCGCAAGCAGGACCTTTGCAACATCGCTCTTTAGTTTTATTTGTACCTTTATCAGGCCGGGATCTATGGGAAGGCCGGGATGCAGAACTCTGTAAGCCACATCGATGTTCGATTTTACCATTTGCCACAGGAATACCGGCAGGTAATACAACAGCCAGAAATAACGGGTTATATGGAGCGCCCGCTGCGGCGAGAGGGTCAAAAGCTCCCCGAAGAACATCGTTGCCAGAAGCGAAAAAACCAATCCTATACCGATGCTGGCGGCATCGATATTCCATGTTAACGCAAGCCAGGCAAGGAACGCAATGATGAATCCCAGTATTTGACTGCCTCTCTTTGCCATTTAAAATCCTCCAAGGACGAACTGGCCGTATCCGGTGCCGGTTATCAGCGACGCAACGGCCGGATTGATCAAAAATTCCACCACAAGCGGAAAGAACAGGCCGATCGCAAGGCATAGCAGCGCGAGTACGGCCATTGATGTTCCCATGAACCACGGCGATTCCTTGGCATCGCGGAGCCTGGGGGGAAGCTTTTCGAAGAAAACGTATTTTTGTATCTTCACGAAAGATGAAAGCGTCAAAATGCTCCCGATAACGGCAATAAGGGCGAACCATAATTTTCCGGCCTGTATGCAGGCGATAATAATGAAAAGCTTGCTCCAGAACCCGTTAAAAGGAGGTATCCCTGATATCGCAAGGGATGCCGCAAGGGACATGTTCGATGTTACGGGCATCTTGCTGCGGAGCCCGCCAAGCTCCTTAAGCTGCCTTGTTCCGGTGGAATATTCCACGGAGCCGGCGGTGAGAAACAGCAGGGGCTTGAAGATGGCATGGTTGAAAAGATGAAAAAGCCCGCCCATGACCCCGAGCGGCGTCATAAGTCCCAGGCCAAGTATCACATAGCCTATCTGCGATATGCTGTGGTATGCAAGGATCCTCTTAAAGTCCCATTGTCCGAGAGCCATTATCACGCCTACAATAAGAGATGCTGCGCCGAGCGTCATGAAAATATTCGATAATGCAGGGGTCATTCCAAGGATATTATAGAATATCCTTACAAGCGCATAGATGCCGAGCGCTTTTGTCATGACTCCGGAAAGCATCGCGGAAACGGAGGCCGGGGCAGCAGAATATGCGTCAGGCAGCCAGGCATGGAAAGGTATTATGGCGGACTTTGTGCCGAATCCCATTAAGAAAAGAAGTGTTATCAGCATCTTCGCGTATTTGGCGTTGTCAGGAAAGTGCTGGGAGATATCCGCCATGTTGGTCGTTCCTGTCAGGCCGTATATCAATATAACAGCAAAAAGAATAAAGATGGAAGCAACCGATCCCATTACCAGATACTTAAAGGAAGCTTCCAGTTCCTCGCTTTCCGTTCCAAAGGCCACAAGAGCGCTTCCGGCGATCGCGGCCAGTTCCATGAAAATAAAAAGGCTGATAAGGTCGCCTGCAAGGATGACGCCGTTCATTCCGGCGACCATGAGCATGAAAAGGGAATAATATTTTTCCTTCTTCGTGTACTTTTCCATGTATGAGACCGAGTAAAAAGCGATGAAGAAGGCCACCATGTTCGCGGTCAAAAGGAACAAATGGCTTAACCCGTCAAGAACAAGGTTGATCCCCGCAATGGATGGGATATCCGCAGTCCTGTAGATCATTAAGGCGCCGAGAGGCCGGAAAAAATACAGAGAGATCGCCATAACCAAAAGATAAAAGACCGTCAAATTTCCGATAAGATCCGGGAGCTTCCTGCTCAACCTGTGCGACAAAAGCATCGTGAAACCCGCTCCAAGCGGCAGTAAAATGAATACAGGCAGAACGTTTATCATCCTTTTAAATTCCTTATCTTTGTGATGTCAAATGTGCCGTACCTGTCATATATCCTCATGGCGATAGATGACATTATTATGGTCGTTGCAAGCCCCACCGAGATCATTGCCAGTGCGAAAGCCTGGGCCAGCGGATCAACGTCTGTGACAGCTGCCCCGCCGTTCCGGTAACCAATGATCACGATAAATAAATTCATGGCATATTCCATTATTACAAGTCCGATGATCATCTTTATGATGTTCTTTTTGACCGCTACGCAATAAACCCCTATCAGGAGAAGGACAACGCACAAAAGATAAAGAGCCATTATTTTTCCTCCCTGACCTTGACCCTGAAAGCAACGAGAGTAAGGAAAACAACGAAAAGGCCGGCGCCAAGGGTCACCATAATGGCTAAATTGCATAAAATGGATTCCGAATTCCCGTTCGGCTTGCAGCCGAAGAATGACAGCATGAGAAAAAATACGGCCCCAAGCTCCATAAGGATCAAGGCAAGCTGCTTGCTGAGCCTCTCCTCCGCTATTGTCCTGCCGTAGGCCAGCACATAAAGGATGAAGGCAAGAGCGATCACGACCCCGCCTGCAAACCCTCCGCCGAGCGTCGCGTGCCCCTGAGCGGCAAGATAACATCCGAAAAGGAAAATAACCCCCACGGTCACGCGGGTCACGGTCTTGACGATCAAGCTCATGCCGTTCATTTATTTTCTTCCTTTCGATCTTAAGATAACAAGAGTGCCTGCCACTGCGGTAAAAACAAGGGCTAACATCCCGATCAGATCTAATCTCCTGAAATTAAGGAGGATCGCGTTCACAAGGTTCGTTTGCCCGGAAAGCCCGGCGCCTTTTTCAATGTAGATCTTTGCCGCTCTCATTATAGGGTGGCCGAATCCCGGAAGGCTGATGAATGACAGGTAAGATCCGGCAAGGAAAATAACGATAAAAATTATTGACATCATGTATGAAAGGAATTCCCTTCCCTTGTATGTTTCCGGCACCGATATCCCGATAGTGGCCCGCACGAGCACGATCAGAACAAGTATCTCCACAACAAGCTGAGTTATGGCAAGTTCCGGCGCGCCAAGGAGGAGGAACATTATACATAACCCCAATCCCACAGCCCCCAAAGATATCACCGATGAAAGCAATGTATGGTTCTCCGCGGCGATAATAGCCGCTATTATTATGAAAGCCATCAATAAATACAATTCGATCATTTTTCTCCTATAGGACCAGGAACAGTATCAGGACCGCGAACCCAAGGAACATCCATGCCAGATAAGTATGCAAAAGCCCGTTATGCAGAAACCCAAAGATATCATACAACAAGGCAGATATCTTCCTGCCGACATCGTAAATATCGAACAGTTTCATTTCCGCGAAGCTATAGACCGCATCAAGCGGCCCATAATCCCTGATAGTATTGTAAAATCCGGTCCCGTGGACCTTGACTATCTTTTCCTCGATGAGCTCCCCGCCTATGTAGGCAGACCTGGGAACAAAGATCCTTTCTTTTCTCGGCCAGTATATCAAAAGCCCGACCAATAACCCCGTTATCATGAATGCGGCGGCTAAGGCAGGGTCCCAGAACCCCGTGTACATCAAGCCTTTTACCGAGGGAAGCACAAAGAAGGGCAGGGGGATCAGATAGGCAAAAACACCGAATATAACACAAAGCCCGGCCAATATAGCGGACGGCAGCCACATCATCCAGGGAACTTCCTGCACATGGGATCTTTCGCCGGATCCCTGCCCGAGATAGACCGAATGCATCAATTTGATGAAACTTGCCAGCGTTACGGCGCTTCCGAACATCGCAGCTAAAAGCCATATTATCCAAAGCTTGCTTGTTCCGGACAGCTCAATAATGCCCTGATAGATCATCCATTTCGAGAAAAAGCCATTGAAAGGCGGCACGCCGGAAATGGACAGGGCGGCTACTGCGGCGCTCACGAAAGTTATCGGCATGAACCTGGCAAGACCGCCGGTCTTGTCCAGCTCAAATGTTCCGGTCTGTTTCCCTACCGATCCGCTCGTCAGAAAAAGGCAGCTCTTATAGATCGTATTGTTAAGCATGTGAAATAGCGCGCCAGCCATGCCGACAGGGAGCGCTGTTCCTATGCCGAGAACAATATAACCGACCTGTGATACCGCGTGGAACGAAAGAAGCTTTCTAGTATCATGCTGGACAAGCGCCGCCATGACGCCGGAGATTATCGTGAAAGAGCCGATAGAGAGCAGCAGTATCGACATGGGAGAATTCGGCGTTATCAGGAAGATGTCCGTGCATAACCTGAACAATAAATAGATGCCTAAAAGCTTATCGAGCGATGCCGGGAAGTAAGCGGCTACCGGTATAGGCGCGGCCTCGGCGCAATCCGGGACCCAGCTGTGCAGAGGCATCGATCCTGCCTTTGCAAGGGCTCCGGCAAGGAGAGCAAGGAATGCTGCCACGGGAAGGATGCCGTACATGGATATCTGGTACGGGCCTATCTGAATGCTTCTTGTCATGAGACATATTATCCCGATCCCGAATATCATTAATGCATCCGATCCCCCCACAATAATGAAGGTTTTTTTTGCGGCGGAAGCGGCGTTCGATCCGGAAATGCCCGTTAACATGTATAACATCGCCCCCAGCACGCCCCAGAATGAAAGCAGGGAAAAATAATCCTTGGCAAAAAAGACACCAGCGGCGGAACCGATGGTTATAAGGATATAACCGTAATATTCGCCGAGACGTTCATTGCCTTCCATGAACTTTATCGAGTAGAGGACAATGATCAATGAATAAGCCGAAGCTGCCAGGAAAGCGCCTGAACTTAGTACGGATGCCTGCCCGAGAAAGAATATTTTTGCGGCCAGAGCTGTCTCTGCCGCGGCAGCCAGAAGCGCTATCCATGGAGATGAACGCTTTGATATGAAGCACAGCAGAGAAAATACTATCGGCGCCGCTATCGCGCATAAAAAGATGTTCATTTGGTCATCTTCTCCGTTTTTTCCTGGCAGAGCCTCACAAGCTCTTCGCCGGTCTTGAGCGTCCTGTTCGTGTCGCGGTCCACAACGACCATCCTCTCGGTGCAGCAATAGCACGGGTCCACCGCCGCGGTTATCAACGCGGCATCAGCGATCGATTGCCCGATGACCGTTTTCTTGAAGGAAGGAACGTTCATGAATGAAGGCGCTCGTATCTTATGCCTCTCGGGATAATTGGACCCATTGCTTCTTATATAATGTATGACCTCTCCGCGAGGTGCCTCGTGCTGTCCTATACCTTCGCCTATCCCTATTTCCCTGATATCCGCATCAAAAGGACCTTTTGGAAGGTCCTTGAGGCACTGCCTTATTATCTTTACCGATTCGATCGTTTCCAGAAGCCTTATCGCTGCTTTTGAGAACACATCCCCGTCCCGCATGACGATCTTGTCGAAACTGATCTTATCGTACGCAGCATAGGGGTGGTCCTTGCGGATATCAATGTCAACTCCGGAGGCCCTGGCCACGGGGCCCACAACACAAAGTTCGATCGCATCCTTTTTTTTCAAAATGCCGATGCCTTTTGTCCTTGCCTGCAGTACGGGATCATCCATGACCGCTTTTGTGAGCATCGAGCAGAATCTTTCCACTTCATTGATGGCTTTAAGCAGCCCGGGGACTTCCTGTTCTTTTATGTCCCTCCTGACCCCGCCCACCTTGAACATCCCGTAATGATTTCGGTTGCCGGAAATAGCTTCAAAAATATCAAGAACAGGTTCACGGTATTTCCACGCCCACATGAATACGGTGTTGTAGCCTATAAAGTGTCCCGCCAGCCCCACCCACAGAAGATGGCTGTGAATCCGCTCAAGCTCGCCGATGATAGTCCTTATGTACCGGGCCCTTTCAGGCACTTCTATCCCTGAAACATCTTCTGCGGCCTGTACGAAAGCGAAGGGGTGCGAGGTTGAACATATTCCGCATATCCTCTCGACAAGAAAAACATCCTGCTCGTATGTCTTTGATTCCGCGAGCTTCTCTATCCCTCGGTGGTTATAGCCGACGCGAACTTCGGCATCCACGATCTTCTCGCCTTCAACGTAGAACTTGAAGTATTCCGGCTCCTCAAGAAGAGGATGGAAAGGGCCTATCGGTATCATGTTGCCTTTTGCCATTATTTTTTCTCCGAGTTCTCTATTTCGGAATCAAAGGTCTTCTTTCTGAATGGATACTCGCCGTCCTGCCAGTCATCGGGAAGAAGAAGCCTGTCCAGATTCGGATGGCCGACAAAGTCCACGCCGAGCATTTCGTGTATCTCGCGCTCGATCCAGTTGGCTGCAGGTATAATGTCGGTGAAAGTCGGCATTTTGAGCTCCGGTTTTTCCACCATTGTTTTTACGGTGACCACAAGGTCATGTTTATCGAATGCCATGTGATACAACATCTCGATCCCTGTCCTTGTGTCGATGCCCGTTGCAATGGACATCCTTGCTCCAAGTATCCTGAACATGAAATCCACAACATCTTTTGCATCGTCAATAGGGACGGAAACATACGCCCTCTTCCTTGACTTCTGTAGGATGGTCACTTTATCCCCGAATTTCGTCCTTATTTCTTCAAGTATGTTCATTTTATTTTTCCTAGCGCCTTTATCACTCCGGCGATTATCGCTTCCGGTTTTGGCGGGCATCCGGGAACGTACACGTCCACCGGTATTATCTCGTCCACCGGCCTCACGAAATTATAACTGTCGCGGAACATGTCAGCCGAACAGGCGCAGACGCCGACAGCGACAACAAGCTTGGGCTTGGGCACCTCATCATAGACCCTCTTGAAACGCTCTATTGACTGGCGGTTTACGATGCCGGAAACCAAGAGCACATCCGCGTGCCTTGGGCTGCCGACAAGAGTTATCCCGAACCGCTCAATATCGAATTTCGGCGTCAGCGTATCAAGTATCTCTATGTCGCAGTTGTTGCAAGCGGAAGCTCCCAGGTGGAATACCCAGGGCGATTTTTTTAACCCCCATTTAAAAAGATTTACCATCTTACCTTCCTATTATAGCAAGAATGAAGCCAATAACGGCCAGGACCGTCACAGGCCCCCAGAAAAACCGGATCGCCTGGTCTATCCTTATCCTCGGGTTCGTGTTCTTGATAAGTATTATCAATGTCAAAATGATAACATACTTAAGGATGAACCACAGCGTGCCGGAAAGCGAGTAGGTGTCGATCCCGCCAAGGAACAGGGTTATCAGGAGGACGGGCAAAGTGAACAGGAGCATTGCCTTTGTGAGCTTGAATACCGCCAACGGGGCGCCGCTGTATTCAAGTAATGTGCCGGCCATAATTTCCTGCTCGGCTTCGGCCGTGTCAAAGGGCACGAACCCGAGCTTTGCCTGGACAACAAGGAGGCATACAATGAATGCGATCGCGCCGGATGCGCTGTTGAACATCATCCCGTGGATCGATTGATATCCGATGATGTCACCTATGACCACCGATCCCGTCCTTGCTATTACAGTTGCTATCGCGATGATGAAAGGAAGTTCATATGCAAGGACAAGCTTCATTTCACGGCTTGCCCCCAGCGCGGAGAAAGGGTTCCTTGATGCTGAGCCGCCTATCATCAGTGCTAATGATGGCAAGATGAGCATATAATATATGACAATAAGGTCGCCGATAAAGCTCCCGTATATATTTATGTTCAATATCCAGAGCATTGTTGAAACAAGGCTCACTGCCGCAAGTCCGATCAATGGAGCGAAAAGGAAAACGTATTTTGATGCTCCCTCTGGGACAAAGATCTCTTTCCCGAGCAGTTTCAATATGTCCGCAAAGGGCTGATACAGAGGAGGTCCCTGCCTCCATTGCAGCCGTGCGGTAACTTTTCGGTCGATCCAGGTTGATAACAGCCCCACAAAGGCTGTGAACAGGAACCCCGGCATGACTAGGAAGTAGTAAAAATTTTTGACCATCTAGAAAAATTTACTCCTTAATTCTTCAAGCATTGTAAGGTTCTTTTTGGACCGCTCATCAGAAGGATCCATTTCAACAGCCTTCTTGAAATTAACGATCGCCTTGTCAACTTCACCTTTATTGTAATAATTGGTGCCCAAATGGTAGTATGCCGCTGCGCTTTCCGGCACTTCCCTTACGAATTCCTCAAATTGCTTTATTGCCTCGTCGAATTTCCCCTCTCGCGCGAGAGCTATCCCAAGATGATAATGGGCGATCTCTATTTTTGGCCCCTGTGCGATTGTGTTCTTGAAAGCCTCTATGGCTTCCGTGATCCTTCCCATATAATAATATGAAAGGCCGAGCCAGTACTTGGCGATATGGAAATTCGGATTGATCCTTATCGCTTCGCTGAATGACTTCACTGCTTCTTCAAGTTTTCCCCTTCTGTAAAGGGATATGCCGAGCTCGTAATGCGCGTCGGAGTATTTCGGGTTCAGCTCTATTGCCTTTTTGTATTCGGTGATCGATTCATCAAGCATGGTCTGGCGGTAGTAAAGGCTCCCCAAAGCTTTGTGGGCTATGGCGTTGTTCGGATCTATCTGCAGGGCTTCCTGGTATTCTTTCATTGCATCGCGGAACTTCCCCTCCCTAAGGCATATGCAGGCTTTATCCATGTGTTCTTCAGCTTTTCCCATTATCATCTCCTCCTTCCGATAAAATTCGACAGGGTCCTTACAGAAGCCAGGTTCTTTTTTTCGTCGATGACCTGTTCATCGACTTCCTCAAATGAAAGAGCTCCAGAGGTACAGCTTTGTACGCATCTTGGGATTTCCCCTTCAAGGAGGCGGTCGATGCATAGGTCGCATTTTGGGGTTATATGTTTTTTCAGGTCCGGCTGGATCACCCCAAAAGGGCAGGCGACAGCGCAGGATGAGCATCCAACGCACCTGAAAGAGCTTCTCAATACGATGCCGTCCTCCATTTTTTTCATCGCATCATTAGGGCAAGCGGCGGCGCAAGCCGGCTGTTCGCAATGAAAGCAGTGCAGCGGCAATTCCGATTCAACCTGGGGTTTGCCATGACCCAAAAGGGATTGCACATGATGCCCATAAGCGCAGGCTGCCGCGCAGCTCCTGCACCCGCAGCAAAGATCAAGATTTAGATATATTCTTTTAGCCATTTTTATTATTTACCCTGTACCAGAAAAACCTTTTTACAAGGCTGTTATCCCCGAAATGAGTTATATTCCCGGACAAAACCGCTTCTCTTGCCTTTATATCCTGCGCCTCAGCTATCTTTTGCTTAAGATCAACTTTTTCCTCTTTGGGTCCTTTGGCGAGCATTTCACCGGCTCCCGTTCTTGCATCCACAAGTAAGGCCGTTATTTCAAGAACGGATCTCCCCCCGACCTTACGCACCAGAGGCTCAAAGCTCTCAATCCTGCCTCCCGCAAGTATTACGCTTCCTTTTTCCTCCATCTGGCTTGCCAGCGGAAGAAGAACGGTGCCTTCCCTGGCCGTATCGGGCGCGAAGCAGCATGCTTTAACGGTGAATTCGGTCCCGTGCGTGTCCGCGTCATCCCCAAGAGAGATCAAAGCTTTAAGGTCTTTCGCAGGAACTTCCCGATCGTTGATCATTGCATCAATGACAGTGTTGACCCCCAGGGTGTTGCCGAAACCGTGGAAGGTTATGTGTTTTTTATTCGTCGAAAAACTCGAGGCGACCCTAATAAAATACTGCACCAGGTCATTCCTTTGGATGTCATTTCCCGGCGCGAAAATTATCGTTCCCGCTTTGGCCGCGTCAAAAACCTTGGCGGCATTGATTATCGCATCGGCGGGAATGCCGACGGTCCGCGAAGCTTCCTGCAGGTCAATTTCAATATTATCTCTTTTATTTTCTTCTGCAAGCACCTTTAAGATGGCGGCCATCAGAACAGCTTCCGTTCCCGGCCTGTTCTTTAAATGCGTCGTTGCGAACCAGGATGTGCGGGTCACGTTGGGATCTATCACGATCACCTGATTGCCTCTTTTACCGTATTTCACCTGATTTATCCGCTTTGAAAGGACGGGGGAGCGCGTAAGGATATCGCCAATGATCATCAACACTTCCGATTCTCCGATCCTTTCGGCTTTTTCCTGGTTAGCCCCCTCAACCGCCCATTTATTCCCTCGATAAGCTTCAAGGCCAGCGGGATCTCCCGATGTCATGATGTTTTTTATCCCTAACGCCTTTGCCATCAGGCCCGCAGCATAAGCATCCTCATTGCTTGCGATAGATGAAACAGAGATCCCGATAGAGGAGGGGTCGAACTTTTTCAATTCATTCCTTGCAAAGGATAAAGCCTCGTCCCAGGAAACTTTCTTTTCGCCTATCTGCGGCTGCGTCAATCTTTGCGGGTGGTTGATAAGCTCAAGGTTGTAATAACCGCGGGGGCAGAGTGAGCCGAGGTTGATCGGATTTTCCTTGTCATAATCTATGGCTGTGACCTGCCCGTCGCTTGTCCTGAAGGCCACCCCGCATCCGAGCGAGCAGAAAAGACATATTGTTTTTCTTTTTTCTACCATGGGTCAGGTATGTCCTTTATCTGGTCCCAGGTGAATACGGGACCGTCCTTGCAGCAAAGATATTTACCTAAATTGCAGTGAAAGCACTTCCCTATGCCGCAGCTCATGTTCTTTTCCATTGATAGATAAATGTTCTTCGGGTCAAAGCCCATGCCAAGCAGCCTTGTGTTGGCGAATTTCATCATTATCGGCGGTCCGCAAAGTATGGCAACGGCATTGTTAACGTTAACATCGCCGTCTTTAAGTATCGTGGTGACCAATCCGACATTGCCCGTCCATCCCGGTTCCGCAGCATCCACGGTGATAACAATGTTCGTATTTTTCCATTTTCTCCATTCATCAATGGATCCTTTATAAGAGATGTCGCTCGGGGTCCTTGCGCCGAACCTTACCTCGATCTTTTTCAGATGGTCAAGTTCATGCGAAAGAGCGAACAGGAGCGCCCTAAGGGGAGCAAGCCCAACTCCTCCGCCCACCACATAGACCTCCTTGCCGTGAAAAGACTTGATGGGATAAGGCTTTCCGTAAGGCCCTCTGATGCCGAGATATTCGCCTTCCTTCATTTCGTGGAGCTTTTTGGTAATGCTCCCGGCTTTCATTATCGTGAACTCGATGGTTTCAGTGTGTTTCGGATCGGACGAAGGGGTGAACGGGGCTTCTCCCATACCAGGCACGGTCACCTGCATGAACTGTCCGGATTCGAAAGCCAATTTTTCTTCCGGCCTCAGGACAAAAGTCTTGATATTCGAGGTTTCGATTATGACTTTTTCGATCTTTGACTTTGTCGGTTTATATGGATTTTCGTTCATGCTACTCCAGTTTCGCCGTCAGCGGCGCCAGCCTCTCAAGCTCAATGAATATCTTGCGCATATCAATGTTCCCCGCGCACCCGTCTATGCATCTTCCGCATCCAACACATGTATAACGGTTCAGCCTGTCAAAAGAATAATCGAATTTGCAGTGATAACGGTTCTGCAGCCGCTCGGATAATTTGCCGCGCGGGTTGGCTCCCCCGGCAACTTTCTGGTATCCGGCCTTAAGGCACGCGTCCCATATTTTATATCTCTCGTTCTTGTCCTCGTCCTTGCGCTGGTCAAGCAGAAGGAAGCAGGTGCATGTGGGGCATATAAAGTTGCACGCGCTGCATTCGACGCAATCCTTTGTGAGGACCTTCCAGACCTTGTTCTCCAAATTCCTTTTGTGGATCACAGAGAGCTCAAGCTTGAGCTCATATGTTTTATTATTTTCCTCCAGGAGCTTGATGATTTTTTTTCTGTTCCTTTCTTTTTCATCTATTGATATTGACGTGACCTCTATGAACGACAGGGGATTGTTCTTTATGATCTGCTCGCCTTTAAGAGAGCCCACTTCAACAACGTAGCCGTCTCTGACGAGAGAAACATTCAGGTCGAACAGTCTTGCGGGATATGGTTTGCCGTTGACCTTGGTGCAAAAGCAAGTTTTGCCGCAGTCGGTGCAGTCAGCCCCGATTAAAAGGATTTTTTTGCGATTGGAAACATAAAAAGGATCGAGAAAATCCCCCTCATTGAACACTTTATCAAGGACATCAAGTGCTTCGATATCACATCCCCGCGCGCCGATAATTATCAGCGGTCTGCCGCCGGTTTGCTCGGATACTTTTTCGGTCAATTTGAACAGATACGACTTTAGAGATTCCACTGTCCTGAAGCCGGAAATATCGATATTTTCAAAGTTTTCACGGGTAATTTCTTCAATGTGGCTGTTTTGGCCTGATTTGATCGGAGCAATAACGGTCGATTCATTAAGTAGTTTATGTACCAATTTCTGAAAATTCGCAGTATTGATAAAGTATTGTTTCATATTTTTGGAATAAAAAAAACAGTTCTATTTTATCAGGAACAGGTATTGCCGTCAATCTACTATATTCTATCTATGATATTCCGATATCCGTAGGGGCTCTTCCCAGAGAATATAGCAGGTTGATCGCTTCCT
>JBDRDU010000077.1:0-23958 GCA_043820455.1 bacterium | reverse complement strand
AAGCAGGGCGTGTTCAATGCCCACGCAGCCGATCTCAAAAAAGTTGGTTATCTGGTATTTCCTCGCGAATTCGCGGATCATCTTTACCTGTTCGGCGCTCTTTATGTCCTTGTTCGGCGTGAAGTGGTCGGGGACAAGAGCCACTTTGTCCTTGTCGAAAACCCTGTTCACTCCGATCTTTGCGAATTCCTTTATTGCAGGAGGCGCGGTAATGTCGTTGCCGAGGACCAGGTCGATCTTGGCGTTAATAAGCTCGCCGGGGCGCACATTCGCTCTGCCCGAGTGGGCCGCAAGTATCTTTTCTGTTATCGTCATTGCCATAATCCCTAGATTTTAGCAGAAAAAAATTTACATTGGAACTGAAATTTCCCAGAAAAAGGTTCGATAGATAGATCAGAGAGGCAAATATGGCAGCAGGAACAATAAGCAAATATAGGATGCACACGCTAAAAAGAGCGAATCTGGCGTTGCAAAGGTTTTACGGCGCGCCAAATTTGAGAAATATCACTTTAGAAACATTCAAAAGGGATCAACTATCAATAAGGACTTATCCGAACCTTTCAAAGTGCGATATGAACGCGGTCCAGAGGCACATGATCGTTCTGAGGCCGGATTTGATACAGCCGGCAGAAATAATAGAAGCGGCACGGATAAAACTGGCCGGGGCAGAAATAATTGAAGATGCCGCGGCAGGTGAAGCGACCAGGTTAAAACTGGGAACAAAAGCAATGCTGACACCGGAAAAAATGGCCGAGGCCGTAATGCTGCATAACATAAAAAATCCGGATAATTCGATCATCCTTCCAGTTCAGCCGAGCGATCTTGCTCCAATTTCACTGGGCATAAGGCATAAACTCCAGTATGTTTATGATCTTATTAATCTGGCGGTTTCAGGGCAGCATGGCGTTAAGCTTAATCCGCAGGAAGTCCTGAAAAGCCAAACCACCTTGACTATATTAAATGAAGAAACAGCGCTGCCGTTCCTGCGCGAAGCGCTCAAATATCGTCATTACGGCTTAAATCCCGAAAGAACCTTGTTCATGGTGCAGGGCGGCGGCCTGGGAATGAAATTTGAGAACGGAGAGCTTGTATTTGACACACAATCAAAATATCAATTGTGGAACCATGGGAACATGAAAATACAGCAAACACTCGAAGGGAAAATATTTTGGGTGCGCATAAACAAGCAAACAGGAGAAATGGAAAAAATGATGGTTGGGGCCGGAGAGTTCAGGGAAATACTTTCAAAAATGCGCAACCTTATCTCTTATCCAATAGAGGATATTGATTATATTGAGAAAGGATCCATCAATCTTAACAATCTTGCAGTGGCTCTCCGGCTTGGAAAGCAAGGCTACAGAATGATAATGGAGGGTGTGGCTCAAAAAACAGATCCGCAAAAGGGAGGTTTTTTTACGTATGACCCGGAAAAATCCAGGGTCGTATGCGTGGAAAGCGACTGCGGAGGCACAATAATAAATGAAAAAGATAAGGAATCGCTTGGAAGGATCCAATGGTTGAACAAGAACTTCAATAATTTTCCGGAACCCGTCAATGCTTTTGATGCCTTGGCTTCAAAGGAATTCCCTCTTCATTTAACAGTGAAAGGCGATGCGATATATCCCCAGACGCCGCAAGGGGACCAGAATTTTTTCCTGCGAACGGCTTTTATAACATGGGAGCCGGTTCAAGCCTTAAGAAGTCTTAAGGTACTTCAGGAATGTGTGCCAACGTTTCTCGCTTTTAAGCAGCAGGATGAAAGATACGGTTTCTTGGAATTGGCGAAAGAGTACGGCATCCTCCCAAAATAAGTGAATCTGAGCACCATGTCTTTAATCCCCCTTCAAATATTTTCATTTTAACTGAAATTTCTTAAAGAACTGTCCGATATGTATGCGGAGGCGCATCAATATGGCAATTAAAGGTGTTATTTTAGCTGCCGGTTCAGGGGCAAAACTTGGCAAGATTGTTTCTCCCTTCAATAAACATCCTTTCGCTAAAGGGGCCTGTCCCGTAGGCAATCGCCGGATCATAGACTTTCCTATAGAAGCGGCCAAAAGAGCTGGCATCAATGAAATATGGATTAATCTTTACTATCATGCTCCTACAATTAGAGATTATGGTGGAATAGACATACACAGGCACAGTGGAGTTAAAATTAATTTTAAAATAGAAGATCAGCTTTATGGTACGGCCGGCTCCGTGAAGAATTTTGTAAATGAGAACGGCGGATTAGAGCCAGACGATACCGTTGTAGTTCAAAATGGAGACATTGTTCACAACATTAACCTAAGGCCGGTAATTGAAGCCCATATCAACAGGGAGGCGGCCGCCACTATTGTAGTCAATCCCATTTCTAATTGGGATGAGATGCGGAATTTTGGATCCGTTAAACTCAAAGGCATGAAAAACAGAGAGGAGTTTGGCAGCCCGGAAGAATTCGAGGAATATATCGAAAAATTCTATCAGGATCACAAAGATGGCGAGGATAAGATTTTTGTAGTCGAGGATTATGAGGAAAAATTCCCTCGAGAAATCTGTCTCAGCAACTTGAACGATTCTTCCATTTATGTCTTAAGCGGCCGCCTGATCCTGGATTTTCTACCCTTAATTCGGCTTCCGGAGAAAGGCGCAGAAGAAACAGAGGGTAAATATTTCTATCAGTTTCATCATGTTTTTAAATGGGTTTTGCAGAACAAAGATAAATATTCATTTTATGCCTATCTTATGCCAGAAAAGGAAGGTAATGTTAAAATATATTGGCGAGATGTCGGGACTCCGCAGAAGCTATGGCAGGCCAACATGGATATCCTAGAGGGAGAAATCGATGCAGGGCTGAAAGCCGCTGCGGGGAAATTTTGGCATGAAAAACCTTGGGGGTGGATGGGGAATGGCGTTATTTTCGAAGATCCTTCTACCTTTAAGGTGGTTAATAAGCCAGGTTCAATTAGTATCATTGGGGATAATGTAAAAATCGGGAAAAATATTACTATCGTCAATTCAATAATTGGGTCAGGAACTATTATAGAGGAAGGCATGGTCGTCCGTAAAGAAAAAGATGCGACCGCCATCCGTGATGAAGAAAAAGATGCGACCGTCGTCCGCTCGATTATTTTTCCTTCTTCTAATCCACAAGAACCTAATGTGATAGGGATGTATTCTAAAATAAAAGATTCACTTTTTATAGGCGGCAAGCTTGATCCTGGGAATGAAGTTACAGAAAGTCTCATATACACTCCGGAAAGTAATGTTAACAAAATTCCCCTTAAAATTGCTCATGTGCTTTCTATTGACGAGAAAGATCAGCTGGTTAGAGAAAAACTCCAAGGTTCTGTATTAGAAGAAGGAATGATTTCGATGTGCCTGGAAAACATGCCCTATAAGCACCTGAGATGTGCTAGCCCTGAAAGATTAAGCAATCAAATTCTAAAGATTAATAGAGTTCTGGGGGAGTTTAACGGGGGCACGGTTCCTATCATAATAGGGGATAATAATGCTGCCTCCGATTGTGCTGAAATTATAATAGTTGCTCAGGACACGCCCGGCCTTTTAGGGAAATATGCCGGTCGCATAGGGCGATCTTCTTTATCTATTATAACTGAATGGGGGATAACTAAAGGAAACACAGCGGTTTTAATTTTTGAGGTGAGAAACGCAAACAACCAAAAACCCTCTGACGAAGAGATAGAGCAAAATCTAAAGCAACTACCTCTTTGGGAGTCAACAAAATGACCGGCATCTCACTTATAAAACCTAGAGGGATTGGAGCCGGATCAGTAAAACTGCTCTTCGCCTTTGGCACCAGAGCCGAGACCATTAAGATAGCTCCGGTTATCAGGGAAATTCAAGATAACTATAAGGACTTTTTTCGTTTGAAGATCGTCTCTTCCTGTCCCCCCAAAGAAATCAATCAAGTGTTCCCTTATTTTAACTTTGCAATTCGCCCCCAGATCCATCATCTGCAGCCGGGGCGGCCGGAAGAAAATCTGATAGAGAAAACCCCGGCATTATGTTCTGGGATCCTTGATTTTTTTAGAAAAGCTCAGCCGGATATGGTGGTGGTTCAGGGAAGCAGCCCCATCTCTTTTATGGCTGCCATAGCGGCTTTCTATTCTGGAATTCCGGTGGCCCATATTGAAGCCGGTCTTCGAACTTACAATAAGAATAATCCTTTCTTGGATGAATTTCATCGGCACACGATGGATCTTATGGCGGACATCCTTTTTGCTCCCAACTCTGCAGCCCAAAAAACACTCCTTCACGAAAAGATCCCGGCCTCAAATATTTTCAAAACAGGGAACACGGTTGTGGACGCCCTTAATCTGATGCTTAAGACTCACAAGCTGTCCCCGTCTTCTTTCAATTTGCATCCGGAAAAGCGCCTGCTTCTGGTGACACTGCGCCGCCCCCCGGCTTTTACCGAATCCTTGAAAAGGATATTGGGGGCACTGACGGCATTAGCTTTAAAACATGCGGATCTGCACATCATTTTTCCCATCCACTTGGAACCATGGGTTTACCGGGATATTTATCCTCAAATAAAAGCAATTAAAAATATCCAGCTTATCCCTCCCCAGGATTACCCGGTTTTTATATGGCTGATGCAGCGATCCCATCTTATCCTAACTGACTCCGGAGGTATCCAGGAGGAAGCGGCCACCTTAGGCAAGCCGGTCTTGATCTTAAGAGAATCAACAGAACGGCCGGAACTTATCAGAACTAAAATAGCTAAATTAGTCCCGCCTTTCGGAGCTCCTAAGATCATAGAAGCCGTGGAAGAGGTATTAGGCCTCTCTTTAAAAAAATATCGGCAAATGATACGTAGGGCGAAGGTTAATCCGTATGGCGATGGAAAAGCTTCCCAAAGGATCGTTCAGACCCTATATAACTATTTCAACTTGAGAGGTCCGCGGCACGCCGTTAAAAGGGGCAAAGATTGGCTTTTAAATTCCGGCATCCAGGAATTAGATAGAAGATCTAAATTTTATGGAGCGATCAATGCCTGGTTTGATGTGGATCAGGAAAAGTATGGGCCGATTTATCCGGAATCTACCGGCTATGGGATCACCACTTTTCTCTTTTTAAACCGGCTCAAGAGATCCGCGGAGTTGATCGAAAGGGCCAGATCAGCGGCGAATTGGATCATCTCTCAGCCGCCAGGAATAAAGGCGAAATATTATCGCGACCCAAATGTAACCCATCCTCCTCTGGATGATTGTGTCTACGCCTTTGATAATGGAATAATTCTGAATGGGCTGGTAAATCTTTATGAGACCACCAATGAGAAAAAGTACCTTGAATTTGCTAAAAAAACAGCTGATTTCCTGTGGGACCTGGTAAGAACAAAAGATAAAAAAACCCATATATTTCCTTATCTTGATCCTGCAACGAAAAAACTAATTTCTTCTCCCCATAACTGGGCGACCCAATTTGGCCCTCACCAGGCCAAAATCGCTATAGGGCTGTTAAATCTCTATAAAATTAATTCAAATAGCCACCTTGAAAAACTGGCTATAATTCTTTGCAAAGAAGCTTTGAAATATCAAGCTAAAGAAGGACGGTTTATAACCAAAATTTCTGATGGGAGCACCAATCTTCATCCTCACTGCTATGCTGCTGAAGGCCTGCTTTATGTCGGCTTACATCTTAGATCTAAAGGGGAAAACCTGAAGTTGGCGGAGAAATTCATTCAGGCCGCCGCAAAAGCAGTAGAGTGGGTCTTAGATCAGCAGAAAGCGGACGGAAGCTTGAGGTGTGTTTATGGTGATATGAGGAAGGAGGGCCTTTTCGAAAGATCAGATGCTTTGGCCCAGGTCCTTCGTTTGGGGCTCTTGCTGATAAGCGAAAAACGCCTCGATCCCAAGAAATATTCAGGAGCGTTGGACCTTTTGGCCGGGCGTCTTGGGAGAAAGTACCAGTATTCCCAAAAAGGGCCAAAAATGGAAGGAGCGATCTACTACGGAACTGATTTTAAGGGCATAAAAACTAAAGATGCTAATTCCTGGTGTACCATGTTCGCCCTCCAGGCTTTGATCATGTATCGAAAGTTCAAGCAAGGGGAAAAATTGGACATGGAGCTTTTTATATAATTAGAGCTGCCCCAAAAAAACCTTCAAAAAAAGTCCATTTAAAGTGAAATTTTTCCGCATATTTGACGATAAATATATAGTAGGGAGGAGAACAACTACATGGTTATGAACGGGGAAAGCAGGACCTTTATTCAGAGGAATATATCCCCCAAGATCACCGGCTTGTATTTACAGCTGGGTTATGTCCATAGGGGTACCCTTGCGGGTAATCTGCATCAGATAAAAAATATAAGCAAATTTGACGCAGCGTCGGTCATACACAGGCTGAAACAAGACGGCATCTTGAAATCGCGCTTTGATGTCGGCTCCCTGCAGGACATCCAACCTTTCATGCTCAAGGCAACGACACTCTCAAAAGTTGAGGCGCTTTCAGCAACAGAAGGGCTTTTCCCCAGTTCGGAAGCCACCCTAAAAAATATCGTGAACGGGCTTGAAGCCGGCGCTTATACTTCTTCCATTGGGCTGCTTGCCGATAAAACGCCGTCTGGCAGTACAATGGCTTTTCTCGCAGGATCTGTGGCTGCAGCAACAATAGCCGCTACTCTTATGGGATTTCCTTCCATTGCAGTATCTGCCGCGGCTGTGGCATCCTCGATTGCTTTTCCGGTAGTTGGGGTGGCCGGAGCGGGCGTTGTTTACGGACTGGTGGCCAGTTACTTGATCCACAAGGTGGACCCACACTCGCTTGCGGGGAAACTCTGTAAGTTTGGTCCGCTTGTACTTTCACTATCGGCAGGGGCTCTGCTTTTATATGGAAGCTACGAAGCGGCTTTGAGCGGGAATATGTTGACGGGATTCGTAAAAAAAATGTTGTTTCCCGGAGTTGTTGCGGGACTTGCGGCCACGGGACTCTATACTATCCGGGACGTAAATCGATATAAGAATACTGCACTTGCTGACAACAGACCGCGCGATGATAGATATGTGAGAACATCTCTTCTTCTTGATAATTTCAGGCTCTATGGCGGCGGTGTTTATATTACATATAGAACGGCATTCCAGCTTGCATGGACCTTTTCAACTATGGCGATCATGTATTCTTCAGGCGTTCTGGGCATGGGTGTGATCGGCCTTTCCGCCGGCTTGACTTTAAATCGTTTATTGGGACAAAAATATAAAAGGATCCCAATATCGGAACGTGTGGCAAATTTTGCTTCTTTCGGCTCGCCGATATTAAAAGTGGCTTTAGAATATACCCTTAAAACAGCGGCAAAATACGGGCCTGTTCTTGCTCTGGCATTGCCGGGAGCCGCTAATCCGCTAGGTCTTTTTTATGACCTTGCCACGGTTTATGCCGGCTGGCTTACTCTTGCTTATGCCGATTTTCACTATATGTTCCATTCAATGATGCTGGCTTATAATTCAAAACGCTCCATATTCAATGTGGAAAGCGATTATGTTTCGGATGCAATCCGCCATAAGTTTAATGTTTCCTGCGCAAGACTTTGCGCGTACATAAAGGATAAGGACAGGAACATTTCAAAGATAATCAATGCTCTTATAATGGAGTCTCCGGCCGTGGAAGTTGAACTCTGCATAGAAGGCGATCCTCAAGCCGGTTTAAATGCGGTAAATGACCTGTATGAGGGCAGGCAGGTGATCAATAAGATTGTCGGGCCGTGGATGAAAAATATATATGACCAATTTCACGCCGGTTACAAGGACCTTATGGATGCTCACGATACTCCGCAAGAAAATGAAAAAGCCGCAAATGCTCTGGCTGACATTTTTGAGAAAGAGGGGAAAAAGTTCGCGTATGACAAGACAAATGAGACCGATTCATATGTTTCCCGGATAAAGGGGAAGATCCAAGAAGAGAAGGACTGGTTTAATATGACCGGCGAAGAATCATACATGCGAGAGGCGTATAAAGCGGTAAAATTCCGCGGGCTTGACTTCCTGGACAAGGCGATGAAACTCCGTCAGAACAACAAGAACATTACGCGCGAACGTTTGAAATTAGAGTACCTTGACATGCTCGGCAGATATTCGGTAAGGTTTAATCATGCCCCAAGAAAGCTGGATACTTCCGACCCGAGATTTAAGACAAAAACCGATAATATTGGCTGGTGGCAGACCCATCGCGGCGATACGCTCTATATGGTCTGGAGGCTTCTGCGCAACGGCGGCGAGACAAAATTTGCAGGTAGTTATGTTCCCGCAACCTGGGTAAGGATCGATAATCCCAAATTTGATCATCTAGAAAGCGATAGGCAGGAAAACAAGAGATATATATGGATAAGGAGAAAAGACCTCCTTAAAATCCTGGGGCTCTCCCAGTCATCTTCAAATGATCTGAAGCTTGTGGATGTGACCCCAGGCGATGCCGAATTAAAAGCGCATAAAGAGAAGATAGAGATAATACGCGACTTGGAGAAGATCGGAGGGGTTGAGGTCGGCACAATGGAGGGATTTTACAGCGACAGGGAGATGCTGAAGCCGAAAAAACTTATTGACTGGAAAGACAACGAGATCAAGGCCAACAAGGATACCTGGATCGCAGGCCAGGATGCTCCGGATGGCTTTAAAGAAAATTTCAGGGCTTGGGCGAGAAAACATTACGGAGAAGATAAATACAATGAATGGGCGCTTGAGAAAAATAACGCGCTCTGGTGGATAGATGCGCCGGAGGTCCTCGTTCTTGCTCCGGCAGAAAAGTATAACATAAGCGACGAGAACTATATCGTGGACAACACAGAGAGGGAATTTAATGCAAGGTTATATCAAGAGTCTTTGTGGCGCAAGCTTATAAGAGTTCCAAGCCTTGACAGATGGAGCGCCGTGTTCCCCGATTTACCCGGGAACAGGGACCCAAAGAAGATCAAACTCGTGAGTTATGCTAGTTCTTTCATAGGGTTAAGATATAGGGCGAAGGATACGGACGGTGTTATAAGGGAATTCAATATTCCATACGATGAGAACCGGGAGTCCGCTGCAGGGTCTATTGGAAGCAAATGGAAGAAGATATCCTACTGCCTTATCAAAAAAGATCCTGCGACCAGAAAATACTTTAATGAAATGGAAGTTTATTCTAAAGACAACGTGAAATTAGGAAAAGTGCAGACCGAATGGCCTCACAATATGCATCCCCTGGGTGAAGTATTGAGCAAGGATGAAAATGGCGACATAAAGATTTATATGGATGTTTTTTCTGAAAGAGTGGGAAAAATGACATGGTTGAAGGCGGATTACGGAAATAATTACGGGGACAAATTCCATGAAAGGGTGCGTTATGTGCCTCTTGATCCAGACAAGGAAGCAAAGCAGATGCTGGTCCCGGAATTTATTTCTTCCATAAAATATTCCCGCCTTGGCAAGGGCAAGATCGTTGTGGATGGCGAGATCACCAGGTACAGGACATTTCCGTTCGACAAAAAGTGGTCCGGCATAAGGTGGGCCGAAGATGTTGATGTTCTGGAAGTGGACTCTTCCGGCGACGTTTTCATTAATCCCAATACTCATGCATGGTCCCCAAGACAGGAAAAGGGCTATGTTAAGGCAGATAAAAAAGGACTGATCCTTTTCAGGGATGGTGATAAGGAAAGTGTTTTTGAGGTGGGGGATCTTCCTTTTATGAAGATTGGCAATGCCGATGCGGCAAATAAAACGATAATGGTTGATGTGGACAAAAATGAGCTGGTGTTTACAATTCTGAGATCGGACAACCTCATAAAGGATAATCCGTCTTATACATATATTATGCCGCGGCATTTATATGACAAGCCGGGAATGGAAGCGCAAAACAGGTACAAGGAAATAGCGATGCTGCTGGATACCGAGGAACTGACGGTGGACTTCATAGATAAGAACAGTGCTTACCTGTATTTTGAAAATGGCGAGCGTGCCAAAGACAGGAACGGCAAAGAAATTATACTCTCAATGGCCGACTTCAAGGACAAGAACGATAAGGGATTCCTTCAAAGCCCTGAATTCGGCATGGACAGCCTCAAGTCCTTTTATAGACGAAGTGACGGGGATTATATCGGGACAGGAACGGAAGAATACCGCCCGATGCTCATGAAAATAGAGGGAAAAATTGCACTTATCTTGACCAGAATTAAAGAAAAAAGAGTGTCGGCGGATAAAATTAATCCGGAGCTTATGGATGCGTATAAGAGGGCAAAGGCCCCGAGTATGTTTTATGCTCATCCAACCTGTGCGGTAAAGATAAAAAATAAAGCGTCCGGACAGGAAAAGTGGGTTCCGCTCTCACTGCCAAGGCCATTTGAATACAAGCCGCAGCTGAACCTCGCAAGAGTGGAAATTAATGTGGGAGGTAAAATGACCTACCTGCAGATCCCTGTTTCGAAAAACCTGCCTCCGATGACTTATTTTATAGAATATGACAAGACCTCAGGAAAGTTCATCCCCTATACGATCGTTACGGAGGTAAAAGACAATAACAGCATAACGAATAAGTATGAAAAATGTGCGGGCGGTCTGGGGGAAGAGGTACAAATGGAAATAAGAACAGCGCTAAAAGAGAACGAAGTTGATCCCGATAAAACCGACAAAGTTACAATGCTTATATCTTATACGCGGGAGCCGGATCTTTTGAACGGGGAATGGCACAGTCTTGTAAGCGGCCAGCGCCAGAAAGGCGGCGAATTTGCGGACGAAATGCTTCCGGCCGTTATACAGGCGGACCTTCGCGACAAGCGCTTCTACGGAATTCCAAGAAGAAAATACTCCGAAGCACACCCTTACGGCGGTCAATCAAGGGCGGACGGCCTGCAGTCCGGAAAGGGCAACGATTATGATATAAACGGCAGGTACAGCGCGAAACCCATTGAAAATGGAACGCAGTATGTGTCGTCTTATCATCATCTTCACGAGATGGTGGAAATTTCTTTAGGACTTCCAAAAGGCGCGCTGCTTTCTCACGCCGCCTGGCTTGATAAAAGCGGCGGATGGGAAAAGTCCGACCATAAGCCTAATTTCGCGAAACTAACGGGTCACGGCGGCATTCTCGGCTGGCAGCCGGGGGTTTCCGAAGATGAACAGGGCGTTCTGGCGCATGCTATCCTTCTTGGACTTTCGCTTAAATATGCGCTCATATCCACCGCTTTTGAATCCCAGCCGAACACCTTTAATCAGGTCAATAAGCAGGATAACGAAAGATATTTGACCGCGATGGACCTATATCACAGCATTGTTCTGCGGTATGAGAAAGGCGAAATAATAAAGATGTTCACCGGCAAGGATCATGAAGGGACCATGAAAAAGAAATTTGAGCATTTTTCTGCCGCTACCTGGTATATGTGGCCCAGGGCGGAGCTTATAAGACAGCTTTCGCCTTCAATATTTTTCATGAGCATGGGCAACATAAAGCCTTACCCGGTCGACATCAACTTCCTAGGCATTTATCTGCTTGATTTTATATCAAGCGTTTCAATGTTCACTAATTTCATGAGAAATCTCGGATATAACAAAAAGCAAACATCTCACAATGCCTTTGTGTGGTCGCTGATACTCGGGCCCGGCATGAACCAGGCTTTCCATTTCTCGGCATTGCGCGGGCTCCTGGAGCATCAGCGCAAGGGATGGCAATTCGGCGCATTCGTGACAACCGCGCTTGTGAAAGCAACAGGCGTACCGCCGGAGAACAAAAATTTCCTGAGATTGCTCATGGGGGTGCAGGGCACAACTTTTAGCGTAGGAGCGTTAAGTCTTGTGCCGCTGGCGAAGCTCGGACTCAACCCGTTCACCTACGGGTATTTCCTGAACATGTTCTGGACAGGTGTTTCATTTATTCAAAATGGCATTGGGTGGCGGTTTATCGGGAAGTGCGAAAAAGAAACCATTGAGGGGGAGGCAGAAAGCCCAAAAACCGCCGAATACAGGAGAAACAGGGACGAAGCTATACAGGCAAACGATAACGCTTCCGAAGCATATCACTTTGGCTTCCTGACCGCTTATGGGCTGGCTTCCCGCGGCAAATATGCGAAAGCAAGAAAAGTTTGCGAGGAAATATTGGATAGAGCCAAGACCGATAAGCGTGCGGATATGGACTATGTTCTTGCGGCAGAAGAGATGCTTGAAAGATTGGGCCCCGGAGAAGGAGAAAAATAAAATGTCAGATCTTGTTGTTGATACATATCGTTCACTAGCGGCAGACATGTCCGGAGTTGCGAACAAACCTTCGGTAGCACCCGATGCAGCGAAGAAGAACGAAAAACAGAAGAAAATTCCCGGCCTGGCGGTGTGGCCTGAGGCACAGCCTTTGGAGCAGAACTACAACCTGCCCATGCTGCATCCTATGATCACCAAGATGCCCTGGCACTATAATTTCTACAACCATGTGGACTTTATGGGCGCCGAAACCAAAGATACGGTCTTTTATTATTTGTATAAAAGAGCGGAAAGGGAATGGGAGTTCAGGTTCAGTCCCCATGCGGAACAAAAATTATCCAAATATCTGACCGAAGAAGCTATTAATAACTTCATGGGGCTGGCCGGGGTTTCTCCGGATTATATAATGAACTATATAACCTGGTTTGACGGCTGGGATTATCAGGATTTTCCGAAGATATTCTGTGAAACCTGCAAAAACATGGGAAAGGTCCCCGTGATCACCTGGGAGCCGAATTTCAAGAGAAGTTATACGCTAGATAAGAACGGGCAGATGATGCCGTTCCTTGATGAGCTGATCACAGGGCTTTCTGATAAAAGGAGCGAAGTCTACAAGTACGCCGTTAAATTCGCCAAAGGATCAAAGGAATACGGCGAGACAATATATTTACGGCCTTTCCACGAAATGAACCTGGATTTCGGCTACCAGTGGACAGGGTTCCTGAACGGTGCAGAGAATGACAAGATAGGCTACAAAACCGGCAAGGACGGCGCGTATATCCTTGATAGTAAAGGGAACGGGATCGCAGACGGCCCTGAAAGATTTAAGACAGCCTGGATATTGCTGAGGAAGATATTCCTGTGCGAGGGCGCTGATAACGTGAAATTCGTCTTTTGTCCGGACGCCCAGCCGCAGAAGAAAGGGGCCGCGCTCCAGGGGGACTCGGACGCTAAACAGGAAGCCTGGAACACATATGAGGCTTATTTCCCGGGATCCCGTTATGTGGATATGATCGGATTTGACGTTTATCAAAAGGACGAGAATTTCCCGTTCGATACCTTATTTAAGGATGCGGCGGCCTTCATTAAAAAGCACAAGGATGTTCCCGGATCCTCGATCTGCGAAGCATCCACCTGGCCGTGGCCGTATAGAAAAGCCTTTATCAACGACCTTTTTGCCTCTTCGAACAAGTACGGTATCGATAATATGAGGTTCATTTGCTGGTTCAATGAGAACAAGGAAGACGGTAGATGGAAGATCGATACGATAGTGGAAGATGTGGTGAAGGAGGCGGCGAAAAATGTCGAAATTTGGCGTCCGGGTGAAAACGCTTTAACCTTGGAGGATCTGATGAGCGGGGAAGCGGTTATTCCGGAGCCGGAGGTCGTTGAAGAAGCAGATACGAGGAACATATCTCTTTATGCATTCAGGGAAGCCGTTAAGAACAGGGGAAACATATCAAGCAGGACTTTCCGTCCGAGCATAAATCCTGAGTGTGAAAACGTGGAAGACACACGAATATCGGAGATCGCGCACCGGGAATACAAACTGCCCGACAATAAACTGGTGAGCACATATAACAAGGCAAGGGACATGTATTTTAGAGTGAAATTAAGGAACGAATTAAAGAAAGCCGTGGACGAGGGCAGCATCATTAGATTCCTGAAAAAGATAAAACTCGACAGGGAGAGAGATCCCAGAAAAATACTTGAAACCGCAAGAAAATACGGAGACATGTGGCTTGCGGACCCGCAAAGATACAGGATGAACATGCCCATAAAAGATCCAGCCAAAAAGGAAACGGTCAGCATGGAAGAAGAAGCCGTTAAAATGCTATGGCTTAAATATCCGGAAACATATAATAACGAAAAACAATATGACAATATAACGATAACGGACTTTCAGAAAGCGGTCTGGCTGCTGGATTCAATAACTCCGTCGGAAGATATGCAGGAATTTAAAAAATATTACAATGATAAAAAGGAATATCTCCTGGCGTTCGTTGACAAGGCGAAGCTTTACATTAAATACAGCGACATTTACCTTAACGCGACCTTTGAGAGCTCCGCGAATGAGAGAGCCTCGACGATCGATGCGTTGACTTATGCCGAAGGAGCCTGCCGCAAAGTGCTTGATCTGTTAAAAGACATGACCCCTTTCAGATCTTATATATGGCGGGTCAATCACAAAAGTGCTGGATTGCCACTCGGAGAGGTCTTCGGCAGACAGGCGACCATCCTGATGTTACTTGGAGACATCTATATGGATGATACAAGAAGGACCGTTAAATATGATAAAGGCGTGGAAGGCGTTGACGGGAAAACGATAAAAGGATCCGGCCTTGAAATAGCAAAATATTTCTATCATGAAGCGGAAAAGAAAATAAAAGCAAAAGAAAAGGAAACGGGCGAAAAGGAAACATATATAAACGTGGCGGTTGAGACTGGACTTGCGAGGGCGAGCGGCATTCAAGCTGCGGGGACATTAGATAAAGATCGCCTGAATGAAGCGGTTAACAGGCTGATAACCGTAATAAGAATGGATAAGAAAATAGACCCTGGCCTTAAGATAAAGGCAAAATATTACCTAGGAGAGCTTCTTCTGCTTTACGGCGGCTTCAAGGGAAATATAGATAACAGCATCATAGGTGAAAAGATAGGCAACGCCTATTCGATCTTCAGCGACCTCAAAAAGACGGAACTTGCTGAAAGGGCAAAAGACAAGGAAAAAGAGGCAAAATCTTTGTACCGCGCCGCAGTTCTTGGAAGCAAAAACAGATAAAAAACTGAAATTTCCCCGCTGATTTGCCGATATATATATAGGAAGAAAAGGCACAATAGATCTCAAATTTGAATGGAGGTATTTTTATGGGTGAGAATATGTTCGTGACATTCGGCGACGATAATTATTATCCACCTGTTTCTATAAAAACGACTCCGCAGGATATTCCAACTCCAGACGGCAAGGACAGGGTCCCGCTCGGAGTAGAACGCGTTAAATGCGCGATCTACGCCAACAAAAACCAGGCAATGATAACCAGCGAGATAAAAGTCCTGATGAATAACGAGGCAACCAAGCTGGACTCCACTTATGATGTCGCCACTTATATGCCGTGCAACAAGCAGGGCAATGTGGACCCGAAAAAGGAAGCGGCTTTGATCGCTGAACAGGAAAAGCTGGTCATAGGCGACAGATTGAACTGGAACTTGAAGATCGCGGAAAAAATGGTGACCAGGAATTTCCCTGCTGATCATCCGGAAAGGCATCCAAAAGAGGAAGAGACAAAAGAGAAAGAGATAAAAGAGAAAGAGATAAAGATGTCCGACCGAGAGGAAGCTTGCGCAAGGTTCAATAAGATCAGCTCGATCAGCAAGTTTAGCGGCAAGTCGATCCCGAAAGCAATAGAAGCTAAGATCAGGCAAGGGATGGGAAGTGAAGATTTTTACGCGTATACAGAAGTTCAAAGCGGTCAAAGGTATTTTAAGGAAATTCCCGATTTCTCCCTCAGGGCTGCCTATGTGGGGATCGCGAGCATGATCCTTGATGAAATAAGCATGGGATCTGAAGAGAAAGACATCGCAAAGTTAATGGGATTTAAAGAAGTAAAAGGGGCGAATGATAAGGCTCTTGATCTGGCAATTAAGTATTGCGTTGATGCCCGCAGTGTGGGCCGCCAGGAGATGGATTACTATGCCATAGGAAAGAGCTATGTGACGGAAGCAAAGCTGAGAGCTTTAAGAAGGAATCTGGCTGATGGCGACACAAATGATGGGATCAAAAAACTTCTGTCCGAATTTATAAATAATTATAATTTGAGCGCTAATAAGACGGCGCAGTGGTCGGAGGTTGTGCCGTCCCAATCCGTCAAGAACCATAATATCGGGGAATCCTGGCAGGATGCAACAAGGCTCAGCATCCCTGTTACGATAACAAAGAAAAAGAACACAGTTATTGAGGTGGCTGTTACGGCCTCCATTGAGAAGCAGATAGAGATAAACCCGATGGTAAAAAGGTACAAGGAAAGCGATGTCAGCGAAGCAAGCGCGGTGCCGCTTGCAAAAATAGGCATCGTATACCTTATTGCGCAGGCAAATCTTGAAATGGCAAAGCTTGACATGGAGTCGAATGATTCCAAAGAAGTGGCTGCCGCGGTTAAAAAGGCGAAACAGGCGGAATATATGCTTACGGGAATGGTGAGAGACGTAGATGCTGACGGCAGAATAATCCAAGATCCAGATATAGAAGCTATAAAAACCTTGGTTGTAAATTCCGGCAGCAGGGCCATTAAGGATATTGTGGCTGACGCAAAATTCCAGAAAGGCTCTGTTGAATGGATATATGCGAATAAAATGGGCGATTACGGGTACATTGACGCGATCATATCAATGACGGACCTTTTGCAGCTTTACGGAAGTACGGTAGGCGGCAATAAAGAAACTGAATGCCTTACCAAGTGCCTGGCCCTTTATGAAACGCTTGATCAGGGCTGGGAAGAACCCGTTCAGGCAAAAAAGGAAGTTCCCTTCAAGGATATCCAGGCGCGTTCCATCGATGCGGAAATAAACCTCAAAAAAATGCTTGAAATGTTCCAGTACGCGGGCATTGACAAGCCCCTTGGGGAATTTTTCGGGCCGGCGCCGACTAAAGTTGATACTATCGCGGAATTCTACAAAGGATCATGGCAGTATTATAAGGTGGAGTTCACGTGGGGAAGCCTTCTTATTGAGAGGAACAAGAAGAAAGACAAGTATCCAAACGAGATGGTTGCAGGGAGACTTGAAGGGATCAAGGATGCCGAGGAGCCAATAAAAGATGCTATGTTCGCCAAATGCCTGGCGCTGGACATAAAACAGAACATTTTTGACGTAAAATCCACGAACCCAAAAGGCAAGATAGACCTGTACTTCAGGGCGTGTCTTCTTGAGGCAAGAGCGGACGCGAGGCTGCTTAAGTGGAAGACGGACGAAGAAAGGCAGAAAGATATCCCCGACATCAAGAAAAAGCTGGAAGATGCTATCATCGCGATCCGGATAGTTGATGCCTGGGGAGGGGGAGCACTGGCGGAAAAATTGAAGCTGACCCCCAAGGACATAAACGATAAGCTTAGTAAATTGACGCAACAGGAAAGGGGCAAAATACTTGGCGATGAATATGCCGGGTTGATAAAAAACGGCAATAAAATAGAGGTTGAAGCGCGCAAATACAGGGAAATGGATTATCCTTTCTATTCTGTGCTGTACAACGAATTGGCGTCGGTCCTTGAGCAGGAGGCGATTATTGCCACAAGGAAAGACAGAGAGACCGCGGGCATAAGCGATGAAAAGCTGGCAGCGATCATAGATAAGGCATTTGAACCCGCGCTTGATAAATACAATAAGGTGAATGAAATATGCGGGCTTTACCAGTCCAAATCAACATACGATAAATACGTGAGGCCGCAGGAGATCGCCATAAGAAAAGAGTCCATTGAGTCGCTGAAAATAAACACGATAAAACGGGTCGGTTTGGGCAAGATCGAGCCGGAGATCAAGATGCTGGATGAAGGGATCTCCAGGCTTAATGACATAAAACTCGGCAATATCCCGGTGAATAACCTCAAACCGAGCGTTGAAAAAGCGTCTTTGCAGCCGCTAAAAGTAGATAAAGTAGATATAGGGGTGACAACAGAAGATGGACCTGTGACGGTCTTAAAAGAAGTTGCCGAAGGTTTATATGTGAGCAAAAGCTTGCAGCAGATAAACCTTATATCGCGAAAATTCTTCTATATCTCAAGGCAGCCGGCCGAAACAGAAAGCGAAAAGAACGATCAGACAAAGCAGCTTTTGACGCTTTTCAAGGAGGCGGACGAATTAGCCGACCAGGTAATAAAGAAGGTTCTCGATCCGTATTATGTGGTGTTAAATCTGGTGGGCATGGCAATGGTGCTTCTGAACGCGGAAGTGGACGGGAACAGCCAAAGACAAATGGCGCTTGATGTCATAAACAAGTATTATGCAAAGTACATTAAAAGCGGCGAAGACAAGAACAGGGTCCCGTCTGAAATGGCTGAGGCGCTCGCCATTTATTCCGCCGTGAACCGCATGAAGTCGATCGCAATGCCTGTTGTGGAGAACTACGGCGTGATCACCGGCCAGACAGAAAGAAGCATTGACGCGACAAAAAATGCTGCGGATAAGGATTACTGGCAAAAATTGTATAACAATAAACTCGCGGGGGAATATTCCTGGAAAGCGAACATGGAAAGCTGGTTCTATGATGATGAGGCGGAAGTGGGGTCTCCGGAGATATTGGCCCAGGCCAGCAGGGATTACCAGAAGGCGATAGATGCATACGATAAGATCACCCAGCCGAACACCGCCGTAAAGGATATAGCGAAACAGTATATCCCCGCGGTCGTGAACAAAGCCGCGGTGGATTACAGAGTCGCGCTCATAAATTACAAAGCGGCGCTCAAGAACATGAAAGAAGAAAAGGTCCGCACAGAGGCCGAAAAGACAAAAATAGAGGCAGCAAAAGTGAAACTGGTCGAAAGCTGCAGAAAAGCATTAACGATGCTTAAGGCGGTTGCGGACATTAAACCGGAGCTCTTCTGGGATAAAGAGAGCGGTATGGTGGTCCAGGTAGGGCTTATGACGGATGACGATGTTGAGAGGAGGCAGGCGGAATTTGCCTGCACGCAGGTGAGGGCCAATACGTCAATAAGGACGATTATTTGTTTTCTGCGGAACCTTGCAGAAAAAGATAAGATCAGAGTTACAGATACGAATGACAATACGGATGCCTCCATGGATACTGCAGGGAAGACCGTTGTTGGAACAGAAGCGGGCAAAGGCGATCTATTGAATAAGGACCAGTTCGCCAAGGTCAACGAGACAAGAAGAAATTATATTGATAAGGACAATAAGCCAGTTAATCTGCCTCCTTTAATTGGAGAGAACGCTTCCTGGGCGGCACTTTCGCTGAAACAGGTGAATGACATTATAGGTGTTTTAGGGGAAAGCATTGCAGATAGTGCCAAACTTTCGGGAACCCTCCTTGCCGTTGCGGATAAGTATCTTTCCGATACCGGCGGCAATGCAAGGGCCGTTGCCAATAAAATAATCGGGAAAAAGATATTGTCGAAACTTGAGCTTCACGATAACGGCGTGGACAAAGAAAGCTTGGATAAAACTTATATCAGTGAGCTTGCTGTCTTGAACAGGCTTCTGCCTGAAGATGCGGCCATTGTAGAAAAGTTCAATGGGGCCATGTCCTTGCTGGGCGAAACGGATGAAGGGAAAACCTGGAAAGCGAACGTCATAGGCTGGGTCGCGATGCCGGCGAGAGATATCGACAGCCTTAAAAAGGCCGTTGGAATATATGAACAAGTAAAAAAGCCTGACGCCGATACGTTAAGGAACTACGGCGAGGCCCTCTCCATGATCTATTATATTTCATATAAGAGCGATGATAGGGACGCTGCCATAAAGATACTGGACCAAGTCGCAGAGAAGGATCGTTCAACGACAGGCGCAATGGCATTGAACAGGGCGGCAAATCTCAGAATAGGCAGCGAAGCTCTTGCTGATAAGAGAAAAGCAAGGGAAGCCGAAATAAAGGCTCTTGGATATGCGACGGGCATTGAACTTCCGGAAGGGACAAAAGATGCAAGCGCATATTATCTTAAGCTGGTGCAAAAGCCGAAATACAAACAGCTTCTGGCGGACAGGATCGTTATGGAATCCTTAAGCCAGCTTTTAATAGCCGAGGCTTGGATAAGCACCGAGGAATATAAGTCGGATGAAGATAAGGGTAAATTGTCAAAAGCATATGCTGTTATTCAGCCAAAGATTCAGGAAGTTCTGGAATTAGCGAAAGTCTTTAAAAATGACAGGAATATGTCAACGATACTGCATCCAAAGTCGCCAAGCGGCCTGGTTTATGTTTTGGAACAGCTGGATCTCGCCTATAAAGAGGTAATAGAGAAAAAATGAAAGAGCAAAAAAGGTCGTATTCGGGGAGAATAAAATGGGAACTATAGATTACTTAAGACTCGCACCCGGGCTCGGTTTTTCCAAGGGCTGGAACGACGCTGCCAAAAAGAAAGAACTGATCGAAGGGATCGACCAGACGAAGATCGATCGTGAGGCAGTGCAGAAGGCCAAAGACAGGGAGGAGCAGGCTAAGGCCGCGCTTGATGCCGCTCAAGGGGACCTGGAGGTGCTGCAAAAGCGCAAGAGCGTAATGAATGTTGACGCTCAATTGGCAGAGCAGGAGAAGCTTGTTGATGATGCGAAAAGCTCCTATCGCGATGCCCATTTGTCCTGTTTGCAATCACTACCCCAGTCTGAATTGAAACTATATGTTGAACAGGCAAAGTCGGACTATGAAAGTGATGCTTCAGATGACTACCAGATCAAGTGCGCAAAAGAGAACGAATATAAAATGGCGTACATGATATACCTTCAATCAATGAAGCTGGAAGACCTAAAAAGGAAATTTGACGCAATAGGCGTAAAATCCCCCATGAGCCCTGAACAAATGATCTATGCGGACAGGATCCAAGACCTTGGCGATCTTAGTTTAAGAAATAATGGATTGAATGAAGGAAGTTATTATTATCAGCTGGTTAACCCGGTGGCCGGGATAACCAAAATAGATGAAATCCGGAATATGTTGAATATAACGCTTCGGCCGCTGCTCCAGTGGAACGCTTCGCTCGAATACCCGCTCAAAAAAGAGATAAGCGTAACAGAGCAAACGCCGGCGTATGACGGGGAAAATCGGCCGTGGGTCGCGATGAAATACAAGGACGGGGCTTCTTCTGTACCTATTTATAAAGACAAGGCGGTGAGCAGGGTATCCCAGGGCGATTCATTCCGGTTCAATTCCCCGCCGCTCTCATTGGCAAGAAAATTGCCCGAATGCAGGATCGGCGGCTCGCATTTAAGGGTAGATCACGGCGGTACGGCGGACAGCTATTTTACTTTTTATCCGTATATGAGCGAAGATACTCCATCATATATTGCCGCCCATAACGGACAAAAATATATATCAACACGCCTTGGAACGATAAATTCCTGGAACCTTAACGGGGAAGCGTCCGTAGATATTTCCTCCATTACTTGGAAAGATTTTTTCTCGCATATAGGCACCTCGCTCAACAAGATCAATTTTAGGTACGATATTACGGGGACACAGGCCGGAGTAACCGCGTATCCGAATTATCAATATGACGAAACAAAGAAGGATCTTATATCTGAAGAGATCTTCGGAACTTTTAGCAGCTTGCGCCATGACTTTGCAGTACTGGCAGAAACCCAAACGCTTCCTTTGTTTTTTGAGTGGCCCTACGCGTTTTATACGGCGCTTTCATATGGCTTCAAGTATTCCCGGCTTTCGAACAGGAGCATGGCGGACAGGTTCATCTTGAATGACGAAAATTATGTTGCCCCTGCTTATTTTATGGATAACCCATTTACCGGGGATGAGATATCTGCTCAGGAGAAAGATCACGCTGGTTATACGCAAAAAAGAAAAGAAGCATTGAATAAGCTTTTGGACGCGAAGGAATACCGGATCGGGATCAGAAGCTCTGCGCCGGGGATAATGCAGATATTAAAGCTTTTCGGTCTGGTAGATATCAATGAGCTCAAGAACGGAAAAGATGAGAACCTTCTATTGAATTCTTCGTGTAAATGGGCCGTGGGCGACAAGATAATGAAAACTTCCAACGGGCTGGACCCTTCGGCTCTCAGTTATTTCAATCCGTGGGTAAAATACAAAAATGGCGATGTCAATCATAACAACATACAGGATAACGGAGAGACATGGGAGCGCGGTGCGGACGGCAAGTGGGTGTGCGATCCGGCATATAAGATAAGGAACGAGGATTTTCATGCGGATATTGAGCCGTACAATTCGTTTTCATGGAATTTGCAGCTAGAATACAAATTAAGGGTGGGGCATTTGACCAAGATGCTGACCCCATGGGACAATGAATACGGGTTTAATCCGGCAGATAAAAAAATCCTGTGCCTTGACAACTACGGTCTGGGACTTATTTACAAGACAATTCCGAGACTCGCGTGGTATGTTCCGGGGCTCATATTCCCGGCCGTGAATTGGGCCTATTCGAACCTTCCTCAGAAGCTTTTCGGGAAACAGCTGGACATGGGCAGGGACAACGACACGCCTATTTACATACCGCTGGAACTCTCGTTAGGCAGGGAATATTTTAAAACCACGGACATAAATACCGGCGAGAAATATGGGCATGCCGGAAAAAGCTTCGGATTCGGCATAGGGCTCGGTGTAGGGAAAGATTTCCAGATCATGTATAGGTCGGTCAGCACGGACAACGGCTATAACTACACGGATAAAACCCGGTCCGTCACGGCAACCTACAGGTTTTAACCCCTGAAAACAGGCCTAAAATCTCTCGGAAATTGTGAAATTTTCACGGAAAATTGACGATAATAGTATAGGAGGGAAATATGTCTCCTATGAACGTTAATGGCATAAATAATATCCTCCGCTTTACGCGGTATATTTCGAACGCCTGTCAGGACGTGAGCGATCATATTTACTCTAATACCGTGAAAAGGTATGCGAAGGAAGACAAGAACAGGAACGGCATAGAGGATAAGGATCAGCTTGAGGCGTTACAAAATGAATCCTGGGAAAGAGACAGCAAAGGGAATCCCAAGAACTACGAATCATCTTTATCCGTAAAACCCTGGTATATTGAATGGCCGGGTAAAGCGGTGTTTTATCCTCTAACGGCTGCTACCTATACAGTTTCACGCCTCATCCCGGATTCCGTGAGCAGGCTTGCATATCAACCCGAGGGGACCAAAGTGATAAACATAGGGAGCAACGGAGCTGAGAATAAGCTTGTTAAGGAGGATCATTTTGGAGTGGAGCTGATTACCGATATGACTAATCTCATGAAAGAAATGGGGATACTTCCGAAGGGAGTTCTTGGCAACATATCGTCCAGTTACGATTCTTCTGACTATGAGCTCGGGGGGCAAAAAGCAGGGAAAGATACGAAGCTCAGCTTCAACGGACAGTTTATTGACACCGATAAAAACATCCTTGACGATATATTCCCGCCCATCAGCTCCGAGAATAAGCTGTACAAAGGCAAGAGCTGGTACAAGTGGCCGGGAGAAACTCTTAGGGCTGCCTGCCGATGGCCTTCTTTCCTTAACACAAAGGCAAGGGACCTTAAAGGCTTTTGGGAAATACCCGGCGTTATGGCGAGCATCCCGCTTACCGCCCTTAAATTCGTTATTGAGGATGTGCCGAATTCGCTTCTCGGCGCCAACATAAGTTATTCTTCAATTGCTGATACCGAGAGGAGCGATCCAAGCTTTTATGATCCTTCCGTCAAGGCGCAGGACCTGAACGTGGATCTCTGCTGGTCATTGGGCCAGGCTTTGTTCCTTACGACTTCGATCGACGGGAAATGGGGAACAAAGGAATACATGAAAGGGCTTCCGCATACGTTCGCGGATTACGATGTCGCGGGCAGGATAGATGCACCGAACCTTCTTGGAAAAGATTGGGGAATTCCCTTCTTCAAATTATATCCGTGGATCTCGTATAAAAGAGGCGCGGAGCTTCTTGGTGTCGCCTCCGGGCCTTCGATCGCAGAGATAGTGGGGGCGCTTAAGAACGAGAAACCGATAGAATATTCCACCGTCAGCGGCGGCGTCAGCGCCGAGCTTGATATCTTATCAGAAAAGTTCGATCTTAAAGCGGAGTTCTCAAAAGAATCAAGCCAGATGCAGAGGTCCAGGTCCGTCAGCG
>JBDRDU010000076.1:0-10310 GCA_043820455.1 bacterium | reverse complement strand
ATTATGCTGATAGTTATCGCATATAACGGTCAAAACAGGATATTTATCCATAGTTTTCAAAGGTGCGTCCTCCTTTTCTGCTGAAAGTCCGCCGCAGACAAAAATAGTTATCATAATGCCCGCTATTGCCGCAATGATCTTATGATTGATGGCTATCTCCCTGTGCCGGATTTGCCGGGAGCCGTCGGTCCCGACATTTCCTGAAGCTTGCCGTTCTTACAATCTTTTATCGTATCTTTCGTAATTCCTGTTGATATGGCGAATGCTTTAAGCAAGGATCGGCATAATAAAATTATAATAATTCCCCGATCTCTATCTTCCAGGCTGAGCCATCCCAAATCCTCTTCCACAGCCTTTGCCAAATCCTCTCATACCACGAGCCCATCCCCTGTCCTGAGGAGCTCTGTGGATGTTTTTGCTCTTGCATTTTGGGCATTCCGCAGGCCTCCCTGTTCCATAGGGCATGGCCCACTCATTCTTGCAGTCATAGCAAACGAAATGTTTCTCTGTCATTTTTACAACACCCCCTTCTATTTTTAATGCTTTAGCATTTACTATTGCATCCGCGATCTTCTTGTGAGCCGATCCAATGATATTGCCAAAAGTCTGCCTGGAAATATTCATTTTCTTGGCCGCCTTTTCCTGATACATGCATTCAAGGTCCGCAAGACGGACAGCTTCAAGTTCATCAACGGTCAGATTTATTTCTTGAAGGGAAGACAACGGCACGCCCCGGGGCTTGAAATATTCAGAAACAGGCATTCCCCGCACTCTCCTGCATTTAAACGGTCTCGGCATAAGCAACCTCAGTAGTTATTAGCATATGCCAATAATACAACATTCGGTGTTTTTGTCAAGTATATATGGAATATCATTCAGATGATCAAGTTCAAAATTGTGCCGACAATAAGCGCGGTAGCGATCATTGTTCCGGTTGCTTTTATAAGTCCTTTTGTCCCAAGCTCTCTGAGCATGACCGCGAAAGTGGCGATACAGGGAAAGAACATTGAAAGCACAACACACGCAATGATAAGCTGTTTTATTGTTAGGCCAAGAGGCACAAGCATGCCCACCGCTACATCTTTTCTTAAGAACCCGATAACGATCGCAACCACGGCTTCCTTAGGCAATCCAAGCAATCCCGTGATAACCGGCGCTGTGATATTGGCCAGATAATTGAACAAACCAAGGGCATAAAGAATATCTATAACAAAAATACCGGCAAGTATAACAGGCAATGCTTCTGTCAAGAACGCTTTTGTCCGCCACCAGAGTTTTTTGAACAGGACAGTAAGCGGCGGAAGCCTGTAAGGCGGGATCTCAATTAAAAGTTCGGGGCTGAAGCCCGGGATCGTTTTGTTTAAAATAAATCCCAGTACCAGCCATGTTAAAAATAATGTCCCGTAAACTGCCGCCACATACTGTCCGCCGTATTTGCCCAGAATACCGATTATCATCGCCTGAAGCGCGGCGCACGGGACGCCTATGGATATCAGAGTTGAAGCGATGAACCTTTCCCTGTCGCTTTCCAGTATCCTTGTCGCCATTATGCCGGGGACATTGCAGCCAAGCCCAAGCAATGTCGGGATGATCGCGTAACCATGGAGGCCGACGCGGTGCATTATATTATCCATCAGCACCGCGAATCTCGGCAGGTATCCTGAATCTTCAAGGACCCCCAGCACAAAATAAAAAGATATGACATAAGGCAGGACCATGGCAAACGGCACGAACAAGCCGGTGGTCAAAAGACCGAAAGACTGCACAAAATCTATTTTGCCCCCGATCAATTTGCCGACCAAAAGTTCATGTGCAAAACCGGAAGATCCAAGCAATGCGCTTAATTTCATGATCAACGGGGCATAAATACCGTCAAAAAACGGCTCCATTATGTATCCAATCATGCCCTCGCCAGTGAACCTAATGGCCTTGAATGCGAGAAAAGCCACAAGACCGGCAATGAGAATGCCCATAGTAGGATGTACTGTTAAATCCTGAATTCTTTCGAATAATGTATGATGGCGGTGACGAATGATCTGGACTTTTTCTATGATTTCCCCTATATCTTTCCATCTTTCTTCCCGGCTGTGTTTTCGCACCTTCGGCGTCCTCGCTTCAGGGAATCTTGAAACAAGCTCCTTGAACCCTTCGCCCGTTACCGCGACAGTCGGCACGATCGGCACACCCAGCCATTCCTCCAGTTTCTTTACGTCAATGGTTATCCCTTTATGTTTTGTGTCATCCCATATGTTCAGGGCAACGATAACGGGGATTTCCCTTTCCATAAGCTCAAGTGTTAAATATAAATTCCGCTCCAGATTCGTGGCGTCAACCACATTAATGACCAGATCTCCTTTTTCCAGATCTTCCTTAACAACATCTTTTAATATTTCGCACGCAACTTCCTCTGCTTTGCATGTAGGCTCAAGAGTGTATGTGCCGGGAACATCAATAATTTCTACCTGCTCATCTCCGATCTTCATGAATCCTTTTGTAAAACTGATGGTGGTGCCGGGGTAATTGGAAGCGATAACATAAACTCCGGTAAGCCTTGAAAAGACCGCGCTCTTTCCTATATTGGGGTTTCCCATTAAAAGGATCTTTTTCATTAACCGACCTCGACGATTATTCTGGATGCCATCCCGAAACCGATGCCGATATGAGTTTGGCCTACCAGGATTGTTATGGGACCGCGCATGATCATTCCGCTTATTTTTGTGATCTTTTGGCCGGTCCTTATGCCCAGCGCTTCCAGGCGCCGGGCGATACCGTACCCTCCCAGGACCTCAGCGACAACGCCGCTTTGACCGGACTTCATTTGAGTTAGAGCTATTTTTTTCATCGATGAATAAATAAAACCAGCGTCATGACTCCGATCCCCAGAATAATTGCAAATAACTGAAATAGTGAATTTTGGATGCCTGTTTCCTTTTTGAGTTCAGGGATCAGGTCCGAGCCGGCGATATAGATGAATCCTCCGGCAGTAAAAGGGAGCAAGAAAGCCGTTAAAGCCTTTATCTTAAGGCTTAAGATAAGAACCGCGACCGCGCCCAGAACGGCGGTCAAAGCCGAGGCAAAATTCAAAAGGAACGCGGTCCGGCGTTTGAATCCGCCGTAAATAAGGACCCCGAAATCGCCGATCTCCTGAGGGATCTCGTGCAGGATCACGGCCAGGGTGGTGGTAAATCCAAGAAATGGATCGACCAGAAAACTTCCGGCGATGACCATGCCATCAATGAAATTATGAAGACCGTCGCCGATCAAATTCATGAAAACAAGAGGATGAGGGTGCTTATCTGAGGTGGGAATATGACAATGCCGCCAGCAGATGATCTTTTCAAGGATAAAAAAGACCAGGATCCCGGAAAGCAGATTAAGTGAAAGATTCAGGTTTAAGCCGTATTCCTCAATTGCTTCGGGGAGAAGATGAATGAAGGCTCCTCCGAACAGCGAGCCGGCAGAAAAGCTCACCAGGAACAGCAGCAGTTTATTTAATGTGTTTTTTCTGAAAGCAATGAATACAACACCCACAAAAGAGAGTATGCTTACAATAAATACACTTATTAGAGTGTATACCCAGTTTAGGCTCATGAGTTCTTCTTTCTATTTTCATTGTTTTCTTTATCGGACCTATCAGATGGCTGACATGAGAAGCATAGTCCAAATATCTGTATTTGATGTCTGAGCCCTAAGAATTTCAACTTTTTGCATATCCTATCCTGTTGTTGCTCCAGGATTTGGTCGTAAAATTCGATCATTTTTCCGCAATCCGTGCACACAAAATGATCATGATGGTCGCCATGCAGCATATTTTCATAGATAACCCTTCCATCTTCCAAGTTGGATTTACCGACCAAACCAGCACTAATGAACAGCTTTAACGTCCTGTAAAAGGTGGGGCGTGATATTTTTAAACCTTTGTCATTCAGCTGCTTTAAAAAGTTTTCTGCTTCAAAATGGCGGTGTGAACATGATATCTCGCGCAATATTTCCTGCCGCTCATTTGTGCGTTTCAATCCCTTATCGGAAAGGTAATTATTGAACTTATCATAATAATGTTTCATAGTTGATACTTAGTATCAATTAAGATATTATATGGTCGCGCCAAGCCAATGTCAAAGGATGGTTTATAGAATGAAAACAAGCTTAAAGATATCTTTTATTTTATTAGTTATGCTCATTGGATATTTATTTTATCAAGCCCATGCAATGGAGGAGGATGTTCCTTTTGAACCTCCGCCCCAACCAAAATTTGAAAAAGCAGTCATAATTGATGCCGAACAAATAGAAAAACTCGAATACCAAAGCAGTACTATGCCGATCGAACAAAGACAATCTGTTACATTAAAGGTCCTTTCCGGTAAGCTAAGGGGAAGAATCTTATCTTATGCCCATATGGCTTCCGGAGGGATGCTTGGATCCGAAATGATACTTAAAAAAGGGGATAAGATAATAGTATATGTAGAGGAAAATCCTTCAAAAGCAGAAAGCCCCGACGGAAGTCCATTGATACAAATTGATACATACAAAAGGGACGGGACTCTATTTTTTCTGGCCATTCTCTATGCTGTTATTCTTGTGGCCGTCGGAGGGAAAAAGGGATTAAAAGCATTGGCTTCCCTTTTTCTTACCATCGCAATCATCTTTTTCATTATGTTTCCTTTAATCCTCCGTGGTATGAGCCCGATATTTGTCTCCGTGGTCGTTTCCGGCATAGTTTCATGGATAGTATTTAGGATAGTGGGGGGCAAAACAAAGAAATCCCAGGCTGCCGCATTGGGGACATTAATAGGTGTTACAATAGCAGGCCTGCTTGCCATGATAGTAGGAATGATCATGCATCTTACCGGCTTGAGCTCGGAAGAATCAAAGATATTACTGTATTCGGTAAACATAAAGTTGAATTTTCAGGGACTACTTTTCAGCGGAATGCTTATTGGTGCGCTTGGCGCTGTAATGGATGTGGGCATGTCGATAGCTTCAGCTATTGATGAAGTGAGGAAAATACATCCCGAAGCGACATTTAAAAATCTTTTCAATGCCGGAATGAATGTGGGGCGGGATATTATGGGGACAATGTCGAATACCCTAATATTGGCATATACCGGTTCATCCCTGCCATTGTTATTGCTTTTCATGGCTGGAAATACCCCTTTTGTTAAAATAATGAATTTGGAGTTGGTCGCAGAAGAGATAGTCCGTGCTTTTGCAGGCAGTATCGGCCTTGTTCTAGCTATTCCAATCACCGCATTTATTTCCGCGGTATTATACTCTGAGCATCAGCTCGAAATTCCCGAAGGATGGATAACCGGGAAAAAAGACAATTGAACCTGATATTTAACATCAAGCCCCTTTGCTGATGCGATTAAAATTCAAATGTCATTCCCACGGTCACACAATTCTTGATCGAATATTTATTAAGACCAAAACTATATCCCGCATCAAACCTTGCTATACCAATATTATATCTGGCGCCGATCTGAGCAAAGCCGGTGTTGGAATACGGCGCATTGGTCATTACCATCTCCGCAACCGCATCGCCCATCTCGCCGAATAATGGATACTCAAGAGCGGCGGAAGCGGTTGTCACATTGTCCTCTTCCCCTTCTTTTTCGCCTTTTGTGATGCCCACCCAGGTATATCCGAGATTATAGTGCGTGTTGAGATCCCCGATCTTCTTGGAATATATCAGGAAAAGACCGTAATCGGTATCGTCCGTGCCGTACCCTTCATCCTCATTACAGTTTGCTATTTTTACATCAGCCCTTGCAGTTATCCCTTCGTCTTCCGCCAGCTCCACGATCCTGTATTTCGCGTGAATTATTGAATCGTTCATGCCGAGAGGGGACGAGAAACTGAACGGAAACTCCACTCCAAGGTCAAACCCGGGGATTATGCCTCCCTTGAACGATATCCCGCCTGAATATGCGGTATTTTCAACGGGCGTATCATCATCGGGATCGATGGAGTTGAGGATTGAAGCATGTCCTACCTCAAGCTCATATTTACCTGGATCAACTGTCCCATAATCATCAGTGGCAAGAGGACGGGCTGCGAGGCAGAATGACCAAGGACCAATTACCAATGACCAAATAATTATCAATATCCAATATTTAAATTTCATTATTTTATCACCTTTCTAAATGTACTTTTTTGAATTTTCAGGGCATAAGCCGCTAGCCAGAAGATTGAAAAGGTTATTAAAACACCGGCAATTCCGGCTGTTGCTGTTGATATGCCGCCTTCCGGCAAGCCCGGAGTAGTGTAATCCGGCAGGAGAGCGCCCCGTTCAGCCGCCTTATCGATAAATCCAAGATGTTCGGCCACTTTTTCAAGCCCGTCAGGGCTGCTGGAAGCAAAGAAGGAAGCGAGAATGGAAATAAGAAGAACAATAAAAAGTAATCTTTTCATTATTTTCCGCCTCCTTCCGCGATTAATGATCTATAGATAGTAATAAGCATAATAGTTATCAACGCTTCTGCTATGCCTATTAATGCATGGACTCGGACCATTGCAGGGATAACTTGGCCGTACGATATTGTTCCTGATAATCCGATTTGTATGGTACATATGAACGACGCAAGCACAACAGATGTCCATGCTGAGATAAATATCGCTATCCATTCAGGAGCAAACTTTTTAATAAAATAATAAAGGTAGTAACAGCCTAGCGTCCCAATAACTGCCATGTTAACTATGTTTGCCCCTAAGGCCAATGCTCCACCGTCAGCAAAGAAAATCATTTGTACGGCAAGCACGACTGAAATGACTATCGCGCCGGCAAATGGCCCAAGCAATACCGCCGCAAGTATTCCCCCCAATAAGTGCCCGGATGTACCGTGTTCAATAGGGAAATTGAACATTTGCGCGGCAAATACCAGAGAGGCGACCATTCCCATCTGATAAAGCTTTTGCTCGCCTATTTTTGTGAGCATCCTTTTCCCGCCGGAGATAAATGACCCCATACCTCTTCCAGCGACAGCCAATGCTTCTTGTGGGACGACAGCCGTAATTGCATTGGCAACTTTAGCAATACAATATGAGAGCGCAATTGCCGCCACTCCCATCATGCTTCCGGATACTTTTGGGTCTAAAAAACCATCAGGTATATGCATCTTACTTCTCCTTTCTTATATAGGTAGCACATATGTTATATTCGTGCTACTCCTTACCCAAAAAAATATACTCTAAACCTCCTTCCCTGTTGTTGACATCACTAATTTGCCATGTTTGACACCTTTGGTGGAAATTATCTCATCAGCTATCTTCTGTACGTCAGCCGATCTTCCTCTGATTATCACGACCTCTGCGCAGTTGTGTTCATCGAGGTGCACATGTGTTGAAGCTATTATCTGCCCGTGGTGATGGTGTTGTATGTCTCCCAGCTTATCAGACAGCAACCTTGCGTGGTGGTTATAAATAAGGGTCAGTGTTCCGATAACTGATTGATTAGGATTCTTCCACTCTTGGCGGACAAGCTGTTCTCTTGTGAAATCGCGCAAAGCTTCGGACCGTGTTTTATATCCTCTTTTCCTGATCAGAGAATCGAGCTTTTCAAGCAGGGTCTCTTCCATTGAGATGCCGAATCTTTTTATTTTTACCATAGTGTTACCATTATATTATTCGTGCTATTATTCTGTCAAGTTCATTATATGTCTGTTGTATCACTTGAGAGGTTTCTGCAGCCTACTTATTCGAACATATTCTCTTATGCCTTTGTACATTCCATAGGCCACCTGCGCCTGGAACTTGGGATCAAGTATCAGCTTTTCCTCTTTCGGGTTGGTGAGGTAAACGGCTTCCACCAGCACAGAAGGCATTTTCGTATGGTGTATGGTGTAATAAGCGACCTTTCTTACGCCCCTGTTCCTGCTTTTTATCGTGCGGCACAGGTTCTTCTGCATTATTTCCGCGAACTTTTTGCTCTGCGGGGTGAAATAATATGTTTCGCTCCCGCTTATTCGGGGGTTAAAATAGCAATTAAGGTGAACAGCAACGAAAAGATCGGCGCGTTTGTTGTTTGCGAGTCTCACGATGCTGCTGTCCCTGGTGCTGGCATCACCTGTCCTTGTCAGGATGACCTTAGCCCCTGCGTCACTGAGGAGTTTCTTGAGCTTAAGGGCTATTTTCAGGTTCAGGAACTTCTCAAAAATGCCGGATTTTCCCACATACCCGGGGTCGCGGCCGCCGTGGCCGGGGTCTATAACGATCGTTCTGCCCTGTAAGGGAAGCGGAACCTTTGGTATCTTGGCCGGCCGGATCTTTTTCTCAGGTTTTACAGCTTTAGCGGGGACCTTAACTTCTTTTATAGCTATTTCCGTGACCGCTTCCGGTGTTGGCGGCGCTTCTATGATCTCGGCTGCCGGCGGCTTTTCAACCTCTAAAGTTGCCGGAAGACTTGGCGTGACTGTTTTTTTTGCCCCGGGCTTTGCCTTTGTGAATTCGAGAACAAATTTATTCCTTCCGATTATGCTAGTGTATTCATAGCTTAATTTTTCGTTCGGCTCAACGATGACATAAACAGTGTCCTTGTCGAACTGCGCTGCCTGGACCATGCGGATAAGAGGGGAGGGGCCGGCCAGAGTGAGAGGCGCTTTTATCGTTGAATTCGCGAATGACATGGCTATCCTGTTCGGCGACTCGAGCAAAAGTATCTCGGGCTTTATGTTCTCGGAAGTGAAGACCGCCACCTCGTAATAGGCGCCCATTCTTTTGGCTTCTACCTTCAGGACCTGGACCCTTTCGGTCTGGTCTGTTGCAAAGCCGGGAAATCCCAACATCAAAACCCAAAATCCAAAATAAATCCCAAAAACCAACTTCCAACATCCAAATATTGGGATTTGTGATTTGGAAGTTAGTTGGAAGTTTGAAGTTTGAGGTTTGGATCTTATCATTTGAAACGCTTGATCAATTTAATAAGTCTTGGCTTTGTGTTTAATCCCGGATTCTCCAGTGTCCTCTCAAGCAGATCGTTGAGCACTTCCCCGATCTTCGGCCCCGGCTTTATGCCAAGGGTTTTCATTACGTCATTGCCGTTAATCGCAAGGTCCTTAATGTGTAATGCATTTTGCTCTTTAAGTATTTTCTTTATCCTGTTCCGAAGCCCCTTCGGGTGTCCCGGCTCGACACTTCTCCCCATAGCCTTGATGTCGGCGACCCTGAGCTCGAACAGGTCGTCGATATTCTTCAATCCAATCCTCCGTATAAAGCGCCTTATGGCGGCGTCCGACCATTCCGGACTGTAATTGAACATGTGATATCTGATCAGGTTCGTAACATGATCGATGTGCGCATTGCTGAATTTCAGCCTTTTCATTATGTCATATGCCGTTTTAGTTCCCTTGACCTCATGATTATAAAAAGTGTTCTTCACTTTGCAGGCAGGCTTGGCGATGTCATGTAAGAGCGCGGCAAGCCGCAGGACCGGTTTGTTTTTCGTGACGGCGTCGCAGGTGTAGAGATTATGCCAGTATACATCGTCCTTGTGGAAAGGCTTTGGCTGCTTCACTCCCACGCCTTTCAAGAGTTCAGGAATGTAAATCGATAAAAGCCCCGATTTTCTCATCAAGTCGATGCCAATAGAGGGCTTATCCGATTCAAGCATCCTCATGAGCTCGTCGTGGACCCTTTCCATTGATACTTTCTTCGCGACATTAAGACATTTCGATATGGCCTTGAGAGTTTTATTCTCGATCTTAAAATTTCCGCCGAAGGCGGATCCGCCTCTGGCGGACAACTTAGCCGCGAAACGGCAGGCCCTTAATGGGCGCAAGCCGTCCTCGCTGAACCTTTTGACCGGATCGCCGACTGCCCTGATCATTTTTTCCTTCAGGTCGCCTCTTCCGCCAAAGACATCAACAAGTTCTTTGGTTGTCGGGTCGTAAGCTATCGCGTTGATAGTAAAATCGCGCCGGGAAAGGTCTTTTCTGATGTTCTTTGAAAATGTGACCTTGCTCGGATGTCTTCCGTCGACATATTTTTCATCCGAGCGGAAAGTGGTTATTTCATAGGGGACCTTTTTGATGATGACCGTTACTGTTCCGAATTTTATCCCTGTAGGTACGACCTTCTTGAATAATCTGCCGACCTGCCCGGGTGTGGCATCGGTCGTAAGGTCCCATACTTTCGGCTTAAGTTTAAGCAGCAGGTCGCGTATGCCGCCGCCCACGATGTAGCATTGGAAACCTGCGCGCTTAATGGTTCTTATGATATCGATAAGGTCTTTCGGGAAAGATCTATTGCTCAGCATTTTATTAAATCTTACAGGAGTGGCTTTTCAAAGTAAAGAGGTTAACTCTAACTTGGTGGGG
>JBDRDU010000075.1:0-14590 GCA_043820455.1 bacterium | reverse complement strand
ATTACAGAGAAGAAAAAGTTATTAGGGAGCAAGGCGGGCAGGGGAGGGAAGGTCATTGTGGCGGTATCAAAAGACGGGAGTGAGATACTGGAGCTTGGCGGCAAGTTCGCTTTTACAACGCGCACAAGCCCGTTCTCGCAGATCATAACAGGCGTTTACAAGAGGGTTTACACGGAGAACGACCACAAAAAATGGCCCCGCAAAAAACCCGCAATCAAGCAATAATCCAAATATAAAGCTCTTTTTTTATGAATATCCCTCAATAAATTTTATTAAATTCAATTTGAGAGAATGCTCAGATATCGTTTGTCTAGTATTTATCCGATCACTAATAGCAAAGACCAACAACCTACTTGTACATATCAATATCGTGGCCGCTTATGTTGCAGGAGAAAAGATCAAGCTTTAAAGTAAAATCATCATCAAGGTTTACCAGTGGCACCGTGACTTCGGCAAGGAGCTTTATTTTATTTAAATGACCCTCGTAACAGGAGAAGCTAAAGCTGCTAACTCTCAATTTGTCGGTGCTGTCGGGGGTCATTCTTGCATCAAAATTGAATCCGATCAGACCGGACGAAGGTCTTATTTCTAATTTATACATCTCGAGTACGTTCCCGAGAATGCGCTTTATCTTGACCGGGTCAAAAGCGGCGGGATCCAGGCAGTTCCCAAGCTTCCTTAGTAAATTCGCGTTTTTTTTACCAAAATGCATGGGATGAGCGTAATAACTCCGTTTTCCGGGGATCCCGTCAGTTCCGGTCAATGGGCAGTTCATCAATATTCGGGACATTAGACCAAGTGTTTCCCGGATCATCTTTCTGTTCTCAGGGACCCGGGGATCAATGGTGCTGCAGAAATCAGGTGTGAAGGTAGTTTGTATTTTTGAATACCAGTTCCTTGCGGCGGCGCTGATAAGCTTAAGGTTCTTCGCGCCTACCTGAGGAGACAACATTATTCTGCGATTGCCGAGATTTCCAAGCTTATTCACAGGTTGCATTGTTATTATTATATCACTTCTGTCTGTTTTTTGATACCGCCGTCAAGGCATATCCCCGTTTTTGCCATAGACAATCCCCTGCATCTCTTTTACAAGCTCATTCCAGTATTTCGGGGCTCGCGCTTCTGAAAAATGCCTGTCAAAATGCGGGTCGTCCTTCTGTACAGAAAGCCATGCCGCGTAATGGATGAGGCGCATGCACCTTAGCGCGGGGATCAATTTTAACGAAGGGACATCGAACTGCCTGAAAGTTCCGTAGCCTTCCAGGAACCAGCCTAATTCCTGGCGATGGTCGTCAACGCTGCCGGGGAGCAGCATCCATAAGTCCTGGACCGCTGGCCCCATGCACATGTCGTCAAAGTCAATAAGGAATATCCCCTCATTCGGCCTTGATATGAGATTCCCTTTGTGGCAGTCGCCGTGTATAAGTATCAACGACGAGTCTTCGAATAAAGCGTCATACCGTTTGATGAATGCCTCAGCCGTGCTTTGGACGCTTACCTTGAATTCAGGCGGCATCAATCCCGATGAGAGCAGGACATCAAGATGATGTTTTGTTGCTTTCGATGGCCGCCAGACGATCCTTTTTGAATTTTTATGCTTTGCACCCTCAATGTGCATCCGTGAAAGGTGCCGGCCTATGTTCTGCCAGGCCTCCTTGTCGAATTCATCCACGGAGCGCCCGCCTTTTTTCGGGAATACGCAGAAATTGATGCCGTCCAGGGAGAAAAGCGTGCTCCCCTTGATCTCTATCGGGCATATTACGGGGACATCTTTTGACATCAGCGCTTTTAAGAAGGAATGTTCTTCCAGGACCTGTTCCTTTGTCCATCTGCCGGGGCGGTAGAATTTAATTATCAACCGTTCCTTGTTATCGGCCCTTTCCACTTCATATACGCGGTTTATGTAGCTGTTGCGCTGTATGAAAAGGCCCCTTAATTCCGTTCCAAGGGCTTTTTCCACGGCGCTGAAGATATGTTCATGATCAAGCCCGTTCCAGACATTTTTCATTACTTCTTTTTCTCGCCGCCTTTATCTTTATTCCTTGCTCTCTCATTTTCTGTAAGGAATTTTTTCCTCAGGCGTATGCTTTTCGGGGTTATTTCCACGAGTTCGTCGTCATTTATGAATTCAAGAGCCTGCTCAAGCGACATTATTATCGGCGGGGTAAGCTTTATCGCAATGTCCGCGCTTGAGGCCCTTATATTGGTCTGCTTTTTCTCCTTCGTCGGGTTAACGGGCATGTCCTGCTGCCTTGAATTTTCACCAACGACCATGCCTTCATACACCTGTATCCCCGGACCTATGAAAAGTCGGCCTCTTTCCTGAATATGCGCCAGCCCGTAGGAAGCGCTTTTTCCGGCATTCGATGAAATAAGCGAGCCGTTCTGGCGTTTCGTTATCTCGCCCTTATACCTCTCATATTTTGAGAAAGCGTGGGTGAGGATGCCTTCGCCTTTTGTGTCCATTATGAATTCGCCGCGGAAACCAAGCAGCCCCCGGGTGGGCATCATGTAAACAAGCATGGTCATCTTGTTTTTTGTGGACATTTCCATCATTTCTCCCCGGCGCCGCCCCAACTTTTCTATGACAATACCTGCGAATTCTTCCGGCACCTGAACCACGACCTGTTCCACCGGCTCCATCTTTTCGTTATGTATAATCTTGTAAATGACCTTTGGCTGCGAGACCTGAATCTCGTAGCCTTCTCTTCTCATCTGCTCAAGAAGTATGGAAAGATGAAGCTCGCCTCTTCCAGACACCTTAAAACCCTCGCCGTTGTCCAGTGGTTCAAGCCTGAGTCCCACATTGGTCTCAAGCTCTTTCATGAGGCGCTCTTTCAGGTGCCTTGTCGTCACGTATTTTCCGTCACGTCCGGCAAAAGGGGAATTGTTCACTATGAATTCCATGTCAAGGGTCGGCTCATCTATTTCAAGGAGTGTCATCGGTTTTGGGTTTTCCGGGGAAGATATAGTTTCTCCTATAGTGATGTTATTTATCCCGGCCACCGCCACAATGTCGCCGCACTGTGCTTCGTCCACCTCCACCTTTTTAAGCCCTTCAAATATCGAAAGTTTCGTTATACTCGCCTCATCTATTGCGCCGCTTCTCCTGCAGACGGCCACCTTGCTGCGCTTATCAAGCTTGCCGCTCATTACGCGGCCTATCGCGATCCGGCCCACGTAATCGTCATACAATAGGTTCGTCACCTGCATCTGAAGGACTTCATTGCTCTTATCAGGGTAGGGGGACACATGCTTGAGGATGGTCTCGAACAAAGGGGAAAGGTCTTTTGAGTCCCCGTTTATTTCATAGTTAGCTATGCCCTGTCTCGAGATGGTGTAAACAACGGGGAAATCAAGCTGAGCGTCGTTCGCGTCAAGCTTTACGAAAAGGTCAAAGATCATGTCAGTTACTTTTTCCGCCCGCTGTCCCGGCTTGTCCATCTTGTTCAATACTACTATCGGCTTAAGCCCAAGCTTAAGCGATTTTGAAAGCACGAACTTGGTCTGCGGCATGGGCCCTTCCTTCGCGTCCACAAGAATAAGAACGCTGTCCACCATTTTCAGGACACGCTCCACTTCGCTGCCGAAATCCGCGTGGCCTGGAGTGTCGACTATGTTTATTTTATGATCCTTGTAATGAATAGAGCAGTTCTTTGAGAATATCGTTATGCCGCGCTCGCGCTCAAGGTCGTTCGAATCCATGACCAGTTCGGTTATCTCTTCTCTCTCGCCGAAAGCCCCTCCCTGGCGGAGCAGATGGTCGGTCAAGGTGGTTTTACCGTGGTCGACATGCGCGATGATCGCGATATTTATTATTTTTTGCATGGCAGTATTATAGCAGAAAGGACGGAGCTATTTCTCTCTCATTTAGTTCTAGGCCTTTCTCATGTTGCGCTTCCTGTCTGCTTTTGGCGGAAGTCCGAAAGGTGAAGATCGTTTTGTTCTGCATCTAATATCCTGTTCACAGGAAGAAGCAAAAAAAGCGGACCTTATTTAACTTCCACTACAGAGGGCTGTTCCTCCGGTTCTGCCTTATGAGGGATCACCAGGCCGACGGTCATCAATATCGACGTGGATATTATCACGAATAAAAGCAGTTCCTTGCTTAAGTTCGGTATTAACATCGCTTTTGGAATGGCATAGAAAAGGATAACGCTTATCAGCCCCCTGGGGAAGATGAATATCTCGGGTACCAGTTCCATTTTAACTATGAATCTCAGGTACAGATACCTTATAATGAATATCGCGGCAACGATCAACATGCCCAGCATCCAGACATCCGCATTCATAAGATCCTTAAGATTGAACGAATAGCCCAGCAATATGAAGAAAAATGTCCGCACAAGGAACGTAAGCTCTGAAAGTATGAGCTTGAATTTTTCGATCTCACTGCTCAAAGTGCCTGCGCGCAGGAATTTTTTAAGCCGCCACGGAATAAGTTCAAGATTGTTCATTACCAGGCCGAATATAAGTATAAGAAGGAGCGGTGAGTAATGGAGTCTCTTGCCGGCAGTATAAATGAATACTAGAAGAGCTATCACGAGCAGAAACCTTGTTTCCAGGTGTATGCTCTGGATGAACAGCATGAAAAGAAGGCAGCATACAAGAGAAATAAAAAAGAACAAGAGTATCTCCGCGACAATCGATAATCCGGTCATAAAGGAAAGGACCATGTGCGTCACGATCATGTTAAAGATCAGGATCCCCATGATGTCGGAGAAGGTGGATTCATAGATTATGAAATCTCTTTTTTTCTGGCTTAGTGCATGGACGCTGGGAATGGCGATAGCGCTGCTTATTATCGATAGAGGGATCGCATTTATCATGCACTTGAGGAACGGCCCCCCGACCATCAGGAAAATGATATATGATATAAGCATCATTGTGGCGAACAAGATCACGAAAGCCGACAGGAAAGAGTCCTTTATCAGCGGCAGGGTCTCCTTGCTCACCTTGAGCTTTAGAGATGCATCAAGGACTATCAGGATCAATCCTGCTACCCCGAACAGCTCAAGATATGTGTGTATGTTGAGATCCGGGAGAAAATTCTTTGTCAGTATCCCCAGGCCGATCAAAAGGAGCGTTGAAGGAACCTTTATCCATTTTGTCAGTTGGTCGAACACATAAGAAATGATTATGACCGCGCTGAAGATCAGCAATATTTCATATGTTCCGATGTTCATGACACTGGATTCTATACTATAGGAATGGATCCTGCAATTGAGCAGTATTGTATCAGAGGGGAAGGAGCTGTTTTTCCGTTATCTATCTTCTGAAACCTCTGCGGCTTCCGCCGCTGGAGGTGCGGCGCCTCATTCCTCTGTAAGCGAAGCCTGTCGGCTGCGGTTTGGTGGAAAATCCGCCGTAGAAATCAGCTGCAGGGACCTCCGGATGCTTTGACACGGGAAGCACTTTTCTCATGAGGCGCTCTATGTTCTTTACATCGCTTCCCTGGTCGGGCATGGCGAAAGATATGGCCCTGCCTTCAAGGCCAGCTCTACCCGTGCGGCCTATCCTGTGGACATAATTTTCCGGGTCTTCCGGGAGATCATAATTCAGCACGATCTCTATTCCTTTCACGTCAATTCCTCTCGCGGCTATGTCCGTGGCAACAAGGACCCTGTATTTTCCGGATTTGAATCCGTCCAACGCCTCGCGCCGCTGGGAAAAAGAGCGGTTGCTGTGGATCTCCGCCGCCGTATGCCCCAGTTCTTTTACCGCACGCACTATCTTGCTTGCCCCGTATTTAGTTCGCGTGAACAGCAGGATGGAACCGTGGTACTGATACAGTATCTTCTCAAGCAGGAGCCTTTTATCCTCGTTCCTTACGATGAATATTTCCTGAATGACCTTCTCTATGGGAGTACCGGACTTTGCTATCTCAACGCTTACCGGGAGCTTCATATATGAAGAGGCCAGCCGCATTATCTCCTGCGGCATGGTCGCGGAAAAAAGCATTGTTTGCCGCTCGGAAGGCACCCCCTCGAGGACCCTTGCTATCTGCGGTGCGAATCCCATATCCAGCATCCTGTCCGCTTCATCAAGTACAAGTATCTTTACGTCGTCCAAACGAACAGTGCGATGCTGAAGATGGTCTATTAGCCTTCCCGGCGTTGCGATGATGATCCTGGGAATCCGCCTTAAAGTACGTATCTGATTTTCCATTGATGCGCCGCCTATCAGGACGGCCGTTCCCGCGCCGATAATAGGCCTGAATTTCTGGAAGGTCTCATCCACCTGCATAGCGAGTTCGCGGGTCGGGACAAGGATGAGCCCTTTTCCTTTGATGAACGAAAGGCGCTGTATGATCGGGATCGCGAAAACCAGGGTCTTGCCCGTACCCGTTTGAGCTATACCCACCAGATCTTGTCCTTCCACTGCGATGGGGATGCCTTTATATTGTATCGGGGTCGGGATGGTGAATTTCATCCGCTCCAGCATATTAAGAATATTCGGCGCTATTCCGAGTCCGGCAAATGTTTGTTCGATCATTCTCTAACTATGAACGTAATGGGATATTATGTCAAGAGCATTATTACCCGCTTTGTTGCCGGCCAAGGATGTCCCTGATATAATATCCACTCTTAATGAAAAAAATATTTTATGTTGCCGCCATTGTCCTGATAGTTTTTGTCTCGTCATATCTTATTGCTCAAAGAGGGGCAGAAAGTGGACGGACATACCCTGCCGCACCGGCCATTGAACAAAATGCGCAGCAATCTGTTCCTGAAGCACAAGAAAAAACAAATAAAAATACAGCCGGCATAAAAGTAACTTTTGTAGAGCTTGGTTCGGTCGGTTGTACCCCCTGCGATATGATGCGGCCGATCCTCGATGAGATCGAAAAAGAATACGAGGGACAGGTGCTAGTCCGTTTCTATGATGTCAGATCGCTTTTTGGCAGGCCATACGCGGAAAAATATAATGTAAGAATGATCCCCACGCAGGTCTTCCTTGATAATAACGGCGAGGAATATTACCGGCATGTAGGATTCTTCCCGAAAGAAGAAATAGTGAAGATACTTCAATTGCGAGGAGTTAAATAGTGATAATGAAGCTATTCGAAGCATTGTCAGCCGGGCTGAACTCAATGCCCTTGATCGCGCTTAGTGCCGCGTTCGTATGGGGAATTTTAAGTATAGTATTAAGCCCCTGCCACATTGCAAGTATCCCTCTTATTGTTGGTTTTATAAGCGACAGAAAAGACATGACAGTCAAAAGATCATTTATATTATCCCTTCTGTTCTCGACAGGGATACTTATAACTATCGCGCTAATAGGGCTTGTGACAGGCCTCTTGGGGAGAATGCTGGGGGATATAGGACGGTTCGGGAACATTTTTGTTGGAGCGATATTCATTCTTGTCGGATCGGTCCTGCTTGAGATCCTTCCGATGCCGTCGTTTGGTTCATGCGGAAGCCAGCCAAAATATAACGAGAAGGGATATTGGGCGGCACTTGTCCTGGGCCTTGTATTTGGTGTTGCTTTAGGCCCCTGTACTTTTGCTTATATGGCGCCGATACTCGCGGTAGTCTTTAATTACAGCGTGTCCAATTTTATATTTGGAATGCTCTTGATAACCGCATATGCGATCGGGCATTGCTCTGTCATAGTGTTGGCGGGCACATCCACGGAGCTTGTACAGAAGTATCTTAACTGGAACGAAAGATCGCATGGCTCCGTTGCACTTAAAAAAGCTTGCGGTTTGCTTGTCATACTTGGCGGAATATATTTTATAATAGGAGGGATAAGGTAAGAGAACGGGGCCGGATTTGACTCTTTCCTTGCCGCAAAAAAAGAGGAAGACATGAACGCAAAAACCAAAAGGTTATCTTTTATCGACAGATTCCTGACCCTTTGGATATTTCTCGCGATGTTCATAGGCGTATCCATTGGATATTTTTGTCCCAAAATTGTAGATTTCTGGAACTCATTCCAGGTCGGGACAACGAATATTCCCATCGCCATCGGATTGATACTCATGATGTATCCGCCTCTGGCAAAAGTTAAGCATGAAGAGCTGCTTGATGTTTTCCATAATAAAAAGATCCTTACGCTTTCCCTTATCCAGAACTGGATCATAGGTCCAGTATTAATGTTCCTGCTTGCCATCATTTTTCTGCGCGGATATCCGGAATATATGGTTGGGCTTATCATGATAGGGCTTGCCCGCTGCATTGCAATGGTCATAGTCTGGAACGACCTTGCGGAAGGCGATACAGAATACTGTGCCGGGCTTGTAGCTTTTAATTCCGTTTTCCAGGTCCTGTTCTATTCCATATATGCCTGGGTATTCATAACAATCCTTCCGCAATGGTTCGGGCTGAAAGGCACTGTCGTCAATATTCCCATCTCACAGATCGCTAACAGCGTTTTCATATACCTTGGAATCCCCTTCCTGGCGGGGATAATAACAAGAGCCTCATTGATCAGGTTAAAAGGCAGGAAATGGTACGATGATAAATTCATACCCAAGATAAGCCCTATCACCCTCATTGCGCTGATATTCACGATTATCGTCATGTTCTCTTTAAAGGGCGAATATATCGTAAAGATACCGATGGATGTCATAAGGATAGCCATTCCGCTACTCATATATTTCGTGGCAATGTTTCTGATATCGTTCTACATGGGAAGGAAAGCCGGTGCGGGATATAGCAGAACTGCAACGCTTTCTTTTACCGCGGCAAGCAATAACTTTGAGCTGGCGATAGCCGTGGCAATAGCGGTTTTCGGTATAAATTCAGGGGTCGCTTTTGCCGCCGTTATCGGCCCGCTTGTAGAGGTTCCGGTGCTTGTATTGCTGGTCAGTGTGGCTTTGGGGTTCAAGAAGAAATTATTTAATAAATAGCGTGTTTTGCTGCCGGCCTGAGCGAACGGGCTTTGCGAGCAGCCTTCATTATTTATGGTCTCAACCGATTCAATTGAAAAGAAAGCAGCAAATTAATATTGCTGTATGTGAATTAAGTGATGTGTCCGGCGATCCCCATTTATTTTTTGACGCTAACATCGCTTTAACTTTAGCATCTGTATCCTTAGAAAAAGCGCCGGTTTTCAGATTTTGAATGGCCGTGAATCTTTGAAATGCGGCATTCCCGCCAAGAATCAGCATCGCTTTAATCAGGGAATACGCCTCACCATAAACGCCGATATTCAGGTTTTGAGTAGCATTAAATTTTTGAATGGCTTCATCCCCGCCAAGGGCCAACATTGCCTTAACTTGAACATCTACCTTGCCGTAAATACCAATATTGATGTTAAGGTTTTGAATGGCTTTAAATCTTTGCACGGTTTCGTTCCCGCCAAGGGATAGCAGGGCTCTAATTTGAGCAGCTGCATTACCGGGAACGCCAATGTTAAATTTCAGATCTTGAATATCCGTAAATCTTTGAACGGCTTCTTCTCCGCCAAGAGCCAGTATTGCTTTGGTTTGGGCATCCATATTCTTGAAAATGCCGGTGTTCAGGTCTTGAATGTCTTGGAATCTTCGAACGGCCATGTCCCCGCCAAGAGCCAGCATGGCTTTAATTTTAGCGGCTGCATTATCGGGAGCGGCGATCTTCAGGTCTTGAATATCCATGAATCTTTGAAGGGCTTCATCTTCGCCAAAGGCTAACATGGCCCGGACTTGAGCGGCTGCATCAGAAGTAGCGTCAATGTTTAAAGAGCTGTATCTATCGAACACTTTTATGGGATCCTTGCTGTCCAAAGAAAACATCAGCATTAAAAATGCTTCAAATTCTTTGTAATTCTTGATTTTTTCGCCTTTTATGTTCGTTCCCTGGTCCAATGCGTATAGGTCTCTCATGGACAATTCATCATCCTGGACCCGGCCTTCTTTTTGGATCATTTTTGCAACGTCATAATTATTGTTGAAAAGGAGCGTTTCAATGAACTTTTTCCCGTCTTTTGAAACCTTTTCTTCGGCAGATTCAAGTTCTGTCCGGGAAATATGGGTCAAGTCTTTCTTGTCTTTTTTCCCAAAATGGTTATTGGGAGCTTGAAAGTATGCAACAACATCTCGCATCCCTTTTTGTATGGCTGTTGTGTTCATGCTATTTAATCGGCAAATACGATGCTGAATTTCACTAAAAAATATGTTAACATTGAACAAATCTCAATGAAAAAAGCTTTGTTTTGTTTGTTAGGCATTATTTTTATCTGTATGTCGGCGCATTCCATCACCTGGAACGAAGTTGCCGCAATGGGCGAGGGGAACAGCCACGACCTTATTGCCGCCCAAAAACAGCTTGAATCCAAAGAATGGTCATTGCGCAGGTCATATTCCACTTTCCTGCCCCAGTTTTCCGCCAGCGCCGGATACAGTGAAAGCAATGCTGTCGGTTCGGATACCACTTCAAAATCTTATTCCTACGGGCTTTCAGCGACGCAAAATCTTTTCCAGGGACTGGAAGACATTTACGGCGTCCAGTCCGCTTACGCGAACCTTGAATATCAAAGGGCGGATTTCCAGGCGGCAAAGGCCACAGTATTCTATGATATAAGATCGGCTTATATATATCTTATGACGGCGCAGGAGAACGTGAAGCTCCTCCAGAAGATACTGGAACAAAGAAAACAGAACTCAAAACTTATCCAGCTTAGATACGATAGCGGACGTGAGGATAACGGGAATCTTATGTCCACGAAAGCGGACGAGGCATCAGCAGATTACGACCTTAAATCGGCCATTAGGGACCTTGAACTTGCAGGGCTCAAGTTGTCCCAGCTTATACGGCAGGAGATCTCCAGCGAGGTTGATGTGGTGGAGCCTAAAGTTGCCGACGCGGTGGACCTTCATAAGTTGGTCAAGGAGATCCCGGATCACATAAAAGCGGTGAAAACACTTGAGATCGCGGAGATATCGCAGAAGGCGAACATTTCCGGCTTCCTGCCGTCGCTTTCGCTGCGCGCCGGCGATTCTCACTCTGGTGCCACGTGGCCGCCCGGCGATTCGACAAGATCGTGGAGCTGGAGCCTTTCCTATCCGTTATTCCCCGGCATCAGCAATATTGCGGATTGGGCAATTTCTGCCGCAGACCTGGCCCAGGCAAAAGAAACATACGCGCAAAGCGAGAACGATCTTCTTTACAGCCTTAAGCAAACATATCAGAACTATCTTAACGCGCTGGATGCGCTGAAGGTTTCGCAGATCGCGCTTGCCGCAAGCAGCGAAAGGGCGAAAATAACCGAAGCAAAATACCTGAACGGCCTTACGACTTACGATGAATGGTCAAGATTGAACAGCTCTTATATTCAGGCCCAGAAAGGCCTGCTCTCCGCAGAAAGATCAGCGCTTATTGCGGAGGCCGCATGGCATAAAAGTTATGGAGGGTGGATAAAATGAAAAAATTTCTTGTTCCGGTATTAATGTTGTTACTGGCATTTGTTTCAATATCGTGCGGGGGAAAGGCGAAAAATCCGCTTGAGACGGCCACCGTTACTCGCGGGGCCATAAAGGCCCAGACGCCCACGACCGGCATGGTAGAGCCGCGGAACCGCTTGGAAATAAAGCCGCCTGTATCGGGGAGGATAGAATCCGTTCTTGTCGCGGAGGGCCAGATCGTAAAAAAAGGCAAGATACTTGCCATGATGAGCTCATCTGACAGGGCCGCTTTGCTTGATGCCGCAAGAAGTAAAAGCGCGGAAGAATATAAAGAGTGGGAACAGGCATATAAGCCGGCGCCCATAGTTGCGCCGCTTGACGGGTTCCTGATCCAGAAGAACATAGAGCCCGGGCAAACAGTGACCGCCCAGGATCCCGTTCTTGTGATGGCCGACATACTTATAGTCAAGGCACAGGTGGACGAGACCGATATCGGAAATATAAAACTTGGACAATCCGTTACCATACAGCTGGATGCATATCCCGAACAGATAATAAAAGGAAAAGTCGAACATATTGCATATGAGTCGACCGTTGTAAGCAATGTGACCATATATCGGGTGGATGTTGTGCCCGAAAAGGTCCCGGGATTTTTCCGCTCCGGAATGAGCGCGACGGTCAGTTTTATCCGTGAACAAAAATCCAATGTTCTGCTCGTTCCCATAAAGGCGGTCAAAAAGATCGGGCTGGTTTCTTACGCTTTTCAGTATGATAAAGGAGCGAAAACGGCAAAGCCCATACAGATAAAGACAGGGCTTGAGAATGCCTCCCATATCGAGGTCATCTCCGGGCTAAAAGAAAATGACAAGGTGGTCATTCCCGACAAGAAAATGATAACGGACCTGGAATCAAGGTCACAACACAGGCGTGGCCTGATGAACCCGTTCCAAAAAAGGAATTAATGTCCCTCATAAAATTAAAGGAAGTACACAAAACTTATTATATAGGCGGGAAGGTCCCTGTTTATGCCCTCCAGGGGGTTTCTGTTTCCATCGAGCCCGGCGAATTCGTTGCCATAATGGGGCCGTCCGGCTCCGGCAAATCCACCATGCTTGCTGTGCTTGGCCTTCTTGATAAAGCCGATAAAGGCGAATACTGGCTGCTGAACAAGAACATCTCTGCAATGCAGGAGAGCGACTACGCAAGACTCCGGAACAGGTTCTTTGGTTTTGTTTTCCAGACTTTCAACCTTCTTGCCAAACTTACCGTCACGGAGAACGCGATGCTGCCTTTCATATACTCCACTGACGTCACAAAAGATAAAAGAGATAAAGTCCTTGCGACACTGAAGAATATCGGGCTTGGCGACAGGTTAAAGCATAAATCAAACGAGCTTTCAGGCGGCCAACAGCAGAGGGTGGCGCTTGGCCGCGCTCTTGCGAACGATCCTATAGTTATACTTGCCGACGAGCCCACAAGAAATCTGGATTCAAAGTCATCGCATGAGATCATGAGAATATTCAAGGACCTTAATGCGGCGGGCAACACCATAATTATGGTCACGCATGAGCACGATATCGCGACGTATGCTTCCCGAGTATTGCTTCTTCAGGACGGAAAGATAGTATCGGACAAGAAACAAGCTGAGACGGCAAAAGTGGAAGTGCCTGAACTTCCCCAGGAACAAAAAGGTGGACGATGCCGCCTCTTATGTTTTGCGGAAGTCAGAAATTATGTTTTTGAAGCGCTCAATTCCATTGCGAACAACAAGCTCCGTTCTTTTCTTTCCATTCTCGGCGTAATGATAGGCGTGGCGGCGGTAATAACTATGCTCGCCCTGGGGACAGGGGCAAAAATGAGTATGGAAAAAACGCTTTCATCGCTTGGCACCAATCTGCTTACAGTGCGCGCGCAGAGACATATCGGCGGGATATCCATGGGTCTGGATACTCCCACAAGGTTCACTTTTGAGGATCTTTCTGCCCTTGAAAAGATAGACGGCATACAATATGCAGTGCCGTATGTGCAGGGCAGAGGACAGGCGGTATTCCAGAACAACAACTGGAACACGAGTGTTGTGGGGACTTCTTCCGATTATCCTTTACTGCGCGATCTGAAACTGGACAGCGGGCGATTCTTCAGCTTATCCGAGGCGAACAGCCGCGCTAAAGTGGCCGTTATCGGGCAGACGGTAGCGGACAATCTTTTCGCGGGGCAGAACGCAGTAGGGCAGTTCATAAAAATAAACAAGATCAATTTTACGGTAATAGGCGTGATTCAGAAGCAGGGCGCATCGGGTTTTCAGAATCCCGATGACCGCATATTGATACCGATCAAGACGGCCATGTACCGGTTGCTTGGAAGCGATTACATCTCCTATTTCGAGGTAAGGGCAAAAAGCCGCGAGGACATGGCGGATACGCAGAATAGCATCGTCAGCGAATTAATGCGCCTGCACAAATTGAACGAATCGCAGAAGCAGAGCATAGATGTGATGAACATGGCGGACATCCAGGCGGCGGCAAGCTCGGTAATAACTACGTTATCCATACTTCTTGGCGCGATAGCGGCAGTGAGCCTGCTTGTGGGAGGCATAGGGATAATGAACATAATGCTTGTAATGGTGATGGAGCGCACCCACGAAATAGGGCTGCGGAAAGCCTTGGGAGCGCAGAGGAGCGACATACTCATTCAATTCCTTATCGAAGCGGTTTTGATATGTTTCTTGGGCGGTGTTATCGGCATAATTTTCGGATCTTTGATATCGTTCCTGCTGTCGGCGCTGGCTAACTGGACAACGTATATTTCAGCCGGGTCGATAATCCTTTCCTTCACTTTCTCGGTGGCTATCGGGATAATATTCGGATTGTGGCCCGCCATGCGCGCCTCCAAAATGCTGCCTATCGAAGCATTGCGGTACGAATGATAGACGGATACGAATTCGGCGAGATCACAGTAGACGGAAAAATATACCATCACGATGTCATAATCTACAAAGACAAGGTTGATGACTCATGGAGAAGGATCGAAGGGCACAGGATTTCTCTCGGCGATGTCGCGCAAATATTGGATAAAAAGCCGGAAATCCTCGTAATAGGGACAGGCGCCGACGGTGTCATGGCTGTTCCTGAAAAAGTTAAAGCTGAGATAGAGGCCAAAGGCATTGCGGTCATAATTAACAGGACAGGCGATGCCTGCGAGAAGTATAATGAACTGGCTCCATCAAAGAACGTGATCGCCGCGCTTCATTTGACCTGCTGA
>JBDRDU010000074.1:0-2785 GCA_043820455.1 bacterium | reverse complement strand
TCAAAGCGTCCTTGAGTTTTATCGCGCCGTCATCCAGCGCGGCAATGAGCGCCAGACCGAAGCCGGCTGCATCAGCGCTCGCGTCTGCGAAGTTCTTTACAGGCCCTATATCCGGTATGTCGGCACGGCCGCACTGCTTTGATGCCTCCAGAGCTATCTTGCGCCACCTTTGTACGGACGACGCCTTCTTCGCTTCATCCCAGTTCGGAATGGTCCTTTCCGTAACAAGCGGAATTATATTCGATACGCCAAGCTCCGTCGATTTTTCGATTATATAATCCATCTTATCTTTTTTAGGGATCGCCTGAAGCAAGGTGATACCGTAAGTCATCCTGCCATGCGGCGTCCTGACCTCGACTATCTCTATAGTAACGGACTTTCTCGCGGTCTCTTTTATGAAGCCCGCATATTCCTTGCCGGTCCCATCGAAAGTCACGACCTTATCGGGCGCTTTAAGCCGCATCACGTCTATTATGTGATGAGCTTCTTTACCGCTGATATTGATAAGGTTTCCCCTGACAGACCCTTCAGGAATGTAAAAACGGCTCATTCCGCCAGGACCATTATCGGATATTTAATCTTCATTTGTAGTTCCTTTTTCTTCTCCGAATACTTCAGCTTCGAATATATAGACATCCGTAGACGGGTCCTTCCACGCGTCGGGCGCAAGCCCCGCCTTATGCTCGCACAGGCTCGTCATAAACTCTTCCTTATTCCAGCCCGCCTCGACAGCGACCTGGGGCAGATATACGCCGCTTCTTCCGTTACGGCGCACCAGGACTCCATGCCCCGGTATCTTTATCTCATCGGTATTCGAGATCTTTTTTAAAGGCGACAACACCGACACTTCCAACACTACCTTATCTATCTCACCGGGCGAAAGCGCCTGAAAACGCGGGTCACCCGTAGCTGCCTGTATCGCCATATCAGCTACGGCCTGATAGAGCGGTCCCTGCGGCATCATATTGCCGATACAGCCTCTTAGCTCGCCGTTCTCCCTTAGAGTCACGAACGCGCCAAGTGAGCTGTTCAGCACCGGATCGCTCTCCGTAAAACTCGCGCGCTTTCTGCTATCAACAAAACTCTTTATAGATCCTCGGGCTATATCCAATAATCTCTTTCTCTGAGATTCGTTTAAGAGCATCTGCTTTCCTCCTTCTTTCCCGGGACTATCGACAACTGACCGCGGGCCCTTATATATCACCGCGCTCACGTATCCGACAACTCTGGACTTATCTTCGGATATGTCGCCGGAATTCGCGTATTTCAAAATCTTAATGTCTTTAAATCCTAATTTCTCACCGGCCAATAACGTGGCGGCTATCGGCATAATACCGCAGGCTTCGTACTTGCCAAGCCTCGCATCCTCAAATATTTGCCCTGCCTTCATGCCGATAAGATCGCTTATCAGATACCCGTCTAATAAATTCGCTTCGGCATAAGAACGATAGTGTGACAGATCCGTGCTCGCGACTACAAGACAATCTCTTCTATCTTCCAGCGCCGCGGCTAAAGCGCCGGCCAGGATCTCGGCATCAGAATAGTCTTGAGTCCCGAAAGCTATCGGGACTATTGAAGCTCCGGGAAACGAGAGCTGAACAAACGGTACCTGCATTTCAACGGAATTCTCCCCATTAAATGCCTCAGGCTGAAAGTATATGCGGCTGTTTCGCGACCTTATGGAAGCGGCAAGTTCCGAATCTACGGCGATATCGCCAAGAGGCGTCCCGAAAGCGCCCCTATCATATATCGCTATACCGTCAAAAATCTTTCTGTGGCTGAAACCTATGATAATTACCGTCTTAATGTCTTTACTTTCCGCGAGCTTATAACCATAGGCGGCTACAGGCCCGGAAAATCGATAACCGGCGTGAGGCGAGATTAACGCAAATATCCTGCCTTCGACTTTTTCAGGATCTACCGAATCAAGGTATCCCCGCAGAAGTTTTGTCAATTCCGCCTTAGATTCGGGATACCAGCTTCCCGCAAGATCCGGAGTTTTAACATCAGAAGCCATGATCGGAGTAAATGATAGTGCCATTATGGCCGTTGCGAGAAACAATATGCGAAGGAAATTATTTGAAATAATCATAGCCCCTACTCCCATTGCTTCAACATAAGGGAAAGGATCCTTAAGGAAAGTAAGGGACGTTTTCAAAATCCTTCTTAGAAGTGTCCCAAAACTCATCCTAGAGGTGTCCCCGCAAGCAATCATTAAGCTATACTACGTAATCCGATGCACAATATCAAATAAAATCAAATGCCAGGACCGGGGACAGTTCTAAGATGAAAAATAAAGCAGTTCTGAGATGAACTTTGAAAACGTCCCTGATTTCCCTGATTTCCTCACGTCGATTTTGCCTCACTGCGACCAATGCGTTATCAATTTTGGTAAGTCTTGCTCGGCAAACGCTCCTTAAAGGGAAACCCTGATGGTTTCCCTTTAATATTTCCCTTCCTTCCGCATAGATATTGTCTACGCCGATAGGGGAAAGTTAGCACTTTCCCCTAAAACCCCTTTGGCGTTCGATTCTTCCACGCGTCACTACAGGCACTATACTCAAATAACAGTTACTGGTGGAGCTGACGGGAATCTCACGTCGCTTTTGCCTCACTGCGACCACTGCGTTATCAATTTTGGTAAGTCTTGCTCGACAAAAGCTCTTTAAAGGGAAACCCTGATGGTTTCCCTTTAATATTTCCTTTCCTTCCGCATACCTGCCCGACTGACTTTGTATCCCTCGGTCAGGCGGGGATGTTATTTGCGCCGATAGGGGAAAGTTAG
>JBDRDU010000073.1:0-36972 GCA_043820455.1 bacterium | reverse complement strand
ACATCCGGATCCTGGATCAAATTTGTCCCTCCGCATTTGGGGCATTTTGCGGGAGTTTCCTCTGACACGATAATTTCTCCACATCCTTCTTTTGGATTTTGGGTTTTGGATTTTGGATTTCCGCATTCCCATGCGGGTATGCGGTGCCCCCACCATATCTGCCGGGAAATGCACCAGTCACGGTGGTTTTCCATCCAGTTTATGTATACTTTTGTCCAGCGATCGGGAATGTAACTGATCTTTCCGTCCTCAACCGCCTGTATGGCAGGCCTTACCAGGTCTTTCATTCTTACGAACCATTGGTCGGAAAGACTGGGCTCTATTATTGTTTTGCATCGATAGCATCTGCCAACCCTGTTCTTATAATCTTCGATCTTATCAAGATAGCCGCCCCCTTCAAGGTCGCTCATTATCATATCCCTCACCTTGAAGCGGTCGATCCCCTCATACGAAGCGATATGTTTTTTTTCTTCATCCGGAAAATGACTGATATGCACTTTTCCGTCATGATGCATCATTATTATCTGAGGAAGGTTGTGCCGCAGGCCGATCTCGTAGTCGTTCGGATCGTGAGCGGGCGTTACCTTGACCGCTCCCGTGCCGAATGCCGGGTCCACAAAGCTGTCCTTTATCACCGGGATCCTTCGTCCCACAAGGGGAAGAACGAGCATTTTCCCGATAAAATGCTTGTACCTGGCGTCTTCCGGATTCACCGCCACCGCCGTGTCCCCCAGCATCGTCTCGGGCCTCGTCGTGGCAACCGTGATAAATTCCCCTGATCCTTCAACGGGATACTTTAGATGCCATAGTTTGCCGGCTTCTTCCGTATACTCCACCTCAATGTCCGAGATAGCCGTCTTGCATCTCGGGCACCAGTTGACCATTCTTTTGCCGCGGTAAATAAGCCCGTCGTTATAGAGAGTTACGAACGCTTTTTTGACCGCTTTCGATAATCCCTCATCCATTGTGAACCGTTCCCTTGTCCAGTCGCAGGATGCTCCAAGCCGCCTTAGCTGCATCGTTATCTGGCCGCCGTATTTTTCCTTCCACTTCCAGATCATTTCGACGAATTTTTCCCTGCCGATATCTTCTTTTCTCTTTTTCTCCTTATACAATTCCTTTTCAACCACGTTCTGGGTAGCAATGCCGGCATGGTCGGTCCCGGGGACCCAAAGCGCTCTCAACCCTTTCATCCGGTTATATCTTATAAGGATGTCCTGGATAGTGTTGTCAAGCGCATGCCCCATGTGAAGCGAGCCGGTCACGTTCGGAGGGGGAATTACTATGACGAAAGGCGCGGTCGAAAGCGATCCATTTGGAGCAAAGTAATTATTTTGCTCCCATATTTTATACCACTTTTCCTCGACGGACTTCGGCTCGTATACTTTAGAGAGTTCTTCGCTCATAGATAAGTTTCCAGTATCTTTCCTTCGTCAAAGTCTTCCAGCATGAGGGTTTCCTTCATCCCAGGGAAAGTGGCATCTTTCGGGACAAGGCCAATAAGCTCTGTATTGAGTATCTGGATCTTCCTGGCTTCGCATTCTTTTTTCACCCTGTCCATGAGTACCTTCAGGGAGGTCTTTTTGTAATGCGTCACGTTCACCGTTACCTGGACTATTTTTTTTGAATTGAGCGGGACCCCAAGAGCCCTTATCCCCGGAAGCCCTCCGTCTTTTTCCCTTATCATTTTTGCGATATCTTTCGCCGCCTGGAGATCGTCCGTATCCAGGTTGAAATTAAAAGCGATGAGAAAATCTCTTGCGCCTATCGCGACCGCCCCTGCGGTGGGGTGAATTTTCGGCTCGCCGAAATCAGGCTTAAAATCTTTTGTGGAGATCGCCGTCTTTAAATGGTCAAGCCCGCCGTGCCTTATGTTGTATAAATGCCTGAAATTCCCGTTCCTTGCGGCTTCCCCATAAAGATAAACCGGGATCTTCAACTGATCGGCGACCATTTTGCCGAGAGACTTCGCAAGGTCCTTGCAATCATTCATCTTCGCCCCTTTAAGCGGGATGAAAGGCACCACGTCAACCACGCCGATAAAAGGATGGACGCCCGTCTGCTTATTGATATCAACAAGTTTTGAAGCGGTTTGGATGGAGTTGAACGCGGCATTAAGGACATTTTCGGATTTTCCAATGAACGTGATAACAAGCCTGTTATGGTCTTTATCGTATGACTGGTCTATGACATCTACCGAGGATCCTTTTATGGAATCAACTATCTTGTGGATAACGGAACTGTCGTGCCCGACGCTGAAGTTCGGGACACATTCGATAAGTTTTTCTTCAGCCTGTGGGTTTTCTTCCCCCGCCGTTTTTCGCCCTAAGCCCCAGATCATTGAACACCTTCTCCAGTTCTTCTCCCTCGAGAGTCTCGACTTCCTTCATTTTTTTCGCGATCGCGATGAGCTTATTCTTGTTCGCCGAAAGTATTTTTTTCGCCGTTGTGTGGCATTCATCTATTATATGTCTTATTTCCTTGTCTATCGCATCCGCAGTTTCTTCGCCGTAATCCTTCATTTCGGTGATGTCGCGTCCCAAGAAGATCTGCCTGTCGCGCTTTCCAAATGTCCGTAAGCCCAGTCTGCTCATCCCGAATTCGCACACCATTTTTTTCGCAGTTTCCGTGGCACGTTCAAGATCGTTATGAGCCCCGGATGTCAGCTCGTTGAAGATCAGCTCTTCCGAAACCCGCCCCCCGAGCATTACTGTTAATTGGTCCATTGCCTGGCTCTTTGTGGTCAGGTACTTGTCTTCAAGGGGAAGTTGAAGCGTGTAGCCGAGCGCAAGGCCTCTTGGAAGTATGGATATCTTGTGCACCGGATCGGCATTCTTAAGTGTCCTTGCAAGGATGGCGTGGCCTACTTCGTGATATGCGATTATCTCTTTTTCCCTGTCGGATATCACCTTGCTCTTTTTTTCGGGGCCCGCAATGACCCTGTCTATGGCCTGGCTCGCTTCGTTCATTGATACCTGTTTTTTATTGGCCCTCGCGGCAAGTATGGCGGCTTCATTCAATACGCTCTCGAGGTCCGCTCCGGTGAATCCGGGGGTCCTTCTTGCAATAATATCAAGGTCAAAATCCTTAGCCAGCGGCTTTCCTTTCACATGGATCTTCAAAATGCCGCGCCTTCCGTTGAGGTCAGGCTTGTCGAGAACTATCTGCCTGTCAAACCTTCCGGGCCGAAGCAGAGCAGGATCAAGGATATCCGGCCTGTTAGTAGCTGCGATCACAATTATATTGGTGTTCGGATCAAACCCGTCCATCTCCACAAGCAATTGATTCAGCGTCTGCTCCCTTTCGTCGTGGCCCCCGCCCAACCCCGCCCCACGGTGGCGGCCAACAGCATCGATCTCGTCCATGAATATTATGCAGGGAGTTTGTTTTTTTGCCTGAGTAAACAGGTCCCTTACTCTTGAGGCACCTACGCCGACGAACATCTCAACAAAATCAGAGCCGGATATGGAAAAGAAAGGGACCTCGGCCTCCCCGGCTATGGCCCTTGCCAGAAGGGTCTTTCCCGTCCCCGGGGCGCCCATCAATAAAAGCCCTTTTGGTATCTTCGCGCCGAGTTTTTGGAATTTCTGGGGGGTTTTCAGGAATTCCACTATCTCGCTTAATTCTTCCTTTGCCTCATCCACCCCCGCCACATCAGCGAAAGTGATCTTTATCTTTCCCTGCAACGGTTTTGCCCTGGATTTTCCAAAGGACAGTGCCTGGCTTGAGGAACCCGCAGCCTGCCTCATAAGGAGCCACCAGAGGCCCGCAAAGAACAGGAGCGGAAGCACCAGCTGGATGATCAGGTTCCAGAACCAACCGGAATCCGACGGCTGCTCAATGCTGATACTGACACCTTTTTCCCTGAGCATCGGTATCAATCCCGGGTAATTGAATGCTCTTGTCTTGAAGGTCTGGCCGTTCTTAAGTTTGCCTGCAATAATGTCGCCGTTCACCGATACACTATGGACAATGCCGTTCTCAATGTTGTTCAGAAAATCCGAAAAAGCTATCTCTGAAGATTTTGGCTGTCCGCTGAATAACGGCGCCAGGAGCGACACTATTATTAGCAGGAACAGCATGTAGAAGAACAGGTTTTTCCATGTATCTTTCATAAGAGCTGGATTATAACACAATGAGATGAGCGGCGCGAGATGCGAGATGGGGGATTATCTTTTTTCTCGCCTTTTTATGTCGTTCCACACTGCGTCCATTTCGGGGAGGGTCAGCTTGCTGACATGCCTTCCGGATCTCCTGGCGTGAAGCTCGATCTCCTTGAACCTTCTCATGAACTTTGAGGTGGCTTTCTGAAGCGCTTCCTCTCCATCGATATCCAGCTTTCTTGTGACATTAACTATGGCAAACAACAGATCGCCAATCTCTTCTGTAATCCTCTCCTTTTGTTTTTTGTTTGGTGCTTTGGTTTTGGGATTTGTTTTGGATTTTGAGGTTTGAAGTTTGGATTTACGCAGCAGTTCGTGAATCTCTCTTTTCTCCTCATCAACTTTCCGCCAAGCACCTGCCACGTTGTTCCAGTCGAACCCTACCCTTGCAGCCCTTCTTTGGACCTTGTCGGCCCGGTACAGCGCGGGCAGGGCATGCGGGACGCTCTCGAGAATGCCTTTGTGCTTTTCCCCTTTTCCCTTCACCTCTTCCCCTTTTATCTCTTCCCATTTTTTCCACACTTCCTCGACCGATCTGACTTTTTTGTTCGAGAAAACATGGGGGTGGCGCCTTACCATTTTTGCCGAGATCGAATCAATGACGTCACCGATCTCGAATTTCCCTTCTTCCCTGCTCATCTCCGCGTGCATTACTATATGTAAAAGGATATCGCCAAGCTCCTCGGCCAGCTTCCTGTGATCCTTGGAATCTATGGCTTCCAGCGCTTCATATACCTCTTCCACCATATAGGGCTTAAGGGTCGCGTGAGTTTGAATTCGGTCCCACGGGCAGCCGTTCGGGGCGCGGAGGCGGCGGACGATCCTTACAAGTTCATCGAATTTGTTCTTTTTCTTTGGCATGGGGAAGCAATATTATCATCATAAAAAGTATCTTGCAAACTATGAGTTGACTTAAAAACTGCTTTGTGTAGAATTATTCCCATAGGGAGGTGAAAATATTTGAAAAAAATATTATTATCGATTTTGATCGCGAGTTTATTGGTCAGCACCTGCTACGCAGAAAACCTAATGTCAGCCCTGCCGATAGGCATGGATAACCTGGCTATCCAGGGATTTTACAGCTCGACTAACGTTAAAGCCCTTGATTCAAGCTTGACGCAGTTCGGCCCGAGGATCATATACGGCGCGACGGAAGACCTCGACCTGATCGGCAAGCTAGCCATGGGATCTGTTGCGGGAGTCAGCTCCACGACAATGGGGGTTGGGGCAAAATATACTTTCTTAAAGATGTCCGCAAAAGACCCTATCGATATGGCCGGGGTTTTTAATTATGATTCCTCATCGTCAAAGGATTATTCAACGAGCACGATGGGATTCGGCGTGGAAATAAGCAAATCTTTAAGGAACAATTTCACGGTATACGGCCTTCTCAATGTTCTGCAATTTTCAGCGAAAGCGACGGGAACAGCGTCAACTTCATCATCAGCGCTCCAATGGGGCGGCGGCATAAAATACTCATTGAACAAAACGGTGAGTTTTATGGGCGAACTCGCGATGTTCACTGCGGACAACGAAAGCTATTCGACATTCTCTTTGGCCCTGCAGTACTTGATGTAGCTGGATAGATATCATTAAGTGCCTCCTCGACTCGTCGGGGGGGCATTTTTTTGGTATAATGTCATGCTCATGTCCATACTTAAGAGCCTGAACGCCGAACAGCAAGAAGCCGTTAAGCACGTTAATGGCCCCCTTCTTATTATCGCCGGCGCAGGGTCTGGAAAAACCAGGGTTTTAACGCACCGCATCGCCTATCTTATAAAGGAACACAATGTCCCGCCTTCCAGCATACTTGCCGTGACCTTCACCAACAAAGCGGCGAACGAGATGAAGCACCGCTTGAACCGCCTTACAGGGATATTGTCGCGCCAGCTCTGGATAGGGACTTTCCATTCCATATGCGGAAGGATACTCAGACATGATATCGACAAGATCGGCTGGAGGAAGGACTTTCTCATTTTCGACGAGAACGACCAGGAATCGCTGATAAGGGAAATAATAAAGAAGCTTGATCTTGACGACAGGTTCAAGCCAAGGGTAGTGCTTGAAAAGATCAGCAAGGCGAAAAACGAGCTTAAAGGCCCGAAGGAATACGAAGACACTGCCCTTGACTTTTCCGCGGAAAAGTTCGCTCACGCCTACAAGCTTTACCAGGAAAAGCTTTTCAAGAACAACGCGATGGACTTTGACGACATGCTCCTGTTCACCGTCAAGCTTTTCAATGCCTCCCCCGAAACGCTGGGATCCTATCAGGACAGATTGCAATATATCAACGTGGACGAATACCAGGACACGAACCTGGTACAGTACACATTGACGAACATGCTCGCAAAAAAGCACCACAACCTATGCGTGGTGGGAGACAACGACCAGTCGATATACGGATGGCGTGGCGCGGATTTCAGGAACATCCTTAATTTTGAGCGCGATCACAAGGACACCAAGGTCATATTGCTGGAGCAGAACTACAGGTCAACAAAAACGATACTTGATGCCGCAAACAATGTCATCGCCAATAACGAGCTTAGAAAAGAAAAGAACCTCTGGACGGAGAATCCGGAGGGCGAGCTCATTGAGCATTTTACCGCCGGCGATTCCCACGGCGAGGCAAAATTCATAACAAGCGAGATAAAAAAGCTTGCGGATAAGTATATGTATAACAATTTCGCTGTCTTATATAGAACTAACGCCCAGTCTCGCGTGCTTGAGGAAGTCTTCATGCAAGAAAGCATCCCCTACCGGATAGTTTCCGGCGTCAAGTTCTACGAAAGGGCGGAAATAAAGGATATCCTTGCGTATCTGAGGCTGATAGTTAATTCGAAGGATAACATAAGCGCGGCACGTTTGATAATGAACACTCTCAGCGGGGTCGGCAAAGGCACGCTGACAAAGCTTGAAGAAGCCGGGGAAAAAGAGAATAAGTCGATCTTTGAGGTGATCCAGGATATCGACAAGCTTGGGTTGACGCCGAAGCTTAATAAACCGCTGCAAAAATTCGCCGACATCATAAACGGCTTCAAGTTCGATCTTCCGAATTTCACCGCATCCGAGATGATAGAAAAAGTGATCAATGAGTCCGGGTACAAAAAAAAGCTTGAGGAGGAGAATTCCCTCGAGGCCATAAGCAGGGTCGAGAACATAAAAGAATTGATATCCGTCGCGAAGGAATTCGAGAAGAATTCCGCGGAGAACACATTGCTGGCTTTCCTTATCCAGGTTTCCCTGATGACCGACCTGGATAATCTGGATGAATCGACTCCTGCGGTCACATTGATGACGCTCCACAGTGCGAAGGGGCTTGAGTTCCCTGCGGTTTTCATCGCCGGAATGGAAGAAGGGATATTCCCGCATTATCGAAGCCTTCTTGAACCCGCCGAGCTTGAAGAAGAACGCCGCCTCTGCTATGTGGGCATGACAAGGGCAAAGAAGCGTCTATATTTGACCTCGGCCGCAGAACGATTGATATTCGGAGAGAGCTGGTATAACGGACCGTCGAGATTCCTTGAAGAGATACCGGAGGGGCTTATGAAGGCCAACTCTGCCGCCAAAGGGCCTGAAAAGATCGAGATAGATGTGCCGGCCGAGGAGATAGAATATAATTTCAATGTTGGAGACACCATTAATCATCCGAAATTCGGCCATGGAGAGATAATCGGGCTATCCGGCAAGGGAAGCGAATTAATGATCCAGGTGACCTTTGAAGCCGCCGGAGAAAAGCTTCTCATGGCCAAGTACGCTCCCCTTACAAAAGCTTCGTGATTGTGGTAAAATTCCAACAAATGAAGAAAACCCTGATATTGCTCGCCGTTCTATGCGTCTTTTTATCAACATCCTCCTTCTGCGCAAGCAACTCCGTGATGGAGCGCGCCATAACCCTGTACAAATGGAAATACTATGATGATGCCGTGATCGAGCTGAACAAGCTGATATCGCAAGCAAAGGAGCCGTGGTCAAGCCGGGCACTCTTCCTTAAGGCGCATTGCCTTTACAAAAAAGGCGATGTTAGTTACGCGGAAGACATTTTCCGGATACTGTCGTTAAAGCCCGATTTTGCGCTTTGCGACTATTCAAAATACTACATCGGAGAAATTTATCTCAATAAGAAGGATTATGAAATGGCATATAACCAGTATGTGGAGATATCCGCTGGCAGCACCCTGAGGCCTGAAGCGGACATCAAAATGGCAGAATGCCTTTACCAGTTGATGAATATCAAGGAAGCCTTGGAAATAAACAAGGCGCTTATTGCAGAAAATTCAAGCCTAGCCCAGCTTGACAGGGCAAGATTCAATCTTGGCAAATGCTACGAAAAATCAGGAATGCCAAAGGAAGCGATAAAAGCATATCATGAAGTGAACCTTTACCATCCGTTAAGCCCGCTCGTTAAGGAAGCTGTTTCAAGAATCGGCTACCTGTCCAGGAAATATAAGATCTATCCCGGCGCCGCTTCAGCGGAAGATATTTATAACAAAGCTATGGTCTATTATAACTTTGGGGATTTTGCTTCTGCAGGGATAACTTTCCAGAAGATAGTCACGAACTATAAGAAAAGCAATTTGTGGGAAGACGCGCTCTTTAAGCTGGCTTTTTGTGATTACAAAAGAAAAAAAATGAGCTCGGCAATATCAAGGTTCAAGCTCTGCGTTAAGCAGGGAGGGGATTTTGCCGACGCCGCGCAGTTCTACCTTGCATTTGCCTACGGCAAAACCGGTTATTTCTATCAGGCGCTGGACTGCCTTAATAAAGTGATGATAAATCATCCGAATTCGCAATATGCCGACGATGCCGCATATTACCTCGGGTATTACTACGAAATGAACAACTTCAAAGACACTGCCTTGAAGTATTATGATCATTTTGCCCAGCAGTTCCCGAAAAGCGAATTCCTGGATGATGCATACTGGAGGATCGGTAGGCTTAATTATTTTAAGAAGGATTATGCGAAGGCCTGTGAAGCCTTCTCAAAAGCTGTCTGGTCATGCACAAGCGGGGACTTGCTTGATGCCTGCGCTTACTGGAAAGCCCTGTCGCAGGAAAAAATGGGCAACAAGTGGGATGCCGTAGCCTCGTATCAGTTCGTCGTTGGAAGGTACGATCATACTTATTACGGATACAGGGCAAGGGAAAAATTATCTGCGCTCGGAGTCCCGAACATAGAAATGAAAGAGGCCTTCGCGGACCCGGACGCGGCAAACATGATAAATGAAGGCCCTTTTGCTTCTACCCCGCTTCCAGATGACCAGGCGTTCATGGAAGAATCGCTTCCTTTCGAGCCTGGCATAGAAGATAGAACGGTCACAAGCGAAGGCCGTTCCATAAAGGCTTTTGATACAAGGGAACACTTTAAGAAATATTCGGAGCTGATGGCTATCGGTTTTTACGACGAAGCCGCAAAAGAAGCAGCGGCACTCATTGTAAGTTCCCCTGCAGACAAGAAAATGTCGGCGAAACTTGCCCTTGCGTCAGCAAATCTTGGCGCCGGGCAGATAAAAGGATCCATCGTTTACGCTGAAGGCCTCTGCAACAGCGCGATAATATCAGGCACTTCCGGACAGCTGCCGCGCGCCGTTTGGCATCTTGCTTACCCGAAAGGTTATTATAAATATGTGAGCGAATATGCGAATAAATTCGGGATCGAGGAATCCCTTGTGCTTGCGGTAATAAGGGAAGAAAGCCGGTTCAATCCCAAAACTCTTTCCTGGGCGCAAGCGCGGGGCTTAATGCAGATAATCCCTCCGACAGGCATGAGCATAGCAAGGCTTATCGGCATAAAATCTTATTACACCAAGAAGCTTCATGATCCTGACACCAATATCAAAATGGGATGTTATTACCTTTCCCAGTTGCTGAAAAGATTCAATAATGACAAGGTTATGGCCCTTGCGGCATATAACGGCGGCCCCTCAAGGGTGCAGAGGTGGAGGAATAAATGGTGGAACAAAGGGGGGCCAAATATCGATATCGACGAATTCGTAGAAAGCATCCCGCTTTCCGAAACAAAACGCTACGTCCAGAAGGTAATGAAAAGTTATTATGAATATAAGAGGCACTATAGTGAAAAATTCTTGCGCATTTCCGTAAAAGGATAAGCAATGAAAGAAGAAGAAAGAATAATAACGGTTGAGAGGAAAGAAGAAGACCTGGCTTTTGTCGGCCTCAGGCCGAAAAAACTCGCGAACTTCATGGGTCAGGATAAGATAAAGGAAAACCTTGTCATTCACATGGACGCAGCAAGGAAAAGGGGTGAAGCCCTGGAACACATCCTTCTCTACGGCCCTCCGGGGCTTGGGAAAACAACCCTGGCGAACATCATCGCAAATGAAATGACTGTCAGCATCAAAGTGACTTCAGGCCCTGCGATAGAACGTCCCGGCGACCTTGCGGCGATACTTACGAACCTAAAGGATTTTGATATCCTTTTTATCGACGAGATCCACCGCCTGAACAGGACCGTTGAGGAAGTTCTGTACCCCGCAATGGAGGATTTCGGCCTTGATATAATAATAGGCAAGGGCCCGTCGGCAAGGTCAATAAGGCTTGACCTTCCAAAATTCACGCTCATTGGCGCAACAACAAGAGCGGGACAGCTGACCTCTCCCCTTCGCGACAGGTTCGGGATGATGGCAAGGCTGGAATTTTACAATATCGGTGAGCTTGAAACTATCATTAAGCACGCATCCGAAGTGCTCGGCATAAAAATAAGCGATGAAAGTGCGCACGAGATCGCAAAAAGATCGCGGGGGACTCCCAGGATAGCTAACAGGTTATTGAGGCGCATAAGAGACTACAGCCAAGTCAAATCCCACGGTAATATCGATATTGATGTAACGACGATCGCGCTCAATAAACTGGACATAGATCAGCTTGGCCTTGATCTTGTCGATAGGAAACTCCTTAAAACTATCGTCGAGAAATTCAGCGGCGGGCCCGTGGGAATAGAGACGCTCGCGGCATCCATATCGGAGGAAACCGAGACCATAGAAGATGTTTATGAACCTTATCTTATGCAGATAGGCTTCATGGAGAGAACTCCCAGGGGGCGTCTCGCGACCGAAGCCGCCTATGAACATCTGGGGATAAAGAAGAAAGAAAAAGCTCAAGAAAGATTATTCTAGGAGGTTTTTAATGACACACTTATTTCAAATGAAGCTATTTATAATATGTTAATTCATTATTCGGTTGCCGAGTCCTATTTCACTCACATTCTAAATGCCCAATTAATAATATTCTCTGCAATTCTTGCACTGGTTGGTATATTGTTTACAGTAATAAATATTCAGATTTAAAAGAACTATATACAAAGGGAAGCCAAAAATATCTGAAAAAAAGCTTTAGAAAATCTTTCTGCGAAGAATAGTGAGTTATTCTATGAGCAAAGTAAAGAGATTGCATATGTGAAAGGAGAAGCATATCGGACTTTTGGAGCACTTTGGGAAACAGAGAATAAACCTTATCTTGCTTATATTTGGAAACTAAGAGCTGGTACGGCCTTTAATATTGCGGAACAGGAAGAGTTAGTCAAAAATGAATTGAAAAGTGTAAAAGCGAATCTGATTAAAAATACAGTAAAATTGACTCCTGAGGATTATATAGAGCATGCTAACCTAATTAAATCATTCGATAATATTAAGTATAAATCTGAGTTGGATGAATTAGATAAAGCAATAAAAGGAAATTGAGCGCATTATTCTTTTTCATTCCTTCCTTTATTATTCCATTTTGATGTCATAATTTGTAATTCAACTCATTGACATATAAGCAATATGATGTTAACCTATACACACTTGGTTAACATATGTTAACTTGCTTTTGGCTGGTTAACATGAAAGGAGATTTTTATGGAAGATAACAGCAAAAAAGAGTACCTGACTATTGCTGAATTAGCAAAAATTCTTGGCATAAGCAGAATAGCCGTATTCAAAAAGGTCAAAAAAGGCCAGATCAAAGCTGAAAAAATTGGCAGGAATTATGCCATCCTAAAAACTGCCATGTCAGATATTCTGGGCAAAGAACTTGGCAAAAGCGATAAGGAAGAGATCGATAAAGCCGTCCACAAAACCGTTCAAGAATACGGCGAAACCCTGAAACTCCTCGGAAAAGAATAATGAAAAAGCTTACAATAAAAGAAGTGGAATACCTCGCTTTCAGGCTTGCTAAAGAAGTCTTGACTTTCAATGAGCCGATACCAGATTTTACCACCAGATTCCCGAATGCTCTTGAGAGCTGCCTTTCAACGCCTTTTCAGACATTCTCCGGTAGGTCGCTATATCCTTCTCTTCTGGCAAAAGCAGGCATTCTTTTTTATCTCATGATAAAGAATCACCCGTTTCAAAACGGGAACAAACGAATAGCAATGACCACCTTGTTCGTGTTCCTTTACAAAAACAAAAAATGGATCAATATTGACACGAAGGAGTTTTACAACTTTACCCTATGGGTAACAAATAGCCCGGCAAAAGTTAAAGATGAAACGGTAAAAGCCGTCGAAAGTTTCCTTAAAGATCACTTGGTTAATCTTGTATTATAAGAAAAATGAACATATAATGTGAACATTGGAAAGGAGGAAATTTATGTCATTCAGAACCTTGATTCTTTCAATAACCCTCGCGATATTTTTTACCTGGTTTGCACTGGCTAATTCGCAGATGGTCACGGTATCGATCCTTATTTGGAACCTTAATGTTTCTCTTTCATTGGTGATACTCATATCAATATTGATCGGTGTAATATTCACGGGCATAATATCTGCTGCCGAGCAAACAAGAATGTTCGGAAAGATCAGAGAACTCGAAAGTAAACTTAAGCATGACGAAGAACTTTTGAAAGGCGAAAAGAAAGAATAATAATGGCAAAGCGAAAAGCGGATATAAAGCGCAAAACCGGCGAAACAAGTATCGTTATTTCCTTGAACATAGACGGCCGGGGGAAAAGCAAGATAAAGACAGGCATCCCTTTCTTTGACCACATGCTCGAGCTTTTCGCCAAACACGGCGTGTTTGACCTTAATCTTTCCGCCAAAGGCGATCTTGAAGTTGATTACCACCACACAGTTGAAGACATCGGCATCTGCCTCGGCCAGGCATTAAAGAAAGCTCTCGGCAAAAAATCCGGCATCTACCGGTACGGAGAGGCGAAAGTCCCCATGGATGAGTCCCTTTCCGAGATAATAATCGACATAAGCGGCAGGCCTCATCTCACCTACAACGTTGCATTCGCCAAAAAGAGATTTGTTGATTTTGACGTTGAAGTTGTAAAAGAGTTTTTCGAAGCTTTCACCTTGAACGCGGGTGTCACGATGCATGTCAACCTGATCCGCGGCAGTAACATGCACCATATAATTGAGTCGATCTTCAAGGCTTTTGCCGTAGCTTTGTCAAAAGCCTGTGAGATAAGCCCAAGGAAAAAAGGGGTCCCTTCCACCAAAGGGATATTGTAGTTAAGGAACCGCGACTTTAGTCGCGGGTTCCCGGTAAACCAATCATCTCCCGTATTTGAGCCGCTCTATCAGGAAATCTGGTAAGTCGGCTTTTTTCATTTTTTCCTGGACAGCCTGAATATCGTATTCAACTTTTCTTATTTCAACGGTTTGTTTTTCATTGTCATAGATGCCGAAGCTGGCGCGAGGGTCCATGTCGCGCGGCTGGCCTATACTGCCGACATTTATGACAACTTTGTCAAATTTTGACACATCAACGATATCTCCGTCATTAAGCTGCCATCCTTTGTATTTGCCGTCTTTCTCTTTTACTATAACAAGAGGGACGTGAAGATGCCCCACAAAACATATTTTCTTTTTCATGAGCTCTATTGTGGCGGCGCCAAGCTGGACATTTGAAATATACTCCTCAATGGGGTTGCGGAGGCTTCCGTGAACCATTTCGAAATCATCCACTTCCAGACGGTCGGGCAGGCCTTCCAGGAACTTCCGGTTATCCGGGGTTAAAATTTTTGAGGTCCAGCTGATAGATTTCTCTATATCGCCACTGAACTGGGATGCATCAAATTTACCGATACAAGAATAGCCGTGGTTTCCCGCAACTGTCCTGCAGTTCAGCGACCTTACAATTTCAACGCACTCATTCGGGTTCGGACCGTACCCCACGATATCGCCGAGGCAGATAAATTCTGGAACACCTTTCAATGCGTCCAGCACACATTTCAACGCTTCCAAATTTGAATGGATGTCGGCCAAAATCCCTAGTTTCATTTATTTAATTATAACATATTTGCTTGCCTCGCCAAAGGCGGGCTTGCCTGCTATCCCGCAGGAATGTATAATTGAACTTTATGAAATCACAAGAATTCAAATACAGGAAACTGATAAGCGCAAAAGGATTGGTGCGCAGCGCGGTCATAGAAAAGGAATCGAATCTCCTTATCCTTGCGGAAAAAGCACTTACCGGCCCTGCCCACGAAATACTTAAAAAAGAAAGAAAAGAACTTGAAAATTACATTAACAAAAACCCTAGATTCACAAAGACCTTTAAACCTTACGGGGTATCCATTTTCTCGCCGAAAATAATAAAGACGATGTCCCGGGCCGCGAAACGCGCAAATGTCGGGCCAATGGCCTCTGTCGCCGGAGCTATAGCCGAAGCTGTTGGAAAAGGCTTGCTCAAGTATTCAAATGAGGTCATTGTTGAGAACGGTGGCGACATATTCGTCAAAATAAATAAGCCGAGGCGCATCGGTGTTTATGCCGGCACGTCCAAGTTCTCTGAAAAGATCGCGATAGAAATATCGCCTCAAGAAACCCCTCTGGGGATCTGCACTTCCGCAGGAACGGTAGGCCATTCTGTTTCTTTCGGCGCGGCCGACGCTGTGGTCGTAGCAGCAAGATCTTGCGCTCTTGCGGATGCGGCGGCTACCGCGATAGGGAACGTGGTAAAAGATGAAGAAACGATAGAAGAGGGGCTTAATATAGCAAAGAAGATCAAGGGCCTTCACGGGGTGCTTATCATAAAGAACGACATAATGGGCGCCTGGGGAACTCTTAAGATCGTTTCGATCTAACCTATCACTGGAAAGGTGTTGTACGCATCCGGCATTACATAAGCCTGTTCAAGCTCTCCGGCTAAATTCATCGCTTCAGCCAGACCATCAGCGGGAATGATCCCCATCTTCCTGATCACCTCTTGGGGAAGCTTTGACGCCCAGATGATCTTGAACCTTTCCGCCTTCTTGATCGCAGAAAGGATAGTATGTCCCGGGATCGTGAAATTCCTGTTGAGTTCGTCTTCGATCGCTTTTGCTGATCCCAAATTCACATATTTCATATACTCGCCGGAAGGGAATCCCTCGGAAGATTCGCCGAGCAGCACCATTGTTCCGCCCTCTTCCAGGACATAGGATGCATTTTCCATTGCCTTATGCGACTGGACAAAATTAAGGTCTTTTGTGCCTCCGCCGGCGGAAGCGATAACAGCCCTTGCCTTTTTATCAACTTTTATCTTGAAGTTTTTGTCCAGCATCTCGCATCCGGCCTCATGTGCGGCAACAAGGTCGCCTGCAAAAACAGAGGAGATCCGCCCGGAATCATCCATTATCGCGTTGAAAATAAGGTCCACATCGAGCATTTTCGCAGCTTCAACCATGTCCTCATGAACGGGATTGCCTTCAAGCACGCCCGTTCTTGCTTTTTCGCTCGTAAGACAAAGTTTATGGTTCGATTGTATGGTCTGAAAAGCGGAGATCCCGGGGAGTACTGCCTTTCTTCCCCCGCCGTATCCTGCAAAGTAATGGTAAGTTATCGCGCCTGTCAGGATCACGCGATCAGCCTCAGCAATTTTCCTGTTGATCTCCACTTTCGTGCCTCTGGATGTAGTCCCCAGTGTGACGAGATCGCCTTTGGCATTGCAATCGTGGTCCGCTAATTCTATCCTTCGGGCAACATCCTCCCCTACTATCTTTGCATGCTCATTTTTTGTATGAAGCCTGTGGGTCCCGCACGCAAATACAATAAAGATATCCTTGTCCGCAATGCCGATGGAATTGAGATTGTCTATGATGATCGGAAGGAAAACCGCGGCCGCCACATTCCTTGTCCTGTCGGATACAACGATAGCGATCTTTTCCCCGGGGCGGAAGATCTCATAGAAGCTTTTGGATGAGATCGGGTACTTTAATACCCTCTTGATCCTTTCTTTGGGATCCGCAAGCGGGGCCAGTTTTTTGCCGGACAGGACAGAAAGTATGCTGCCTTCTTCCAGTTTTAGGGAGATCCTTTTGCTTCCATATTTAAGCTCGAGGCTCTTCACAAGTTCAGATACTTCTCTATCTCGTAAGAGGTTATCCTTATCCTGAAATCTTCCCATTCCTTCATCTTGCTGTGGATGAACCTTGGGAATATGTGTTCGCCCAACGCTTCCCGGACGATCTTGCTTTTTTCCGTAGCCTTGATAGCCTCAAAAAGGTCAACTGGTAATGACTTTAGCCCTCTGCGTTCTTTTTCCTCGACTTCCATTTTATAGATATTTGGTTCAATCGGCTCCGTGATCTCATATTTCTTCTCTATCCCTTCAAGCCCCGCGGCAAGCATGACGGCAAAAGCAAGATACGGGTTGCAGGAAGGATCCGGGCATCTAAGCTCTGCCCTTGTGGCATTTTCGTGCCCCGGTTTATAGTATGGCACTCTGATCAAAGCCGTTCTGTTCCTTCTTGCCCATGATATATAAATAGGGGCTTCATAGCCAGGCACCAGTCTTTTATAGGAATTCACCCACTGGCCGAAAACGGAGCTCATTTCAAAAGCGTGCTTCAGCTGTCCGGCTATGAAATATTTCGCCACCTTTGATAATCCGTATTTGTCCCGTTTATCAAAAAATGCATTCTTCTTGCCTCTGAACAATGACTGGTGGACATGCATTCCGCTCCCGCATACACCAAAAAGCGGTTTTGGCATGAACGTCGCGTGAACTCCGCTCTGCTGGGCTATTTCCTTCACGACCATTTTATATGTCATGACCTTATCCGCCATTATCGCCGCCTTGTCGTATTTAAGGTCTATCTCGTGCTGGGACGGAGCGACTTCATGGTGGCTTGCTTCTATCTGTATCCCTACCGATTCGAGCATCCTTGTTGTTTTCTTCCTCAGCGAGTTCGCCAGATCATTGGGTATAAGGTCGAAATATTTTCCATCGTCGACGATTTCCGGCTTGCTGTCCGTCTTAAAATAAAAGAACTCCAGCTCCGGTCCGACATAGAAATCGAGTCCCATCTTTTTTGCCCGGTCAACCTGTTTTTTCAGGGCGTATCGCGGATCTCCCGGATATGGCGTCCCGTCCGGGTTCATAATGTCGCAGAACATCCTGCCAACCGGGGCTTCGGTCCCTTCCCATGGCAGAACAGTGAAAGAATCCGGATCGGCGCGGGCAATGATGTCGCTTTCCTCCGCCTCCGCAAAACCCGTGATGGATGAACCGTCAAAGCCCTTGCCGTGCGTTAAAGCTTCATGGATCTCGCTGTCCGTGATCGTTACGCATTTCAGATATCCGAGAATATCGGTGAACCATAATTGAATATCTCTGATACGTTTCTGTTTAATGGTCTTTAATACTTTATTGATCTTTTGTTCGTTTATCATTTTAAAAACACTTCATCTCCCTCTCTCACGTGATCTTTAACCTTTATGCCGATGTCGTCGCCTTTCTTGGCCTTTGGGATGCTCTGATGCTCTATTTGTATCGAATCAACTACCTGTTCAAAATCGGTCGTATGTCCTTTTATATGGATGGTATCTCCCACATTCAATCCGCTCTTCATCTTTATCGCGGCCACCCCTATTTTTCCGAAATAGTGTGCGATCTCGCCGATCTTTTTCTCCTTCTCTGCCATAACAAGCACCCCCTTTTGGGTAAACCTCCAAATCCCAATCCCCAAATTCCAACATCCAAATGCTATTCTAATACCTCGTAAAGGTTTTTTCAATTAGAAGTTGGATTAGGGTTTGGAGGCGGGTTTGACGCTGGGCATTGAAGCTGGAATTTGGGCCAACTTCCAAACCCAACTTCCGGCTTCAAACCAGTATCTACTCCCTAACCCATTCCCCATCTTCCCTTTGAGTGCTATAATTCCTTATTATGCTCTGGTTAATCCTGATCGCCCTGTTTCTTCCTGTTCTTTTCTATTTCTACAAGAACGAGATCGAAGTAAGAGCGATCACTTCAAAGAGCCCTTCAAAAAAAGGCCCTAAGGTCGGGATCGTCTCGGACTGGCACAATACAGGAGTCCCATACCAATCAAGGTTCTTGTCCAGCTGTTTGAGCGCAAAGCACGATATCTCCATATTTGCATACAATAAATACATGAAGGATGAGGCGGACTGGGGCTATAAAAATCTCGTGTTCACAAAACTGATAAAGCCCTGGAAAGTGATCCGCTGGATCAAAAAAGAAGGATTAAAGGTCGTTTTCTTCCCGGACAGGCTGGAACATCCAAAGGTCCTCGACTGGTGCAATAAGAACGGCGTCGCCACGGTGGACGTGATCAACTACGAAACGATAAAGGAAGAGGAATTCGACGGATACAAGAAAAACACCGTCCTTATGTGCCCCGTCAGGTGCACGTACGATCTGCTCAAGAAGCACGGGTTCAAGAACCTCAGGTTCATCCGCTGGGCAGTGGATAATGACACCTATAAGCCGGCCGGCACGGGCATTAATCCGCCGATAAGGTTCTTCCATAATGCGGGGTACGGCGGTGCCGGGTGGCGAAAGAACACGCTTGCTGTCGTTGAAGCGTTCGAGTCCGCCTGTAAAAATAACAAAAATATCATCCTTATACTTAAGTCGCAGAGGCCGATCAAAGAATACCCAAAGAAGATGCGCGACATAATAAATGACAACGGGAGGATAAGGGTAACAGAAAAAGACCTGCACATGAACGATTTGATCGAACTCGGCCGTTCATGCCATGTTTCCGTATTGCCCAGCAAATGGGAAGGGATAGGCATCCCTTTCATAGAATCGCTTTCGCTCGGGCTTCCAGTCATCACGGTCAAAGCTCCGCCGATGAACGAATGGGTAAAGGACGGCTACAACGGGCTCCTGACCAGGGTCGCTAAATGGGAGCCGAGAAAAGACAGGCAGCTTCTGGTAAAGGGGGCGATCGTTGATGTGCAGGACCTTTCAAAACAGATGCTCAAGCTCAGCGACAGGAAGTTGGTTAAGAGGCTCGGCCACAACGCGGCCAAGAGCACCGAAGGGTCAACAAAAAGATTCACAAAAGAAGTTGAAGGGCTGATAAGATCTTTATGCAAAAAATAGCGATAATAGCGCCGAATTCATTTCCCATTCCGCCGATAAGGGGCGGGGGAATTCAAGCTGTCGTCGCCGAAACGGTCCCTCTTTTCAGGGAATTCAAGCCTTATGTCTTCTCGAATTGCGAGTATGGGATCGACGATCTTCCGTTGAAGGAAACTGTCGGGAATGTAGAGCACCGGAGGATTTGCCAGTCTCCACGGGAAGAATTCAAGATCAATCTGAGGCACCTTACTACGCTGAATTATTTTCCGTATGTCTTTGACATAATCGGCCAGATAAAAGAGGTAAAACCGGACCTGATCGAGGTTATGAACAGGCCCTGGTTCTTGCCGATACTGAGAAAACATCTCGGGAACAGCGTAAAGATCATCCTCCATCATTACAACAACTATCTTATGGAGATGAGCGGGAAAAAGGCCAAAAAATACCTTGATCTTGTGGACGGTTTCGTGGGCTGCAGCGATTTTACTGTTGAGGCGGAGGTTTTAAGCAGATTTCCCGAATATAAAGACAAATGCCATACTGTAAGCCACGGTATAGACGCGGATAAATTCGATCCTGCCAAATTAAGCCCGGACACCCTTAACGGACTGAGGGAAAAATACGGAATAGATAAAGACGATTTCATTTTCATGTATATCGGCAGGCTTTCAGAGGACAAAGGCGCGGGACAGCTTTTGGAAGCCGCGAAAGTCCTGATAGCCAACCTGGGGATCAGACGGGTAAAACTGATGATCGTCGGTTCAAGTTTTTTCGGCGGGCAGGCCAAGATAACTCCTTTCATAAAAGAGCTTCAAAGGTCTTCGGAAAAGGTAAAAGAGAATATCATATTCACCGGATTCATTAACAGGCCGGACATACCGAACATTTACGGGCTCGCGAACGCTGTCGTGGTACCGTCCATAGTGATGGACGCCTCCCCTACCGTATGTTATGAAGCTTCCGCAATGAGCCTGCCCCTGATAGCATCAAAGCGAGGCGGCATACCTGAGATAGTCAAAGACAGGGAAACCGGTCTCCTGGTTGACGATCCCGAGGATATAGATGAACTGGCGAAAAAAATGCTGTATTTTGTCAGGAATGCCGAGGAAGCCAAGGCATTTGGCCGCAGGGGAAGGCAGCTCATGGAAAAACATTATACTTGGAGGATCATAACTGATAAAATAGAGGATATTTACAGGAAGGTCCTTAAGGAGAACAAATAATGGCTAATTACCTGGTAACCGGCGGGGCAGGATTCATCGGATCGCATCTTTGCAGGAAGCTCGAAAGCCTGGGCCACAAGGTGGTATCGCTGGACAATATGATGCATCCCTGCGAAAATCCTTTTGATTCAAAATTCGCGGATGTCAGGTATTCCCAGGATATCGTACAATTCTTCAAAGGATGCGACGCCTGCTTCCACCTGGCCGCGCAGATATCCGTGGATAGGTCCATACACAGTCCACAGGAAACTATCGACATCAATGTCAATGGAACACTGACCATACTTGAACTTTGCAGGAAACACAATGTTAAGCTTGTTTTTGCTTCAACCTCTGAGGTCTACGGAACGGCACAGAATAAAAAAATGGATGAAAGCCATCCCCTGGACGCTCAAAGCCCTTACGGCGCTTCAAAGCTGGCAGCGGACAGATTATGCAAATCTTATATTGACACTTACGGACTGGACATATCGATACTCAGGAACTTTAATACTTTCGGCCCTTACCAGGGTGATGACAGTTATGGAGGTGTCATTGCGATCTTCACGAAAGCGGCGCTTGCTGGCAAGGATCTGAACATCTTCGGATCGGGCGAACAGGAAAGGGATTATATGTGGGTAGATGATGCGGTAAATGCCTATCTTAAGGTCGTGAGCCGGAAAGGCGTTTTCAATGCCGGAAGCGGAACGACCATAAAAGTGAACAGGATCGCGCACCTGATAAAGGAGCTTTCAAAAAGCAAGAGCAGGATAGTTCACATCAAGTCCCGTCCCGGAGAAGTACAGAGGCTTTGCTGCAACGCAGGCAAGATCAAAAAGCTCGGATGGAAACCGAAAGCTTCCATTGAAGAGGGTATAAAAAAATATGTCGGCTTCTATAAGAATTCCTTTTTATAAACGCACCTGGACCGACAGCGAAATAGAAGCTGTTGCATCCTGTATAAGGTCCGGACACTTGACTCAAGGAGCATTGGTCGAAAGATTTGAGGATGAGTTCAAGGATTTCGTCGGGACAAAGCATGCAATAGCGGTGAATTCCTGCACATCCGCCCTTTTCCTTTGCCTGAAACTCCTTGGCCCGAAAAAAGTAAGCATTCCCTCCATGACCTTTGTGTCCGTTGCAAGCTCCGTGATCCATGCCGGCGGGGAGATTGCCTGGCTGGATGAATCCTGGTCCGGATCAAGATACGCCCTGGCCTCGAACAGTCCAAAACAGGGCATAATCTATGATTCTGCTCACGCGCTTCACAGAGGCGATGCGCCCCAAAAAGCGAATGATCTGGCCTGCTACTCGTTCTACCCGACAAAGAACCTCTCCGGGGCCGAAGGCGGCATGATCGCAACGAACAACAAGGACTATGCGGAGTGGCTCAAGAAAGCCAGATGGCATGCAAGGGTGGGCAAGGAATGGGATTATATAATTGAATTCCCCGCCTGGAAAATGAACATGACCAATATTCAAGCCGCTATCGGTCTCGAGTACTTCAAAAGAATAGATGAAGAGGCGAAGAAAAGGAAGCTCCTGGTAGATCTTTACAATAAGACCCTGGGAACATCGGTAAGGTCCGACCATATATTCCAGACAGTTGTCGATAAAAGGGATGATTTCGTAAGGTTCATGGGAGATAACGGAATAGAATGCAGCATGCACTTCAAGCCCGTTCACAAACAGCCCGCTTTTAAGCAGTATTACAAGAAACTCCCGAATACCGAGCATTTTGAAAGGTTCGCCGTATCGCTCCCGCTCTACCCCTCAATGAATGAGATCGAAGTGGAAGAAGTTTGCGGCTTCGTCAAGGAATGGGGCAAAAAGCATCCCCTGCCGCGGCAGGAATACGCGGAGTTCAAGAATTTCCTGAAAGCTTAGCATGGGCGTTTTTAACTGTATCCCCGCAATGATGTATCACCATGTAAATCCTGGGCCGGAAGATTCAATATCAATAAGCCCGCAAAACTTCGAAATGCAGATAAAATATCTTGCCGAGGCCGGATATAGATCGCTGCATTTGAGCGAATTCTTCGCTCATCTCAAGCAATGGGATATCCCTGAAAAGCTTATCCTTATTACCTTTGACGACGGATACGCCGATAATTTCCTGTATGCTTATCCGATACTTAAAAAATACAACATGAAAGCGACCATATTCCCCATCACCGCGTTCATTAAGGACAAAGCGGAAGAACGCGGAAAACTTATGGGTAACTTCGAGCTTCTTATGGGCCTTCCTTTTGCTAAAGGCGGACTCGATGACTTTCTCAGCTGGGAAGAGATGAGAGAAATGGAGAAAGGCGGGCTGATCGATATTCAGGCGCATTGCCACACTCACGCGGCATATTTCGAAGATAACAGGATAATATCGTTCTACGACGGAGGGATCAATACTAAACTCGGCTGGGCAACGGATGGCGACACAAGGCCCGGAATTCCGATCTACCCTACCGGCCCTTCCCTCTGCGCACGAAGATACTTTGACGATAAAGAACTAAGAGAAAAGCTTGCAAGTTATGTGGAAAAGCACGGCGGAGGAGATTTCATGCTGAAGCCGGGAGCAAGCATTGAACTTAAAGACATCGTCAAAAAGCACGGGAAACTGAACAGCGCCTTCGAGGCTGAAGCGGGATCTGAAAGCAGGATCATGCACGAGCTGACGTTTACCAAAGAATTGGTCGAAACCAAATTGAACAAAAAAGCTGATTACATCTGCTGGCCATGGGGAAGTGTGGATAAAAAATTGATGAGCCGTGCCGAACACGCAGGCTTTATCGGCGGTATCGGGATGAAGGGCGGGGCCAATATGAAGCTTACGAATATAATGGATATCCATAGGTTCAATCCTTGCAAAAAAGATATCCCGGCATTAAAACAAAAGTTGTTCAAGCATTCAAATTTCTGGCTTTCATTATATAATGACAAGAGAATTGATAATTTATTGATCGGAAAGGAAAGGTTTTTATAAACGCCCTGACATTATTGTCACCCTGAGTCCTTCGGCATGTGTCACCCTGAATGTAACGAATGGTCTTCCTGAATTTCAACCAGGATAGGCATAAAAAAGAGCCCATTACGCTTTCGCATAACAGGCCCTCTTTAATGAGCTAAGATATTCTTAGAATCTGTTGTTATATCCGCCGCTTCTTGGTCTGTCTCCGCCTTCGCCTCTCGGCTTTGCTTCATTGACAACGATCTCTCGATCGCCGATCTTCTGACCGTTCATCGCTGTAATAGCCTTATCCATTTCGGCGTCATCGACTTCAACAAAACCAAAACCTTTGGCTCTGCCTGTCATTTTGTCCGTTATAAGCCTGACAGCAATAACCTTCACATGTTCCTCGAACTTGGCTTTTATCTCGTCCTCGGTCGCTGACCACGGAAGGTTGCCCACAAATAAACTCTTTGCCATATTTTATTTCACCTCGCAATACATTCTATTTCCAGTTAATGACTCATTTATAAAAAACCCAAGACCAGAGATCTTGGGTGCATTTCGAGCTATCTAATAAAAACTATCTAACTAAGAAACCATTAACCTCGACTCTTATGTAAAGAAGTATAGCACACTATGCCCTAAAACGCACTATCTATTATTGTCCATGCGGGCGATCCACCCCGTCCTCCCACCAGGACTATCAATCCATTCTATTAATTACCCTGCTTCTTCGCCCTTTTCTCGGCCCTCTTTTCTTTAAGCGTTTTCTTTGGCGCTTTTTTTGAGTCTTTTTTGTCTCTATTATCACCTTTACCCATAATATATCACCGCCTTGTTTAGAGATTATACGCCTAAGGGGGATCATTTCAAGCAAGAAAGGTAAGAAGCTTAATGAATAAAATATTATACTACTTTATCGATGCAACAATTATCTTCTGGATCAGTTTTGCCAGTTCCCCTTGCAGGCCTTTTAATATAACTATCTGTTTTTGATTGATATTCGTTTCCTTAAATAACCTCATGATCGCCCTTGAATGCACGGAAAGCTGCTTTATCACCTGCGGACTGGAGAGAAGTTGCTGCTTATTTTTCCCGACAGCTTCTTCCAATACCGAAAATGCCCGCATTATGAATATGGACCTCTGCACTGCGACCTTGGATCTAAGCACTGTAGCCAGCATATTTACCCCGTTACGGGTAAATGCGTAAGGCTTTATTCCGCCTGTCCAACTTAGTGATGGTGACGCAATTTGCGTCACCACCTTATTAACTTCATATTCATTAAGCTGGAACATAAAATCTTCTGGAAATCTTTCGATGTTCCTTTTTACCTGTTCTCTCATTCTCCTTGGCTCCACGCCATAAATCCCCGCAATGTCCCGGTCTAATATGACTTTCCGCCCTCTCAATTCAAATATTTTATCGGCAACATCATTTACTTTGATCAATTTATTCATTTTTATCCTCCTTATCCTCTATTTTTCTCTATCCATCGACCTGTACTGTATCGCCTCGGCAATATGACAGGCTTTAATTACTTCTGAAGCCTCCAGGTCTGCAATTGTCCTTGAAACTTTCAATATCCGGTCATAACAGCGGCCGCTCATCTTCAGCTGAAGGATCGCCGATTTAAGCAGGCTTTCAGCTTCTTTGTCCAGCTTGCAGAACTCCTTCACATGCTTCGGCAGCATTCTTGCGTTGCATCTGACATACGTTTTTTCAAATCGTTTTATCTGGATATCACGCGCCCGTGACACTCTTTCCCTGATCATTTCAGACGGTTCGCCCGGCAACCTGCTTGATAGTTCCTCTTTCTTCAATCTCGGGACCTCGATATGGATATCTATCCTGTCAATTAAAGGGCCTGAAAGTTTTCCCCAGTAGCGCTGAACTTTATGTGAAGGGCATGTGCAGGTTTTTGTCGGGTCCATATAATTCCCGCAGGGACAGGGATTCATCGCGGCCACAAGCATGAACTCGGCCGGGTAAGTGACCGAGCTTGCTGCCCGTGCGATGGTAACAACGCCGTCCTCCAGCGGCTGGCGCAGGACTTCCAGGACATCCCTTTCAAATTCAGGGAACTCGTCCAGAAACAGGATCCCCATGTGCGCCAAGCTCACTTCCCCGGGACGCGGGATCCGCCCCCCGCCTATTATCCCGATATCGGACGTGGTGTGATGAGGCGACCTGAAAGGCCTCTCGGTCACGAGAACTTTCTTTGAGCTCAAAAGCCCCGTTACGCTGTAAAGCTTTGTAACGTCTAGCGCTTCTTTAATGGAAAGCGGCGGAAGTATGGTCGGAAGGCGTCTTGCAAGCATTGTTTTACCGCTGCCGGGAGATCCTACCATAAGGGCGTTATGGCCTCCTGCCGCCGCAACCTCCAGCGCCCTTTTGGCATGCCCCTGCCCTTTCACGTCGGAGAAATCCATCTCATATGGAACTTTTGCGGAAAAAAGAGCTTTAATATCTACTGTATGCGGTTTTATTGTAATTTGTCCGTTCAAATATCTGGCTGCCTCAAGCAGGCTTTCGCAGGATATCACGTCCACATCTGACACAAGGGCAGCCTCATCGGCGTTGTTTTTCGGCAAAATAACCCTTTTGATTCCATTACCTGAAATAGCCATGCACATCGGCAGAACACCGGTAACTGGCCTCAACCCCCCGTCCAGTGAGAGTTCCCCCATGATCACTGTTTCACTGAGCTTATCTATTTTTATCTGCTCGGATGACGCAAGTATCCCTATGGCTATGGGAAGGTCATAAAGGGGTCCTTCTTTCCTTATGTCAGCAGGGGCCAGGTTTATCGTGAAGTAGCCTGGCGGGAATTCAAATTTGGAATTCGTTATCGCGAATTTGACCCTGTCGCGGCTTTCTTTAACGGCGGCATCAGGAAGCCCTACTATCGACTGCCCCGGAAGGCCTCTGATCGAATCCACTTCGACCTCAACAATAAAGCCATCCAGCCCGGATATCGCCGCGCTGTTCACCTTAACTAACATGGAACGCGTCCTTTATCAGGTCAAAGTTCACAAGGCCTTTCCAGCTTCTGTATATGGCAAGGACATCGAACCTGCAGTTGGTATCCTTAATATTGTTCCTCAGCAAATATGTCCGCGCGGCGTGGATCATGCTTTCTTTTTTTGACCTTCTCACCGCTCCAAGCGGCGTCCCGAAACTCCCGACTGAATAGGTCTTTACTTCAACAAAGACCAGAAAGTCGCCGTCTTTCGCAATTATATCTATCTCGCCTTGCTGTGAGCGGAAATTGCGGTCAAGTATCTTGTAGCCATGTCCTACTAAGTAGTCAACGGCTATGGTCTCTCCTTCCTTCCCCAATGTCGTACTTTCTTTTCCCATATCAGAATTAATAGCAATTATCTTGCCAAATATGAAATGGGATAGACCTCCCGTTGAAGAGCTTGTCCTGAGCACAGTGAAGTGTCGGGGAAGACAACAAATGACGAAAAACTCTACATCAAGCCAAACAAAAACCCTCTATGCTCCTTAACGATCTGAACATAGAGGGTTTATCTATGATATTCTACCAATTATCCTAGTTGATAGAGCTCAATAATTCCTGTCCGGCCGAAAACTTCACGACATTTCTTGCTGGAATATTCAATTGCTGTCCCGTTTTCGGATTCCTGCCAACGCGCGCTTTCCTTCTTAATCTTTTCCAGCTGCCGAAATTCACCATTTGGACCTTTTCGCCCCTTTTCAACGCACCACTCATCAATGTGAACGTGGTATCAATGATTCTGGAGCATAGGGCTTTGGGTTGTGTTGTCTTTGCGGCTACTTGAGCGATCAATTCCTGCTTGTTCATCTATTTCACCTCCTTTTCGAAAGATAGTCAGAGGAAATCTAGACTCTGTTGGAATTATAGCTCACACATGTCATGAATGTCAAGCAAATTCTGGGTTTCAGAATGTCATATGAACATAAGCCCTTTGGCTATTAAGCAATCCATCACCGGCTGATAGGACAGCCTGTGGATCGCGGTCGGTCCGAATTTCCCAAGAAGCTTGAAATGTCTTTTTGTTCCATAGCCTTTATGGATCGAAAACTCATAATGCGGATAAACACGATCATAATGTTCCATAAGCCTGTCACGGAACACTTTTGCAATTATGGACGCTATCGCTATAACTGATGCTATGCTGTCCCCGTATTTAATGCTCGTCTGCGGGATTGCAATGCCCGGTATTTTTCTGATGCCGTCAACAAGTATATGGTCAGGTTTTTCTGAAAGAGAGTTCACGGCGGCTTCCATTGCCCTTAATGAAGCTTGGAGGATATTTATCCTGTCTATGATGCAGCTGTCCACTATGCCGATGCCGATGGAAACGGATGAATCAATGATGATGCCGTACAATTTTTCTCTGCTCCCGTGGGTCAGTCTTTTTGAATCGTCCAGTCCCTTTATCTTTACATCATCGCGGAGGATCACTGCAGCGGCAACAACAGGCCCGGCAAGAGGCCCGATCCCGACTTCATCCACCCCGGCAACAAAGCTTGCGCCCTGTCTTTTCAATCTTAACTCATGCCTCATCGAGGGGGCAATCATTTAAAAGTTCGGATCTTGCCCAAAGGCCATATTCTCGCGGCTAAAACACCTATTATATTATCCCGTGAGACAGCTCCCAAATGCCTGCTGTCGCCTGTATCGGACCTATTGTCCCCCAGGACAAAATACGAATCGGCAGGGACCTTAACCGGTCCAAAGCCGGACTTGTTTTTAAGGACCGCGTATTTTCCTTTTAAAGGCCTTCCATTCGCATAAATAACGCCTTTTCTGATCTTGATCTCTTCGCCGGGGAGCGCTATTACTCTTTTTGCCAGCTCGCCGGCATTTGCGGGAGCCCTGAACACGATGACATCCATCCTTTTCGGGCTATGCGAAAATCTCGCTATGTACCTTGCCTTCGCGATATACATGCGCTTTTTGTGTAACGGGTTCGGCAGTACAAAAAGGAGCTTTTCCTTATCATTCGCTCCCCAGAACGGGTTTGTTATCCCGTATATAAGCTTGTTCACAATGATCCCGTCGCCGGCGCTTAATGCCGGTTCCATGGAATTGGTGGAAATATAAAAGACCTGGAAAAGGAACATCCTTATGACCAGGGCTGTGATGAATGCGGCAATGAACACTTTAAGCGTGTCGAGCAGCCAGGGCCGCTTCTTTGGTTTGGGCGGTTCCTCTATTTTCTGGGGTTTCAGAATATTTAAAAGAGATTCTTTTGCCTTAAAATCATGGGCAGTGAATTTTTTTTGGTCAAATCTTGGACGGTTCATTTATCCGGAGTGGCAGCAGGCTTGCTCGCCGCAGCTTCAGCAGGGACAGTTTTTTCCGTTACTGCTTCTTCGATCTTAAGAGCTTTTGATCCTATGCGTCCTCTTAAATAATAAAGCTTGGCTCTTCTGGTGCGCCCGGATTTAATTACCTTTATCTTATCCACCCTTGGGGAATGGAGCGGGAAAGTTTTTTCTATCCCTACCTCCTGGACCACTTTTCTTACGGTTACGACCTCGCCTATCCCTCTGCCGCGTTTTTTTATGACGGTCCCCTCAAATGCCTGAAGACGTTCCTTGTCCCCTTCGACTATCTTTGAGAAAACCCTTACAGTGTCACCTACATTAAAGGCAGGTATCTCTTTTTTCATGAAACTTTTTTCCACATCCTGAATAATGCTCACTTTATTCACTCCTCTGCTGCGAACAGCCTGTCCATTATTATCGCCGCCGCGCTCCTTACCGATAAATGGTTATACTTTGTTTTCCCGGTGATCGGCGGAAGCACGATATCCGCTCCGTCTATTACCTCTTCACAAAGCCCCCATCCTGTACCGAAAAGAATGAGATAGGGCCTCTTTCCTTTTCTGATCTCTTCCCGCAACTTGACGTACGGGTAACTTCCCTTTTTCCTTGCGCTGGTGGCTACCACCACCGGGCTGCCGCTCTTGCTTACTTCATCAATGACTTCTTTTAATTCTTTTTTTATTGATACTAAATTAAGAGCTTCAACCCTTGTGGAATTGAAATCCAAGCTCTCTTCTTTTTTCCAGTGGTTCAAGATCCTCTCCGCGAACTGGCGCTGCCCGCTTATGGGATTCACGACAAAGTATTTCTTGATCCCGTAAGTGCAACAACTTCTGGCTATGTCGGAAAGATCAAAGCCGGTCACGCAGGTCGTGACCACTTCCTTGTTCTTATTATATACCGGAAAGTGAAGCAGTGCAACGTATACGTTCATTTTAATCCCCCGTAAATATCCTTTCCAATGACGCCATATCGCTCGATGTAATATCGGCTTTGGACAGGAGGTCCGGCCTTTTAAAAAAAGTATTGACGACCGCTTGTTCTCTTCTCCATCCGGCGATGTTCCCGTGGTTCCCGCCAAGCAGGACCTCCGGGACTTTCTTGTTCAGATAACTGCCCGGTTTTGTATATTGGGGATGTTCAAGTAAATCATCGGAAAATGAATCCTCCTTGGACGAAGATTCATCCCCTAAAACCTTCGGAATGAACCTGGATACGGCATCAATAATGACCATCGCGGCAAGTTCGCCCCCTGTAAGGACATAATCTCCTATGGATATTTCCTCATCGACGATATCCTTGACCCTTTCATCCACTCCCTCATAGTGCCCACAGATCAGTATCAGGTGATCATATTTTGATAATTCTTTGGCAGTATCCTGATCAAAAGTTTTTCCCGCGGGCGTAAGTAATATCGTTTTTTGATCGAGATTTTGACATTTGGATTTTGGATTTGTTTTTCCGCCTGAGGCGGATCCGCCTTTGGCGGAGGATTTTATATGTTCAACAGCTTCAAATATCAACTCCGGCTTCATGACCATTCCCGGTCCTCCCCCATAGGGAGTATCATCCGCTGTCCTGTGCTTGTCTTTTGCAAAGCTTCTTATGTCGGTAACGGCAATATCAAGGATGCCCTTGTCTTTTGCTTTGCCTATTATGCTTTCCTCAAGCGGAGAGAACATTGAGGGGAAAAGCGTAAGAATATCGATTCTCATAATTAATACTGCTTGTAGCTGTCTATCTTCGCAGGGACAAGCTCTGCTCTTTCAATCATAGAGCGGAGTTTATCTCCGCGAATTGGGATTTACTCTGCGTTCCTTACTTCCTGAATTATCCCGTCTTTTACGAGTATCTCGGCGGCGCCGATCTTTTTGTAAAGATTATCTCCTGTTTTAACAACAACTGGACCCTCCAGCGGGCCTTGTATGAACTCCGTGTTCAATACAAGCTTTTTCGCCTCTTCTATTTTCAATAAAAGGTCCGATTTCGTCGCGGCCTGTCTGCCCTTTTCTTCGTCAAGCTGATGCTTGAACGCCGTCATTTGGGAGATCATTCCTTTTTTCTTAAGGTCCTCCATGTATGTCTTTGCCTGAAAATCCATCTGCTGCGCCTGCGCATCCAGATTTTTCATCGCCCTGTCAAGCTCTTTGACAAGATTGTCCTTGAAAGCCTCTGTAACTACCGCCTTTACCATTACCACCCTTTTCAATTCGATAACTTTTTCTGCCATAAGCTCACTTCCTCTCTTCTGTCATTATTTCAACTGTAACCCTTTTTTGGCTCTTTGCCCCAGCTGCCTTCACCAGCGTTCTTATCGCGTTCGCGATCCTGCCTTCCTTGCCTATGACCTTGCCCGCATCGTCCGCGGCAGCCCTTATCTCGATCATCGTCACTGATTCTCCTTCGGTCTGTGATACATTGACCTCTTCCGGTTTGTCCACCAAGGCCTTAACTAAATATTCTACCAATTCCTTCATTGCGCTTCCGCCTGTTTCTTTTCCTCTGCTGCAGGCTTGGCTTCCGGGGCTTTTGCCGCCAGAGCTTCTTCTGCAGTGCCTTTTTGTTTCGAGGCGCGCTTCTTGAAAGTGGAAAAATCAACAGGTTTTAATACGCCGGCCTTGCCGAGCATTTTACGGACCGTCGGCGTGGGGATGGCCCCTTTTTTGATCCATTCCAGGACCTTATCCTTATCAACATTAAATGAGGAGGGTTCAACGAGCGGGTTATAATGCCCGACAATTTCGATGATGTTGCCGTTTCTGGCAGCCCTTTCATCCGCTACTACCACTCTGTATGAGGGCTGTCCTTTTGCTCCAACCCTTGAAAGCCTTATTTTTACTGACAATTGATCAATGCCTCCTGTTGATTTTTAGTGAACCTCATAATTATATCACGCGTTGTACCGATTGGCAATTTCTTCCATGCTGTCGCCGCCGAATTTTTCAAGGAACGCGTTGGCGATCTCAATGGCCACGGAAGCTTCCGCAATAACCCCTGCCGACGGCACATGGCACACATCTGCCCTTTCAACGTGCGCTTTGACAGGCTCTTTTGTGACAATATCAACGGAGTTAAGCGGCTTGCCTATCGTCGCTACAGGCTTTATTACAGCCCTTATGATGATCGGCTCGCCGTTGGTTATTCCGCCTTCAAGGCCTCCGGCGTTATTCGTATGCCTTGTAAATTTTTCGTTCTCATAGAATATCTCATCGTGGGCCTTTGATCCGGGAATTGAAGCGACCGCAAATCCTAGTCCCATTTCAACTCCTTTGATCCCCTGGATGGACATGACAGCCGAGGCAAGCCTGCCGGAAAGCCTTCTGTCCGGATGCACATGGCTGCCGAGCCCTACCGGAGCGCCAAGCACCACCACTTCGAACGCTCCGCCGACCGAGTCCTTATTATCTTTTGCCGCATCAATCTCTTTTCTCATGCGGATCGCCGCTTTCTCATCTGCACACCTGACATCCGACCCTTCCGCTATTCGATGCAATTCTTCATATTTCTTTTTTTCAAGTGAAGCTTTTACGCCGCCGATCTGGACAACGTGGCTGAAGATAGAGATCTTGAATTCCGAAAGGAACTTTTTGGCTATTGCGCCGACGGCTACCAGGGAAACTGTTCCCCTGGCACTGGCCCGCTCCAATATGTTCCTTATGTCCTGCTGGCCGTATTTGATGCAGCCTGTCAGGTCCGCGTGGCCCGGCCTCAGCGCCGTCAAGGGCTCCTGAAATATGTTCTTGGACCCTTCAATGGGCATTATCTTTTTCCAGTTCTCGTAATCGAGGTTATTTACCATAAGGGCTATCGGGCTGCCCAAGGTCTTCCCGAGCCGTATGCCCGAGAGTATCTCGATCTTGTCATTCTCTATGGACATGCGCTCTCCACGCCCATACCCGAGCCGTCTTCTTTTAAGCTCTTGATCAATGTCTTCCGGGGAGACCTTAAGGTTGGCCGGCATGCCTTCAAGTATGGCTACTATCGCTTTCCCGTGTGATTCTCCTGCTGTTAAATATCTTAGCATGGCTGGATTATAACACATTTCAACTTCCAACTTCAAACATCCAAATCCCAAACGTTGTGATTTTGGATTTGTGAGTTGTTTGGAGGTTTGTGGTTTGAGGTTGGGATTTTTTAAAGATTGGGCTGAGTAAATTTCTTATTGATTTATATAAAAAATCTGCTATACTAAACTTGTCATTAAAATAAACTGGGTTGCCGTCTAGTTAAAGTAAAGTAGTACTTAAAGGATTCTCCGAACTTAATCAGAGAAATAGTCTACCAATCTTTAAACAAGTCACGAACAACCCAGCAACGCTAACGCGTAATGACAAATGACCAATTTCCAATGACAAATTAAATCCCTTACTACATATATATCGGAAAAATCCATTAAAAATCCCACCCAAAAACATAAAATATGTGATAAAATAGCCCACATCATATGGAGGTACTATAATGAGAAGCGATGAAGTGAAAAAAGGGCTCGAAAGAGCGGGGAACAGGGCTCTTCTTTACGCAACCGGTGTCACTAAACAAGGCTTGAACAAGCCTTTCATTGGAATAGCATCAAGTTTCACCGACCTCGTGCCAGGGCATGTGACAATGAGGGAATTTGAGCGGGCCATTGAGAACGGCGTATCAGCCGGGGGAGGCATGCCTTTTATTTTCGGACTCCCTGCGATATGCGACGGAATAGCAATGGGACACGGCGGAATGCATTACTCCCTGCCGTCAAGAGAATTGATAGCTGATTCGATAGAATCAATAGCGGAAGCTCACAAGCTTGACGGACTGGTGATGCTGACCGCTTGCGACAAAATAACCCCCGGAATGCTTATGGCAGCCGGAAGGCTGAATATCCCGACGATCATCGTAACCGTGGGGCCCATGCTCACCGGTCGCTATAAAATGAGGAAACTTGACCTGGTAAAGGATACTTTCGAAGCTGCGGGAGCAGTAAGGGCCGGAAAGATCACAGAGGCAGAATTGAACTGTTTTGAGGAAAACGCCTGCCCCGGACCGGGATCATGCGCCGGGCTTTATACGGCCAACACCATGTCATGCCTGACCGAAGCTCTTGGGATGTCGCTTACAGGATGCGGAACATCCCTTGCCGTATCATCAAAGAAAAAGAGGATCGCTCATGCTTCGGGCGAGAGAATAGTTGCTTTGGTCAAAGAGGATATGACGCCGAGAAATATAATGACAAAAAATGCGTTCATCAATGCCATCAGGTTGGATATGGCCATTGGAGGGTCATCAAATACCACGCTTCATCTTCCGGCGATCTCTCATGAGCTTGGCATAGAGCTTAACCTTGATGATTTTGACGAGATAAGCAGGGACACGCCTCACATCACAAGTTTGAGACCGTCCGGGGAATTCTTCATGGAAGACCTTGAATACGCCGGCGGGATGCCGGGAGTGCTGCATTCACTAAAAGACAAGCTTCTTAATGCTGAGACCGTTAACGGCAGGAATATTCGCGACATTGCAAAGGACGGGATCATTTTTGATCCGAACGTCATCCGAAGCCACGACAATTCTTTCCATAAGGAAGGCGGGATCGCAGTTCTAAAGGGCAATATAGCGCCGGACGGTTCTGTCGTAAAGCAAACTGCGGTTTCCGAAAAAGCGCAAAGGATCACCGGAGCAGCAAAGGTTTTTGACCGCGAGGAAGACGCCATGAAAGCGATCATGGACAAGAAGATCAAGGCTGGCGATGTTGTTGTTATCCGCTACGAAGGGCCGAAAGGCGGTCCCGGAATGAGAGAAATGCTCTCCCCTACTTCAGCATTGACCGGAATGGGATTGTCCGATTCCGTGGCATTGATAACGGATGGCAGATTCTCCGGCGGAACACAGGGTCCCTGCATCGGCCACGTATCGCCGGAAGCGATGGAAGGCGGACCGATCGCCTTGCTCAAAGACGGCGATACTATCGAGATCGATATCCCTGCAAGAAAAATAAACGCGAAGATCTCCGACGCGGAAATGGCAAAAAGAAGGTCCATGTGGAAAGCGCCGGAGCCAAAGGTAAAGACCGGATGGCTTGCAAGATACGCGAGGTTCGTTACGTCAGCGAACACGGGAGCGGTGCTTAAATAAAATGGAACTAACGGGCGCGCAGGCAATACTTGAATGTCTTAAAAAAGAAGGGGTAGACTTGATCTTTGGATACCCCGGCGGGTCGGTACTGCCGCTTTATGACGCTTTGTATTATGAAAAGGACTTAAAACACATACTTGTGCGCCATGAACAGGGAGCCGCCCATGCAGCCGATGGGTACGCAAGGGCGACTGGCAAGGTCGGCGTATGTCTGGCAACATCGGGTCCCGGCGCGACCAATCTTGTGACCGGAATAGCCACAGCATATATGGATTCAATACCTGTCGTTGCAATAACCGGCCAGGTAGGAACAGCATTTATCGGCAGGGATTCGTTCCAAGAAGCTGATATAACCGGAATAACAACTCCGATAACCAAGCATAACTATTTGATAAAAGACTCAAAGGATATTCCAAGGATATTCAAGGAAGCTTTTTACATCGCAAGGTCCGGAAGGCCCGGTCCTGTGCTTATTGATCTACCGAAGGATATTCAGATGGCAAAGATCGATTTTAAGTATCCGGAAAAAGTAAGTATCCTGAGCTACAAACCAAAGCATGAAGGTCATCCCAAACAGATAGTAGCGGCGGCAGCCGCGATAGCGCTGTCAAAAAGGCCTGTGATCTACTCCGGCGGAGGCGTGATCGCGTCCGGCGCATCAAAAGAATTGACCGAACTTGCGATAAAATGCAACATTCCGGTAACAACTACACTGCTTGGAAAGGGCGGATTCCCGGAAACGAACAAGCTTTCGCTGGGGATGCCGGGGATGCACGGGACAGTATACGCAAATTATTCCATCCAGGAATGCGACCTTCTCATCGCGATAGGAGCAAGGTTCGACGACAGGGTAACGGGACACATTGAGAAATTCGCGCCGAAAGCAAGGCACATACATATAGATATAGATCCCGCTGAGATAGGAAAGAACGTAAAAGTCGACATACCTATTGTGGGCGATGTTAAGACCGTACTCAAGGAACTTGTCGAAAAAGTCTCAGTAAAGAGCGACCATGCGCCGTGGCTTGCGCAAGTGGATGAATGGAAGAGCAAGTATCCGCTGTCATACAAAAAGACCGGCGAGATCAAGCCGGAATATGTCGTGGAGCAGATATATGAAGCTACCAAGGGCGAAGCGATCATAGCGACCGAAGTAGGCCAGAACCAGATGTGGGCTTCCCAGTACTACAAGTTCACAAAACCAAGGACTATGATCTCCTCGGGAGGCCTTGGAACAATGGGATATGGACTGCCGGCCGCAATAGGCGCCCAGTTCGGCTGCCCTGATAAAATAGTGTTCGACATTGCGGGCGACGGAAGCATCCAGATGAACATTCAGGAGTTGACAACTGCGGTAAATAACAAGCTTCCCGTCAAGATCGCTGTGCTTGATAACGCATATCTTGGGATGGTAAGACAGTGGCAGGAGCTTTTGCACGGAAAAAGATATTCACAAACGGATCTGGAAGGGAATCCCGACCTTGCGAGGATCGCAGAAGCATACGGAGCAAAAAGCATTGTGGTCACGAAGATCGAGGAAGTAAGACCGGCCATCGAGGAATCTTTAACCATCAAGGACCGGCCCACTCTGATCGATTTTAAAGTGGCAAGGGGGGAGAACGTGTTCCCCTTCGTGCCTGTTGGGCAGGCAATAAACGAAATGCTGGTTGATTGAAATGAAACATACTATTTCAGTTTTAGTTGAAAATAAACCCGGGGTACTTGCCAGGGTGGCAGGCCTTTTTGCCAGGCGAGGGTTCAATATTGAATCTTTGGCGGTCGGAACGACCGAGGACGACTCGGTCTCCAGAATGACCATTGTCGCCTCCGGTGATGACAATGTGCTTGAGCAGATAACAAAGCAGCTTTACAAGCTGATAGACGTCATTAAAGTATTTGATATCCCAAAAGATGTCGCAGTAGAAAGAGAACTGATGCTCATTAAGGTCAGCTGCAACGAAAAGACT
>JBDRDU010000072.1:0-17951 GCA_043820455.1 bacterium | reverse complement strand
AATCGGCTACATGTCCCAAAAATTCTCCTTATATGACGACCTGACGGTCTCGGAGAACATAGATTTCTTCGCGGGCATATATCAGACGAAAAAAGAGACACGGGAGCAGAAGAAACAGGAAATAATCAAAATATCCGAGCTGTTCGGCAAGGAAAATGTATTGACGGGAGAGCTTGCTTCGGCGTTCAAACAGCACCTTGCCCTTGGATGCGCCCTTATAAACGAGCCTCAGATCATTTTTCTGGATGAACCGACGGCCGGGGTTGATCCACTCGCCAGAAAGAAGTTTTGGAACGCCATAAAGATGCTGGCAGGGAGAGGTGTTACTGTGTTAGTTACGACCCACTATATGGATGAGGCCGAGAACTGCGACCGCATCGCGCTTATAAGCGATGGCGTTGTTATTGCTTGTGATTCCCCGGAAGACCTTAAAAAGAAAGAAAAAACAGAAAAAGTTTCACCTTCACTTGAGGATGTGTTCGTGTCGCTCGTTGAAGCACAGATGCGGCGAAAAGCTGCGGGAGATAAATGAACAGGCATATCTATGCGATAATGAAAAAAGAATTCATCCACCTCATAAGGGACCCAAGAAGCCTTGTGATATCCATATTTCTTCCGGTGATCCTTCTTTTTATTTACGGATATTCCGTTTCATTTGATGTGAAGAACCTGCCGATGGCCGTTCTGGACCACTCGAAGACCGTCCAAAGCAGGCAGCTTATCGATAAATTTGTGCAAACAGGATACTTCAATATTGCGGCGAACTTGAAAAGCGAGCTCCAATTCCAGGATGTGTTGGACAGCGGCAGGGCAAAGATAGTGATCAATATACCGTCGGATTTCTCAAAAAAGGTCCTGTCACACAAGAAGGCTGTCATTCAGGTTCTGCTTGACGGTTCCGACCCGGTAACAGCATCCTCCGCTTTAAGCTATATAAACGGCATAGCGCAGCAATATTTCGGCGGGCTTATTGTGAAAAGCTCAAGTCCCATCAATCTTATCGCGAGGATATGGTATAACGAGAACCTGAGAAGCCTTAATTTCTATATCCCCGGACTGATAAGCTCGATACTCATGATGCTGGCGGCAACGCTGACCTCATTGACAATTGTCTCAGAGAAAGAAATGGGCACGATGGAAGCATTGATAACAAGCCCCATAAAGAAGAACGAGCTTATGATAGGAAAGATCCTCCCTTATGTTATCATCGCTTTTTGGGATGTCGTGCTTGTAACGGCTATCGGGCATTACTGGTTCATGGTGCCGATAAAAGGGAGCGTAATACTTATGCTCCTTTGTTCCTGCATATTCCTTACAGCAGCTCTTGCGATCGGACTCTTATTCTCAACGATAGCAAAAACAAGCCAGGAAGCTATGCAGTTAGCCTTGCTTTCAACAATGCTGCCGTCAATGTTGCTTTCGGGCATGGTCTTTCCCATTGAGAACATGCCGCGGGTGATCCAGCTTGTGACCTACCTTGTGCCTGCCAGATATTTTTTAAGGATAATGAGAGGTATTTTCCTTAAGGGTGTGGGGATCTCTTATCTCTGGGGCGATATAATTCCCCTTACGATATTTTCCGTGCTGTTGATGTGGTTGTGCGTCCGCGCTTTCAAGAAAAGGATCGAATGATGGATAGTCGCTTATATCATTTTATCATTAAGGAATTCAGGCAGCTTTTCAGGGACCAGAGGATGCTGAGGGTCGCACTTGTTATGCCTGTCATCCAGCTGATAATGTTCGGTTATATCGCTTCTACGGACCTCAGGAACGTCCCTACGGCGATAATGGATGAGGACAAGACGGACATAAGCAGGGCTTATATAAAAAGCATAGAGAATGCCGGCAATTTCGACCTTAAATATTATGTCAATGATGAGAAGGAATTCTCAAGGCTGCTTGACAGCGGCAAGGCGTCGCTTGCAGTGCATATACCAAGGAATTTCAAAAAGAAGCTCCTATCGGGCGGTTCCGTAGATGTGCAGGCAATAATAGACGGCAGCAATTCGTCCAATGCCACCATTATCCTTGGCTACATGAATCAGATCAATTTTGCCAATTCGAACGCTGTTCTCCAGGGCAGGCTTAACAAAGCGGGGGCCGGCCCAAGGGACTTTACGCCCTTTGCCCTTGAAACGCGCTTATGGTACAACCCGGAATTGAAAAGCATGTATTTTATGGTCCCTGCGGTATTTGCTCAGATCCTCATGATGATAGGCATGATGCTCACGATGTTCTCTGTCGTGAAAGAAAAGGAAAAAGGCACTATCGAGCAATTAATGGTCACGCCGCTTAAGTCCCATGAACTGATCCTCGGCAAGCTGATACCGCCGTTCTTTGTGGCGTTCGCCGACTCGATCTTCGCTTTTATGGTGGTAACTCTCTGGTTCAGGGTCCCTATACACGGCAGCGCGCTGCTCCTGTTCGTTCTCGGGATGATATTTTCAGTTACAGGGCTTGGCATAGGGCTGTTCATATCCACTGTATCCAGGAACCAACGCCAGGCGATAATGACCTCCAACCTCATAATGTCACCGCAGTTCATTTTATCCGGATTTATATTCCCAATCGCCAGTATGCCGGTTATAATACAGGGATTGACGCATTTGATACCTCTAAGATATTTCCTTATAATCGTCAGGGGGATATTCATAAAGGGGATCGGGATAAAGTATTTATGGTGTGAAGCATGGCCGATGCTTCTTTTCAGTCTGGTCATATTAAGCTTAAGCGTCGCAAGATTCAAGAAAAAGATAGAATGATATCTGATAAAGGAGGAGAAAAATGAAAAAGATAATGGATACTATATTAAAAGGCAGGTTTTACATGGATCGACTTGTCATGAACAAAAAGCTGTTTTTCACGGTGATAGGGGTGCTCGTTGTCCTTCTGCTCTTGAACATAAATTCAGTCCAAAGGAGCAGAGTGCTGGTTAAGATGTATAAAGTGGCCAAAGGGGATATTGTTGTGACCGTGTCGGCGCCGGGCGTTGTTAAAGCAACGACCGCGCAAATGGCCGCAAGGACGCCCGGAAGGGTTGACTGGATAGGCGTATCGGAGGGCAGTGAAGTCAAGAAAGGAGACATTCTTATAAAGCTTGACAGCTATGAGAACGCTCTTAAAGAGTATAAAAGGGTAAAAGCCCTCTACGATAAAGGTTTCGCATCATCACAGCAGCTTGAGAATGCATCATACAGTCTGGACGGTGCATCGATCAGATCTCCGATAAACGGCATTGTTTCAAGCGTTGCCGTTGAAGTGGGGGAGCCCGCCATTATGGGCGATCCTATCGTGACCGTTACCAATTCAAAAGGCATGTCGATCGAGATACAGATCGACCAGGTGGATGTGGGCGGGGTAAAAAAAGGCGATGAAGTTCGGGTCATGGCCGATGCTTATCCGGACGAAATATTTGAAGGCAAGCTGATATTCCTCAACAATGAAGCGGAACTTAAATCTGTGGCCGGCAGAGTGAGGCCTGATGAGGAGGATAAAGTATTCAGGGCAAAGATCGAACTTTTGAAGCCGACCGGGAAACTTTTCCATGGCATGAACGTTGATACGGAGATCGTAACTCAGAGATTGAATGACGCGATCGTGATCCCAAGAGAAGGGGTGCTGTCTGAAGGAGATAAATATTACGCGTATTTTGTTTGGTTCGGGCGAGCCCACAAAAAGCAGATATCAATATTGCTAAGGGATGCTTTTAACGTGGCCGTGTCGGACGGGGTCAAGCTCGGGGACGTTGTTGCTGTTTCGAATGTCATAAAATTAAAGGACGGCTCGAGGGTAAAGATTGAGCGATAGAAAAGCGATATTACATGTTCATGACCTGACCAGGACCTACAGGCTTGGGAAGGTCGAAGTGCCTGCATTACAAGGTATAACCCTTCATATTGAGAAGGGTGAATTTGTTTCCATAACAGGTCCTTCCGGGTGCGGAAAATCCACTTTTATGCATCTTATCGGGTGCCTTGACAGGCCGACAAGCGGGGAAATATTCATTGAAGAAGTAAAAGTTTCAACCCTTGATGATGATGCGCTTGCAAGCATAAGAAATAAAATGATCGGCTTTGTTTTCCAGGCCTTTAATGTGCTTCCCAAAATGAGCGCTTTAAAGAATGTTGAGCTCCCTCTTTATTATTACGGCGTTCAACGCGAGGAAAGGGATGCAAGGGCGCATGAAATGCTTAAGGTCATAGGCCTTGAACACAGAGCACATCATAAGCCCACAGAGCTCTCAGGCGGCGAACGCCAAAGGATCGCCATTGCCAGAGCACTTGTGAACGATCCCAGGATAATGCTCGCTGATGAACCTACCGGCAACCTGGACACAAAGACAAGCGAGGACATCATGAAGGTTTTCCAGGAGCTTAATGACAAAGGGGTGACCATCATCATAGTCACGCATGAATTGGATATTGTAAGGTATACGAAAAGGGTAGTAAGACTGAGGGATGGCCTCCTTGTAGATGACGAAAGGATCGAACAGAAAAGACTATGACAAAGCTATATGACGAGCTCGTTGATTTTTTCATGCAGGCCGTAGAAACGCTTTGGGGGAATAAGGTAAGGTCCATGCTGACGATGCTTGGCGTGGTTATAGGGGTATTTGCGGTCATTACGCTTGTAGCGATAGGTGAAGGCGCAAAACGATATATATATGATACTGTCTCAAGCTTTGGGACGGGTTCCGCATATATGGAAGTACATCCCGGAAAGGACACAGGGCCTGCGGCCTTTACGGAAAAATTGACCTATCAGGACGCGGATGCCATTGAAAAGTATTGCCCTAACATTGCAAATGTCGATCCTCGCCTGATCGGAGGCGGGGATATTCGCTACGGCAAGGAAAAAATGACCCTGCCTTTTATAATGTGCGTTTCATATAAATATCCTCAGGTTTTCAGCCATAAAGTGGTTCTGGGCAGGTTCTTCAATAAAAGTGAAGAAATGATGAAGAAAAAGGTTTGCGTTATCGGGCAGAAGATAGTGACCGAATTGCTTTCCGGCTTCGATCCCATAGGGGAGAGGGTCAAGATAAATTCAAAAAGCTTTACCGTGGTCGGCGTTTTTGAAAATAAAGGGGCATTTTTTGGATTTGATTACAACAAAATAGTGGTGATCCCTACAAGTACCGGGCAGCAGCTTTTTGACACGAAAAAAATAATGGAGATAGGCCTTGCCGCCAAGAGCGATAAGGTTGTCTATAAGGCGAAGGAAGAAGCAAGACAACTCTTGATAAAAAGACACAAGAAGGAGGACTTCCGGATAGATACTCAAGAGGAATCTCTTTCAATGGTCAATAATATCCTCAACTTCCTTACGCTGGTCATCGGCGGCATCGCATCCATTTCATTGCTTGTGGGCGGCATCGGCATTATGAATATCATGCTTGTTTCCGTGAATGAAAGAATACGGGAGATCGGCATAAGAAAATCGGTGGGTGCTACAAGAAGGGATATATTCCTTCAGTTCCTGGTAGAGTCCGTGGTTATCAGCATGATCGGCGGGACTGTCGGGATAATCCTTGGGGTAGGGGTCTCAATGGGAATGATGAAAATGATAGGCATCACTCCGGTGGTTTCCGCTTGGTCGGCCGCACTTGCATATTTTGTTTCGATCTTTGTCGGGGTCGTATCCGGGGTTTATCCTGCAACAAGGGCCGCTCAGCTTGATCCCGTTGAGGCACTTAGACACGAATAGGTCATTTGCCTTCCAAATATTCCTTAACGCTAGTTATCGCGATGGCTCCGTCCGCGACTGAAGTGACCACTTGCCGAAGAGCTTTTTTCCTTACGTCCCCTGCGGCGAAAATGCCGTTGATATTGGTTCTAAGGTTCTCATCGGTGACGATATGACCGTTCTCGTCCAATTTGACCAGATCTTTGACGAGATCGGTGTTCGGCTTCTGTCCCGCATAAATGAACACTCCGTCCACATTGATCGAGGATCTTTTATTGCTTAATGTGTCCGTCAGTGTGAGGGATCGGACCTTATCATTGCCTTTTATCTCTTCAACTAGGGTATTAAGCCTAAAAAAGATCTTCGGGTTGGAGGCGGCTTTTTCCTGGAGCACTTTATCCGCCCTAAGATCTTCTCTGCGGTGTATCACGGTCACCAGTTTCGCGAACTTTGTCAAAAAGATCGCTTCTTCAAGCGCGCCGTTCCCTCCGCCGATCACGGCCACATTTTTATCTTTGTAAAAAGGACCGTCGCAAGTGGCGCAATATGAAATGCCCTTTCCGATGAAAGTTTCTTCTCCCGGCACGCCCAATTTCTTTGGTTCGCTTCCCGTAGCAATGATGACCGTTCTGCTTGAATAGGAGTGTTCCTCGGTGCGGACCTCTTTAATGTTGTTCTTTGCTTCCAGGCTGATGGCTTTGCCGAAAACAATATCCAGTCCGTATTTTCTGGCCTGATCCTCCAGTTTTTGTCCAAGGTCGATCCCTGAGATCCCTTCAGGAAAACCAGGGTAATTTTCCACAAGTTCAGTGGTCGTGATCATTCCGCCAGGCAATGCTTTTTCAATGAGAACGGCATCGATGTCCGCCCTTTTTGCATAGATCCCTGCAGCCAGTCCCGCAGGCCCTCCGCCGATTATTATAAGATCAAAAGGTTCTTTTCCTTCCCTGATCAAGGTTGCTGGTTGCGGTTTGAGCTTTATGGTAGGCATATTATCTTATTTCCGCCCCTGTTATTTGCGCTTTCGTACGGCCCTGGATGATTATCTTATTTCCGCTGAGAAGTAGCAACATCTTTTCGCCGTATACTTTGTTGTTATCCCTTGTCAGGGAAACCCCGCCGGACAGTTCAATGGCGCCTTTTTTCTGATCGTAGACCGCCTTATCCGCATTGAGCTTGGACCCGTTCCTTGTCACAATAACGTTTTTATCGGCGGTGACGATGTCTTGATAGCTGTCGACCAGAAATTTATCGGCAGTGATATTTATCTTTTTGCTGTCGGTAAATATTTCCCCCGATGGGTTGCCTGTCAAAGAGACTTTTTCTAATCCGACATCGGCTTCAAGTTCTTCAGCGTTGATCATAATGTCTCCCTTCGTAAGCGTTATTGCCCCGGAGCAGAGAAGTTTCTTTGTGGAAAGCTTCCAGTCCAGGTTCTTTGCCGAAAACCAGTAGCCTTCATATTTTTTCCCGATCTTTTCAGGAAGATGGAAGAATGAACTGAGCCGGGCCGGGTCCTTTATTTTTGCGAGCTCATCCTTTATTGTTTTTTCATATTTTATGTCATATCCTATTGGGTCGGCGAGGACGATCTCGTTCTTGTTTATTCGCCATACTGCTGACGGGGCCAAGAATTTGATCGTTGGATGTCCCTTATCAAAGAACAATCCGTCAACAACGGAAAGATTGGCGACGCCGAGGGATTTATTGATGACCGCGGTCTTGGCGACAAGCTCCCAGTATTTGATCCCGTCAGATACTTCGGCAAGGGTCGCGGCTTTGAACACAACATCCGCTTTTTGTTTTTCATTGTTCAGTTTTTCTGATATTTTATCTGAAAAGTCGTCTTTTGGCATAAGCGCCCATATGAAAAACCCGAGCATTATCAGGGCTATTAAAGCGGGGGTTAGGTTTTTTAGCTTATCCATTTAGTATCCGAGTGCGCGGAGCCTTAATGCTTCAAATGTTTCTTGAAAGCTAGGTCCCGGCCGGCCCTTTTTATAATAAGCCGTTCCCAGAAGAAGATGTATCGCAGCAATATTAGTGTCGATCTCGAGCGCTTTCTTCGCATAATCAATGGTTTCGTCGACTTCGTTCATTTCCCCGTATATCGTCGCGATGTAGCCGTACGAAAAGACGTTCTTCGGGTCCTGTTTTATGATCTTCTCGAATTCTTTGATCGCTTCCTTCTTCTTGTTATTAAAGTACAAGGCGAATGCGTACCTGAACCTTGCTTTCCAGTCATTCGGGAACAGTTTCACCTTTTTAGAGTATATTTTGAGCGCTTTAGGGGCAAAGGTCTTGTCCATCTCATCGACCTTTTTAAGTTCGGCGAGACCGTCCTCGATCCTGTTCGAATAAGCGTAAGTTATGGCGAGCTCAAAACGGGATTGAGGGTTGTTGGGGTGGACTTTTACGAGCCATTGTTTGTCCTCTATCTCGCCCTTCAGTTCTTTGGTCAGCTCGAAAGACTGAGCGAAATTTGTCTTAAAAATGAAGAATAAAGCGACTGAAAACATTATCAGAAGAACAGATTTTTTCATTTGATTATATTAATTTTATCATAAAGATCATGTTTTGGACACGATCTGTCCATTTGCTGTCATTCGTAATATCTTCAGATAGGCGCTCAGTTTCTCCTTATGGAGCAGTGAAAACGGGACCATAAGCAAGGCAAAAAGCAGGAGACTCGCCCTGTATAAAGAATATACGATAGGCCCGTAATGCTTCCTGCATAAATATAATCCTCCCCGGAAACCTTCGATGAAAAATCGTTCATCGAACGCTTTTTTGCTGCTGTATCCTCCATAATGGTATGTTTCAGCATCGGGATAGTAAACCACTTTGAAACCGGCGGATCTGGCCCTTTTGCAGAGATCAAGGTCCTCGTTGTAGAAGAAAAGGTTCTCGTCCAGCAGGCCTATCTTATCCATAACGGCCTTCCTTATGAACAGGCAGGCTCCCAGCACAAAGGGCACCTCGATAGGGGACTTTGAGCGCCATTTATGGGCGGAGAATATGCTGCCCTGCCGTTGAATGGAGCTGTCTATGTTCAGGAGTTTTGGTCCGCATATGCCGATGCCGGGTTCATTGTCCAGGAACCTTACCATTTTTCCGAAAACATCATCTTTTATGTAGGTATCGTCATTGAGAAGGACCGAGTATCTTCCTTTGGCGAGAGCCAATCCTTTATTATTAGCGGTCGAAAATCCAAGGTTCTTTTTGTTCTCGATCAGGGCAACATTGGGATATTTTGATCTGACAAGGGATTGCGTTCCGTCGCTGGAATTGTTGTCCACGATCACCAATTCATAACGGATCGATCTCGTGAATTGTTTGACCGAATTGATGCATTCCTCAAGGACTTTTTTGTTGTTGAGAGTGGTGATTATTATGGAGAGATCCATTAGTCAACGAACCTGTATTTTATGATGCTCCATAGAGCCGCTATGCCGTCTTTCCAAGTTATCTTCTTTCCTTCAGTCCAACTGCGCCCCTCATATGAAATAGGTATCTCGACGATCCTTTTTCCGCTTTTAAGGAGTTTCGCGGTTATTTCGGGCTCAAAATCGAACCGGTTCGCTCTCAATTTCAGGGATTTGAATATCGGCGCCTTGACCATTTTATAGCATGTTTCCATGTCGGTCAGTTTTGTGCCGTAAAATATGTTCGTGGCGATCGTTAGTACTTTATTCCCCAGATAATGGGCAAAGGACATCTTTTCCGGGTTTGCGGAAAATCTCGAGCCGTAAACAACATCAGCTTCGCCTGACCTTATCGGTTCAATAAGTTTTAAATATTCGTTCGGATCATATTCAAGGTCGGCGTCCTGAATTATGACCACGTCGCCTGTGACATATTGAAGCCCGGTGCGTATCGCTGCTCCCTTGCCCTTGTTCACTTCGTGGAACACGGTCACAACGCCGCTTTTATTGATGCTCTTGAGAAGCTCGCGGGAACCGTCCCTTGAGCAGTCATCCACAAGGATGACCTCTTTCTCCAGGGGGACCGAGAGCACTTTTTTAAGGATTTGCTCTAGAGTGTCTTTCTCATTATATACGGGCATTATTATTGATAATTTCATATTTAATTGCTGAACAGGGTGTAATTGGCGCTTGTATCCATTACTTTAACCCTGCCTTTCAATGATCTTTTAAGCTCCTTGAACGCTTCTTTGCTTTCCGAAATGCAATATACCTTCTTTTTTGACAGGAGAAGCCTTTTGATCTCCGCTTCTTTTCTTACTAAAAAAGCCTCATTTTTTGCGTAGTATATCATAAAATGGGCGTCCGTTCCCTTATATTGGCAAACAATATCAGAAGGCTTTGAAACGGCGTTTATCCTGCCGCAGAAAACGCTGATAGGATTTATCTTTGGATAATAAGCGGCCAAACTGCCGATCAGGACCAGATAGGACAGGATGGATATCCCCGCATATGCGAAGATCGAATGATCCTGTTTTTTCAGCACTCCTAGGATAGAACCTGCAAGCAGACTTAAGCACATGAATATCAGGAAGGGAAGGAGCAGCGGAAGATAATAAGGCCCTATTTTTGACTGGCTGTTGTAAAGAAGGAGCGTTGCCATAAGAAGCACGGGCAGGATCACCGTTAAAGTGAACCATGAAGACCATTTGAACAGGCCGGAAGCATTTTCGTCTTCAGGCGCATCGGCAAGCAATTTACCGACAAGGATCGATAGTGCGGGGGAATGCGAGAAGTATATATCTTGATATCTTATAGTTAAGCGAAAGCGAGAAGAACAAAAGCACCGACAGGGCAAAAACAACCGGCAGAAGGCTCGCTTTCTTTTTTATGTTGTGATATATGGCGGGATAAACAAATCCTGACCAAGGAACGGCGACTATCAGCAGCTGCAAAAAGTACGAGTAAAAATCATATTGGGGCTTTATGCCGCTGTATTTGGATGCCTCATTCCCTATGGTGTCGATCGGCCGGAAGTATCTGCCGAAATTATGGCCGATGAATATATCAAGGAATCTTTTGCCGAGGATATTATATTCGATAATGAACCATGGCAGAGTGATAACAAGGAATAAAATGGCTACTGCAATGATGTGAGGTATTGCGGGGAGCTTATTTTTGCTTACGATCAAATATGCGAGCAGGATTATTGCCGGCAGAACAAGCCCTACAGGGCCTTTTGTCAGGACCGCCAAAGAGACGAAAACCGAAGAAAGATAGAAATATCTGACATTCGATCTTTTCTCGAAAAGGATATAAGCATATACGGAGAGCAGAACGAACAGAGTGAGCGGTATGTCCTGAAGGGGAGATCTCGCCTGATAAAAGAACTGGGCTGATGTTGCCAGGACCAGGGCCGAAAGGAACGCTGTTTTGCTGTCGAACAGTTCCTTGGCCAATTTATAAGTGAACATCACAGTAAGCAGGGCGCATAAACTGTGCCAGAAATTGACCGCGAATTCATTTACCCCGAAAAGCTTGAAGGACGCTGCTGTGATCCACATGACAAGAGGAGGCTTGTCGATTATCGTGGACGCATCGCCGTAATGCATTGTAAGCCAGTCGCCGCCGTCGACGATATTTTTTGCGATCTTCGCGTAAAACGCCGAATCACCGTCGGTCAGAGGGATCACATGAATGTTCCAGAAAAAAAGAACGGCCGATATAAGGGCAAGGATAATTAGATGAAACTTGGAACCTGTCCCGATGAATCGGGACGGTTCCAGTTTTTGAGGAGCCGACCTGCCTGCCGGCAAGGCAGGGACGTTCAGTCTCAGGCTCCGAAAAAGATTATTTAAGATATTCATCCAATATCCTTTCAATTTCATTGACCTGGTTCCCGATGTTAAAGGATAATTCAGCTTTTTTTCTTCCGGCAGCAGCCATGGAATCAGCCAAATCCTTGCTGGCAAAGAGCTTTATAATGGCAGTTGCCAGGCTTTTTTCATCTTTTGGCGGGACCAAGATGCCGGTCTTCCCGTCTTCGATGATCTCGGGGATCCCTCCGACATTAGTTGCGACCACGGGTTTGCCGCAGGCCATTGCTTCAACGATGACCCTTCCGAACGGCTCTGAAAGCGATGGCGCAACAAGGATATCGCCGGCCGCAATGATGTCATATACATCGGGCCTTCCTCCGGCAAAAAGGATGTTTTCATCTTTTGCCAGAGTTTTAAGCATGTTCCGGTATCCTTTTTGCCCGGGGAGAGGTTTGCCTACTATAAGAAGCTTAGCCTCGGGAACGGATCCTTTTATCAGCGGGAACGCTTTGATCAAGTATTTTATTCCTTTTCTTTCTTCAAGAGAGCCGATAAATACGATTATTTTATTTTTTATATTGAATTCCAGCCTTATCCTGTCCGGGTCCAAATGCCGGAGATCGGAAATATCCACCGAATTGTGGACGACCAGAGCCTTATTGGACCTAATAAAGGTTTTCATCCAGTTCGATATCAGGATGATTTTGTCCGAACAATACCGTATCTTTGTTCTGATAACGAGATTGTTCAGGCCTCTTAAGTCCTCTCTTATATGGGAAATGACGGGAATGCCGAGAAGTTTAGCCGCTTTTGCCGCCCATATCGTGGCTGCAGTGTTCAGGTAGATCAAGTCGATCTGTCTTTCCTTCAGCATGCGGTATATCTTGAGAGAAGGAAATATCTTATGAAGGATATTGTCCTTATAGAGCTGATAATGGATATTGAAAGCATCAAGCTTTGATTTTACTGCCCCAGGCTCCGGCAGGGCTATGATAGGATAGTATTTTTCCTTGTTAAGTTTTTTGGCCAGAAGGGCAATGCTTATCGGGGCGCCGGAAAGGTCCGATATGTGAGAAACGAACAGGATGCTTTTCTTGCTGCCCTTGAACCTGCTGTGCATTTTCGAATAGTATTTGTCCTTGTATTTTTCAAGGCCCTCTTTTATGCCTGTTGAAAAGTTATAGAACATCAACAGCCTTTTTGGAAGGCGTCCTTCGAACAGGGACAAGAACTTGCGGACCAGCAGCGTGATCGAATGAACGCTTAAATTTATCTTGATCAGAAGGGAAGGGTGCTTCTTGTAAAAAAGGACGGAAGACCTTCCGACCTGCCTTCTTCTTGAGCATCTTTCCTCGTAGGTCCAGCCCACGCCGAATATATAGCCGACGGCATTCGGGTTTATCTTGAACCTGAACCCCGCTTCCTTAAGCCGGTAGCCCGTTTCCGCGTCCTGCAGGCCGTATTCCCGGAAATCCTCGTCAAAACCGAAAACGGACATCAGGGCGCGTTTTTTGACGGAAATATTGTTCGTTATGAATATCCTGAACGGCTGCTGTTCGTATGCCGGAGCTTTAAATTTGCGTTCATTGACATATTCTGTCGTTTTTGGGGCATCCTGTGCTTGTTCGATGAATTCGACCCGGCCCCTTACGACCTCGACGCCGTATTTATCGTGATATTTAACGTGTTCTTCGATAAGGCGTTTATCGGAAATAATATGGTCATCGATGAAAAGTATTATTTCGCTGTCCGCTGCCTCTATCCCCATGTTCCTTGCGGCGGACCTGCCTGAATTCTTTTGCCACACATGCTTGATGGGGTAGGAAAGTTTGAGGTTTTTCACTTCTTGTTCCGTGCCGTCCGTTGAGCCGTCATCGGCGACAATGACCTCAAAATCCTTGAATGTCTGATCGTTCAATGATAGCAAGGTGGCCTTTAATGTTGCCTTTCTGTTATATGTAGGGATTATTACGCTAAGATTCATCTAAAATCCTCTTAATACGATCTTTGCTATGGTATATAAGACCGAGATAATTATCGCTACCTGTAGGATGTCGAGAGCCAATAGGACTGATACGCTTAACATCCCTTTATGCTTCCTGAAAAAGTAATTCCTGCTCTTTCTCCATATTACGGCACCCTTTATTATTTGAGGGAAGCTTTTCCATTGTTTAAAGCTCCGGCTCAAGTGGTGTTTTATTTGAATGTCCGGCGTGAAGTATATCTTCCAGCCGGCCTTTTTTATTCTGTAGCAAAGGTCCACTTCGTCGAACCATATGAAAATATTCTCATCGAACAAGCCAACCTTAGCCAGAACCTCTTTTTTTATCATTAAAGCCGAGCCCATCGGTTGGTCAACTTCCCTGGTCTCGTTGAAATCCCACCACGTCATGAAGTATTTGCCGAAGATCCTGCTTTTTGGGAGCAAAGAATCAAGGAATAACGCGTTGTACAGCATGACCTCAAGGCTTGGGAATGTCCTGCATGACCTCTGCAGCGTCCCGTCGGTATTGAGGAGTTTGCATCCCAGTGCCCCGCAGTCGCGCCGGCTTTCCATGAATTTGATCATTTTATTCATGGCATTATCCGTGACCTCTGTGTCGGGATTTAGAAGCATTATATAGCGGCCCTGAGAGATCTTTATGGCCTGGTTGTTGGCTTTGGTGAATCCGGCATTGGTCTTGTTGGCAATGAGCTTAACCTGCGGGAAATCTTTTTTTACCATCTGAACGCTGTCATCGGATGAATTATTGTCGACAACGATCACTTCAAAAGAGATATCTTTTGTGTTCTTATATATCGATACAAGGCATGCATTCAGCAGCTCTTTAACGTTCCAGTTAACTATGCAGATCGATAAGTCAAACATTGTAAGTACTCTTTATCGCCTCCACGAATTTCGGGACGCTCGCTTCAAGCGAGTAATTATTGGCGACCATGTCCCGTGACCTGCGGCCCATCTCTTCCCTTAAGTCCCTGTTCTCGATCAGTTTTGAGAGCTTTTCTTCCCATTCCTGTTTCGTCCTCGCGAGATAGCCGTTGACCCCTTCTTGAAGGAGCGTCGTGTTTATTCCGACAGGGCTTACGACGGAAGGGATCCCAAGCGCCATATATTGAAGCTGCTTGTAATTGCCTTTGCCGCGGGACCATTCGTCATCGGTGAGGGGCATGATGCCGATGTCAAAGCTTGAAAGCTCTTTCAGCTCCGTATCAAGGCTCCACTCGACAAGTTTTATCTTATTTTCGCCTGAACGGAATCCTTTCGTGCCTATCAATTTGACCTGGACATTGTCATATTTCCTGCAGAGTCCCTCTAGCACATTCTGTATCTCAAAAAGATAGTAAGTGTTGCCGTGGCTCCCGATCCAGCCGATTGTCACGCTTTCGTGGCGGCTCTTGTCGGAAGGGGAGTATCTTTTAATGTCCATGGGACCCAGTATTGTGGTCACGTTAGCGCAATGTTGCCTTGCAACCTTTTCGGTTGACGGAAGTTCCACTATCATGTGTTTTGCCGTTTTCATGTATTCTATGGTCGTGTTCACCCTGATATTTTGTTTTATCTTCGCGAGCTCCGCGGAATGCGCCGTGTATATGGCGTCATCTATGTCATAGACATATTTGACCTTCCATAACCGGAGCCAGTAAAGTAATCTCATTAAGGTTATTTTCTGCACAAAAACAACGTCATAGGTCTTGATCATTATCAGCGCCCGGATTATCCTTGTGGTCATCACGAAATAGTTCAAGACCTCTCCGAAGAGGAATCTAAGCAGGCGATCGCGTGGCCTGAACACTTTGCCGTTCCATGCGACCGCGTCATATTCTATGCCGTATTGTTTGAGATAGGGCAGGAACTGGTAGGCCCTGGTCCTACTGCTAGCGCGGGTTTCATCATCAACTGTCAGAAAGAGTACTTTCATGGCTATTTCTTGAAGAATGCCTTAATTGCATTGATCACTTTTGTCTGGTCAGTTGCGGTAAGGTCGGGATATAGGGGCAGGGTAAGGATCTCTTCCCAGACCTTTTCGGTGGCAGGCAGCTTTGTGGCAAAACCTTTGTAAAGCGTGAACAAATGGCTTGGTATGTAATGGATCCCGGAATCTATCCCGCTCTCCTTTAAATGCTTCATAAGGGCGTCGCGGTCCTTTTTTACCTTGATGATGTACATGAAGAAAGCAATATCCTTGTATCCCGTTTTCAGGAGCTCAAGCCCGCTTATCTTGCCGAGCTCCCTGTCGTATCTTTTTGCGATCTTTATCCTTTTGGCGTTCAGCTTTTTGAACTTTTTAAGCTGAACAAGGCCGATCGCCGCATTGATGTTGCTCATATGATATCTGTAGCCTGGGACGAGAACATCATAGAACCAGCTGCGCTCGTGCTTGTACCTGCTCCAGGTGTCCTTGTCTATGCCGAGTATCCTTTTCTTCTGTATCAATGAAGCGAGGGATGAGTCCCTTATTGCGATCGCTCCGCCTTCGCCGCAGGTTACTACCTTGATGGGGTCAAAGCTGAAACAAGTTACGTCGCCGAAAGATCCCACAGGTTTTCCCTTGTAGCGCGACCCGAAAGCATGCGCGGCATCTTCAACTATCCGAATATTATTTTTCTTTGTAACGGATATTAAAGCGTCCATGTCGCAGGGAAGTCCTCTGTAGTGGACGGGGATAACGGCTTTTGTACGGCTTGTTATCTTTCTTTCAACATCTTTGACATCGATATTGAGCGTATTCGGCTCTATGTCGCAGAAAACAGGGGTTGCCCCCGTTGCCGTTATCGCCTGTATCGTGGCAACGAAAGTAAGGGATGGAACGATGACCTCATCATTTTTTGATATGCCAAGGGCGTCTAGCGCAAGGTGGATCGCTGTTGTGCCTGTGTTGACGGCTATTACGGTGGAGCTTCCGAGGAATTTTGATATTTTATCCTCGAATTCCTTGACGGATGAGCCCATTCCGAGCCAGCCGCTGTCAAAGACCTTCTTTACGGCCGCAAGCTCTTCTTTACCTATGGACGGCTTGGAGACAGGTATCATAATTTTGAAATTATATCATAAAATAAGGTTGTTCGTAATGGAAAAAGTCAGTTTTCCTGTTTAAAAAGCGAAGCAAATATAAGGAATCCTGCTGACGGAGGGATGATAAGCATTGCCCTATCCAGGTTCAGCTTAATGAGACCTACAATCCCTTCCAGTGGCATTCCAACATTTGATATAAAAAACACTTCAAAGATCATAGCGAAGGAGAAGAAAACAAATAAAAACACATATATTAAGTTCGTATTCAAAATATTTCTTCTGTTTATGAATAATAATATAAAGAAGAAAATCCAGAAATACATCCAGAGATAAGTGTCAAGAAAGAGTTCATAACAAAGGTAGCCGAGTATCGTTGGTATTCTGTTAAGGTTTGGCAGGAAATAAAACAACTGCCAAAAATTCGAGACCCAAAGTTGATTCAGATTAAAATATTTTATGAGCGCCTTAAAAGGTCCGGTTACGGCCGTGTAGACAGCAAAGAAAGCGATTATGCCGATTATCATTTCGGTATATTTGGCTTTTTTTGATATTATTTGGCCGATGAAGTAAATCAATAAGGTTAGTATCATAGCGGCAAAAAGCATAAGGCCCTCGTTATGTGTCCAAGCTGCCCCACCGATGAAAAGTGCGGATAAATAGAAATATCTGGTCTTAATTTTATCGTTCATCCAACTGAACAACAATATGATAGCGATGCACGAAAAATCATTTAGCAAATCGGAAAAGGACATACACGAAGACCTCTGGATCCCCACGTTGTGCTATGTCTGCAACAAGGGAATCTGTTTGATAAGAGCGCATCGGGTCAATGGCGTTGTAGTGAATCTGGAGGGCAACGTCGAAGGTGAGGGATTTGAGGAGCTCTCCCGAAACAAGGGCACTGTTTGCCTCAAGTCCTTTGGCAATATCCAAAAGCTCTACAACCCCCATCGCATCAAGACCCCGCTAAAGCGAACGAACCCAGAGAAAGGGAGAGGGATTGATCCACAATGGGTAGAGATAAGCTGGGAAGAGGCCCTAAATAACATCGCTGGGAAATTGAAAAAAATTCTGGCCGATGATTCCAGGAAGTTTTTTGAGATAGGAGGGGGGAGGAAGCCAACCATCACTGGGACGTGGAAAACTTTCCTGAAGGCTTTGGGACCGGTGGGGAATCTTCAGTCTGGAGGAGGGGTTCATTGCCGGTTATCGGACCATATATTTGGTCTCGCTATTCATGGTGCTTATACGTGTGAACCAGATTATCCTTATTGTAATTACCTTCTGATACTGGGTTATAATGCGATGTCATCGGGAGGTGCTGCCATAGCGAAGCAGTTATCAGAGGCAAGGGCAAGGGGAATGAAGATGGTTGTTGTGGATCCCGTGCTTACAGTCACCGCAGCCAAGGCGGATGAGTGGATACCCATCAAGCCCTGTACCGATACTGCCTTTCTGTTGGCCCTGATTCATGTCGTCATTCATGAGATTGGGGTTTATGATGAGGAA
>JBDRDU010000071.1:0-5287 GCA_043820455.1 bacterium | reverse complement strand
CTTTCGGCTCCATCCAATTCCATGCCATTTCTCCGAAACGGACGATCTTGAACCCGGCAGAAGCGATCTCTGAAAACGCCTTGTTCCAGTATTCTTTTGGCCACTGGTCAGGATAGAATGTAACGCCGATTTGAAGCATAATTTATTCGCCGAAGCCTTGCGCGTAGGCGAACAGGCGGAATTATATTACTTTTAGGATAAGGCTACAATGATTTTCTTTACTTTCCTGTCCCTTATCATTGTCGAGTATGGCTCGTTTATCGACGGGTTTTTGATCTCAACCTCTTTATTATCAAGGAAAAGCTTGTATGAAACAGGGGCGACCCCATTAAAAGTGTCCTTGCCCTTTTTATTGATATAGATCACTTCGATCGAGCCAAGAAGAGTGAATGAGAATTTCCCGCCCGAGAACAGCCATGACGGAAGGATAGGGGACAGCTTGAAGCATAATTTTCCGCCCTTATCCAGATAGAAGATCTTCTTGCCCGTGGTCATGCGTATCCACATGTCAATGAACTCCGCCGTTGCCCCGGAAAGGCGCGCCACAAAACCCCTTCCGTGGCTTTCCTTGTCCGGATAGGCGCTGCTTGCGATGAACGATGAATTCTCCAGGATGCTTCTTTTGTAAACACCCGGCTTCATGAACGGCACAAGGACGCTCTTGAAATCACCGAAGAATTCCTTGTATAAGCCTGCCCTTAAAAGCTCCAGCATATACTTGTATTCCATGTGCAGCCAGATCGATTCGTTCTCAAGCCATCCGGAAGTAAAGACCTTTGCTCTGCCTATCTCAAGCGGAACGCCGTTGAACGGCGAATTCACTTTATACATCTTCAATTTTTTATCGTAAAGAGGGCTTGCCTTGACAAGGCCGTATATTTTCCTGTCCTTTTCGACTTTAAGCGCGTGGACGAACCCTTCCAGGAAGAGCGGCAGCGGCTTTTGGATGAATTTTTTCACTTTGATCTTGCCGCTCTCGATCCCGTGGTCCGCGACCTCGTTCATGTAATATGTATAATAGTTCCCGTATTTTCCCAAAGCTTTGCTTATGCCGCAGTCGCATTTTTTTATCACCTGGGCGAGGAAGTTCAAGATGTAGCTCCCGTCGATCACAGATTCCGCCCCGCTTATGCCAAGCCGCGTCCTGCTGCGGTAATTTTCCTTATGGGTATTCGATGAATCCCAGCATTTAAAGTCATCCTTTTCGTTAAGGCATCCGAGGAGATCATCCATGAATTCCTTCAGCTCCACCGGGATAGATGCCGTGCTGCCCGGCTTTATATGGTCAGCGACATATGCACAAAGCCTTTTCAGCTCCAGCGTTTCCGAGATCGAAGAGCCGAACAATCCAGGCAGGCCATTTAATGCGTCGTACCAGTCGGGCTTGTCCGCCTCCATTTCGATCCCTATGCCTTCTGCGTCAAATGATGCAGCCTTGTTCGCTGCGATGCATAGAAGCTTCGTTATCAATGCGGCAAGGTAGACTTCGCCGCGCCCAAGGTCCTTTCTCACGAGATTTTTGTTAATGGGCCTGGACTTAATAAGGGCTTTTTTCTCTGGGTCACCCCTTACGCTGCCGAATTGCTTTATCTTGCTGCCCTGCAGAATATACCTGTTTTTCCTGTCAGCGACGGTGAACTCATTGTCAAAGAATGTAAATTCCTTTTTATTGAACAGAATATCCTGTATCTTTTCCGGATATATGCATTCGAACGATTCAAGAAGGTCGATATTATATGAGAAGTGATCTGTCCAGAAGCCTTCCCCATGACTTGCTTCCTCCACTCTTTCCGCCTTTTGGATAAGCTCTTCGACGAATTCCCCGATCGAGGTATTGTATCCGCAGCCCGATTCCTCCATATCCTTCAGCAATATGCCCAGTATGAACGGCTTTGATATTATTTTCGCTATGTCTTTATTTATGGACTTGACGTGTTTTTTCGCGATCTTATCGGCAGCTTCCTTTGATGCAACGAAATATTTGCTCGGGAGAACGACCAGCGGGTTAAAGCCGTCCAGCTGGACAAGATTGAAAAATCTCTGGATATTGCTTGAGTTGACGTCCGGATTAAAGAACAGGTCGTTCCTCCTGTTCTGATTTATGTCCCTGTAATTGCCCGACCCTTGCGAAAAATAAGTTGGAAGCAGCTTAAAATCATTGTAATCCCTCTCCATGTCGCCGTGTTTCCTGTAGTGAACATAAAAGGGTTTGCCGCCGATGCTTACGGGAAGGCCGCCGCGCATGACATTGTCAAGAAATGACTGTTTTGTGTAAAGGTCAAAGCTTTTCGAGCTGCTGACGGTGGATATCTTTGAAGTTATGCCGTCGATCGATCTTTTGTTCTCCGCGGCCTTTTCCTCGATATATTTTTTGTTCAGGATCCTCTGCTTTATTCCGTTCAAATTTTTCACGCTGTCTATGTTGCCGATGATCGAGGACAGCTCAAAACCTTTTTGTCCTGCAAGAAGAAGGCTTTTATAAGAGAACGCGCACGGGATGAAATTCTCCTTCATCCGGATGGCCGAGACCTTGAACTTTTTGTCCATGAAATTCCCGGGATATTCCAGGCTGGAGACCTCCCCAAAAACCTCCTTGCGCCTTATTATTATGTCCGGGAAAGATGTTTTGCCGCCTTGATCGACAAAGGACAGATAGAAATTGCCTCTTTGGGACAATTTCGTTTCGGGAGCGTCCGACGGCACCACTTTCAACCTTACAAAAGGGGCTTTGTTCTCTATGTTCTCTACTATGCTCCATGCCTCTATCGTCTGGCTCATGTTCTTAAGGAGCGAATTCGCGAACCCGCAGGGGATAAGCATGGGCATGCCGTCCATTATCTCTATCTTTCTTTTTTTCGCGGAAGTGTTCGTTACCTTGATCGTCCTTGCGAGCGCGGGAAAGCTTTCATTGGGAATGGTGAAATAATTGACCTCCACCCTTACCTTTAATGTTCTGTTCTCCTCAATGAGCGTCAGGTCGTAAGGGGTTATCCTTATTTCGTTCTTTAGCTGTGAACTTTTACTGAAAGGTTCATAGAATTTCCCGTCGATCTTAATGAAAGTCCTGAAACCATTGAAAGAGACATTCCTGTACGCCTTGTTGGCCGGCTGGAATTCCATTATGGAGCCGTCCTTGTCCTGCATGCCAAAGCTTGTTATGCACTGCCCGCGGTTCGCGTAAAAGACCCACATGGGGATGCCGTAGGTGCCGGCGATCCCGGGGAAAAAGCTCGAGAAAGTAGGGGAGGAGTTGTAATCTTCTATGACGAATTCGTTGTTTTTTGAGATATAGTATTTCGGCTTGTTCATGGACTACTCTACTGTAACGCTTTTTGCCAGGTTCCTTGGCTGATCAACGTGGCAGCCGCGCTTTATCGCGATGTAGTAAGCGAGCAGCTGGAGCGGTATAACGGCAAGAATGCATGACAGGGACTCTGTCGTGTGGGGGATGTAGAATACATCGTCGGCTTTTTCGGCGATCTCATTGTCGCCTTCCACCGCGACAGCTACGACATACCCGCCCCTGGCCTTTACTTCCTCGATGTTCCCGAGGATCTTTTCGTAGCGGCGTCCTTTCAGGGCAAGAACGACAACAAGCATGTTCTTGTCGATAAGAGCTATGGGCCCGTGCTTCATTTCCGCGGCCGGATACCCTTCTGCGTGAATATACGACACTTCCTTTAATTTAAGCGCTCCCTCGAGCGCTATCGGAAAACCCTTGCCGCGCCCCAGATATAACGCGTTATTGCTTTTGTACAATTTTTCGCTGAGAGCTTCTACCTTGCTTTCCTGGGAAAGTATAAGCTCGATCTTTTGGGGAAGTTCATATAGGTCATGGACCATCTTTTCCGCTTCACTCTGCGTTATGTTGTTCTTTATGACGCCCAGCATTATAGAGAAAAGATAGATCACGACTACCTGCGTCGTGAAGGCTTTTGTCGAGGCGACGCCTATTTCCGGCCCCGCGTAGGTATATAGCACTCCGTCGGATTCCCTTGCGATGGAGCTTCCCAGGACGTTGCATATCGATAATACCTTGCCGCCCCTGGATTTCGCTTCCCACACCGCTCCCATCGTGTCCGCGGTCTCGCCGGACTGGCTTATCGCTATAACGAGCGTGTTCTCGTCCACTATCGGATGCCTGTACCTGAATTCCGCGGCATACTCGACTTCGCATGGGATCTTAACGAACTGTTCTATCAGGTATTCGCCTATGAGTCCCGCGTGCCAGCTTGTCCCGCAGGCCGTAAAAACGACCCTGTTTATCCTGGAGAGCTCTTTCTTATCCATTTCCAGCTCGTCAAAATGGATATGGCCGTCCTTTACCCTGTCCGCTATCGTGTCCCTGATGGCCCTTGGCTGCTCGTGTATCTCCTTCAACATGAAATGCGCGTACCCGCCCTTTTCGGCGGAAACAGGGTCCCAGGAGATCAAGGTCACTTCTTTTTTGACAGGGTTGCCGGCAAAATTGGTCACCTTGACGTCATTTTTCGTAACGACCGCCATTTCCTGTTCTCCCAGGAATATCACTTTCTTCGTGTATTTGATCAAGGCGGGTATATCAGATGCGATAAAGGTCTCGCTATCTCCCAGTCCTATTTTTAGCGGGCTTCCGCGTTTTGCGGCCACTATCTTGTCCGGTTCGTTCTTTGACATTACGGCGATCGCAAATGACCCCGTCAATTCTCTTGAGGCTTTTCTTACGGCTTCTTCCAGATCACCGTTAAGGTGCTTTTCTATGAGATGGGCAATGACCTCCGTGTCGGTCGTGGACTTAAAAACATGGCCGTCGGCCGCAAGGTCCCGTCTTAGCTGGAGATAGTTCTCGATTATGCCGTTATGCACGACCGCTATTTCATTTTTGCAGTCGGTGTGGGGGTGGCTGTTCTCGTCGGACGGCCTGCCGTGCGTCGCCCAGCGCGTGTGGGCTATGCCGAGATGGCTGTTTATATGGGAATTCCCGTCAAGTAATTTTTCAAGCTCAGAGATCTTCCCGGCGCATTTTTCTATGATCAGCTGTTCATCGTCTATTAAAGCGATGCCTGCGGAATCATATCCCCTGTACTCAAGTTTTTTCAGGCCCTCGAGCAGGAGCGATACGCATTCTTTATTTCCGATATATCCGAATATGCCGCACATTTATTGTTTCAATACTCCGTTTATCTCGATTTTTGCGAGATCAAGCTGCTTTTTTATCTCGGATTGTTTATAGCCGTCCTCAAATGTATTCGTCACATATTCCCACATTATGCCGAACCGCCTTGTAAGCACCGGCTCAAGAAGCCCC
>JBDRDU010000070.1:0-22135 GCA_043820455.1 bacterium | reverse complement strand
CTTCTGGCGACTCCGGTCATGTTCGCGGGTAGCATATTCTTTTCAAGGGGCTTGATCGCTTTCATAAAGATGAGGGTTGCGAATATGGACACCCTTGTCGCTTTGGGCGTGGGAGCGGCTTATCTTTACAGCCTTATTGTTTCCATATTCATTTGGGCAGGAGATCCACTGCTTGGCCACGATCTTTATTATGAGACCGCGGCATTCCTGATAACCTTTATTCTGCTGGGCAAGTGGCTCGAGGCAATAGCAAAGGGGAGGACATCGGAAGCGATAAGAAAGCTTGTCGGGCTAAAGCCGAAGACCGCGATAATAGTTAAGGGCTCAAGGGAAACAGAAGTTTCTATCAGCGAGGTCGTTCAGGGCGATATTGTTGTCGTGAAGCCGGGACAGAAGATACCCGTTGACGGCATTGTGATCGACGGCGTGTCAAGTGTCGACGAATCCATGGTGACGGGAGAGAGCATCCCGGTCGAGAAGAAAGCCGGGGACAAGGTCATCGGCGCAACGATCAACAAGACCGGATCGTTCAGGTTCAAGGCTACCAAGGTCGGGTCTGAAACGCTCCTTGCGCAGATAATCAAAATAGTTGAGGAAGCGCAAGGCAGTAAAGCGCCGATACAGGACATTGCTGATCTGATAGCCGCTTATTTTGTTCCATCCGTTGTCGGGCTTGCGATAGTTTCTTTTATTGTATGGATGTTGCTTGGGCAGAGTTTTGTCTTTTCACTTTCTATCTTTATCACTGTACTTGTTATTTCCTGCCCCTGCGCGCTTGGACTGGCGACACCGATAGCGGTAATGGTTGGGACAGGGATCGGGGCCCGGAAAGGGATATTGATAAAGAACGCAAAAACGCTTCAGATCTCTGAAAAGATCGATACGATTGTTTTTGATAAGACAGGAACGCTTACAAAAGGAAAACCTGAAGTGACCGACATAATTACGATGGAACCTGCCCCGATAAATCGGGGCGGTTCCATCGAAGAAGTTTCGGAGCCGAGACGTTTAGTCTCAGGCTCCGAGTTGTTGTTGTACGCCGCGGTCGCCGAGAAGAGGAGCCAGCATCCTCTTGCCGAGGCGATCATCAATAAGGCAAGATCGCAAAATATCGATGTCCCGGACCCTGAACATTTTAATTCAATTTCGGGAAAGGGAGTTGAGGTTAAATTCAACGGCAGCCAGGTGCTGCTTGGGAATAGGTGGCTTATGTCGGATAAGAAGATCGATATTTCAAATGTGTCTTCAAAACTTGAAGAGCTTGAAACGCAGGGTAAGACCGTGGTAATCGTTTCTGTGAACGGAAAGGTCATCGGGCTTTTGGCTGCTGCCGACACGTTAAAAGAGAACTCAAAGGCGGCCGTTGCCATGCTTCGTGGATCTGGAAAACAAGTCATAATTATCACGGGTGACAATAAAAGGACAGCGCAGGCGATAGGAGAGCTTGTCGGCGCGGATAAGGTCATAGCGGAAGTGCTTCCGGCTGATAAATCCGATCACATCAAGAAGCTCCGGAATGAAGGCCGCATAGTCGCAATGGTGGGGGATGGCATAAATGACGCGCCGGCGCTTACCCTTGCTGATATAGGCATAGCGGTGGGCGGCGGTACCGATGTGGCAATAGAATCCGCCGACATTGTTCTGATAAAAGATGACCTGAGAGATGTCGCAATGGCAATGGATCTTTCAAGTTATACTATGCGAAAAATAAAGCAGGGGTTGTTCTGGGCGTTCATTTATAACATAATAGGGATCCCGGTCGCGGCGGGATTGCTGTACCCATTCACAGGATTTCTTTTGAACCCTGTGATAGCGGGGACCGCAATGGCGTTTAGTTCGGTTTCAGTCGTTGCTAACGCGCTTCTGATGAGACGTTATAAATTCAGGATATAAGGGGGTGAAATAAATGATATACGGTTCAGTTATCTCAGCGATATTCATTATGGCTTTTGCTTATATCGTGCTGGCTCTTACTAACAAGGAATCCGGCAATATGAAGCTTGCGGGGCAGATCATAGTGGCGCTGGTGGCTCTTGTGGCTGTGGTCGTCCTTATATATGGAGTTTCAGGGAGAGGGCATTATGGAATGATGGGCAGGGGCATGACGAAGGAAAAATGCGAAATGATGATGAAGAAGAAAATGAAGGAAAATCCGTCAATGATGCAGGACGCGATGAAGAGCAAGGGAACGAAAGGGATGATGGAGAAAGGCGCGAAAAAGAGAGTAAAGTGATCGAAGGTTATGTCTGTAGCCAATAAACATAAAAAGCTCAAGGAGATCCTCAAAAAATACGGGGGTCTCCTTGTTGCGTATTCGGGCGGGGTCGATTCAAGCCTCCTGCTCAGGGTTGCGCATGATGTTCTGGGCAAGAAGCTTCTGGCCGTTATCGCGAAGTCAAAAACATATACTAAAGAAGAGGGCGATGAGGCCGTGAAATTCGCCAAAAAACTGGGTGTCAGGCATAAAGTTATCAGCACGGAAGAATTCAATGACGAAAAGTTTATCTCAAATCCTCCGGAAAGGTGTTTCCACTGCAAGAAAGAATTGTTCTCCAAACTTGTCGATATCGCGAAGAAGGAAGGGATTAAATACGTTGCCGATGGTTCGAATGTCAGTGACCTTTCCGATTTCAGGCCTGGCACAAATGCTTCAAGGGAATATGGGATAAAAAGCCCGTTAAGAGAAGCCGGCTTCACCAAGGACGATATCAGGAAGCTTTCAAAACAGCTCAAACTGCCGACCTGGAACAAGCCGTCCCTTGCCTGTCTTGCCTCGCGCATCCCTTACGGCACAAGGATAACGAGTGATATTCTGGACAGGATCGAAAAAGGCGAGAAATTCCTTCGAAGCCTGGGCCTTAAGCAGGTGAGGGTGCGCCATCACGGCGATCTGGCTAGGATAGAAGTTGAAAAAGCCGACCTTATATCCCTTATTGAGGACGGCGTTGCCGACAGGATCGACAGAAAATTCAAGGATATTGGATATAACTACGTAACTATCGACCTAATGGGGTACCGCACGGGGAGCATGAACGAGGTCCTGTAAAATATTAGTTGACAAAATCGCTCAACAATAGTAAAATACACACCTATGAAGCTGACGACCAAGGTTCGATATGCGGTATCTGCAATGTGCGACCTGGCGGTCAATTATGATCCGGATAGGCCGGTCCATGTAAAAGATATTGCGTCGCGCCAGAATCTCTCCCCCTTATATATTGAACAGCTGTTCAATAAGCTTAAAAGGGCAAAACTGATCAAATCGACCCGCGGACCCGGGGGCGGCTACGTTCTGGCCGAGAAGCCTTCAAAAGTCAAGATCGGCGACATTTTCAGGATCATTGAGGGCCCCATAGCTCTTGTTGGCTGTGTTGACAGGGGAGCCGCCAAGTTAGATTGTGCAATGTCCGGAAAATGCTCGACCAAGCCGTTATGGGCAAAACTTTCGCATCTGATAGAAAAATTGCTCGATTCGACCACGCTGGCTGACCTTTGCGGGAGGACCAAATGAAGCGTATTTATATGGACTACGCGGCGACCACGCCCACGCATCCCGAAGTCGCGGAAGCGATGAAGCCGTACCTGTCCGAAAAGTTCGGCAACCCTTCAAGCATCCATTCGTTCGGCAGAGAAGCTAAAAAGGCGGTTGACGATGCCAGGGACAGTATCGCCGCATCCATAGGCGCCAGGCCGGATGAAATAATTTTTACCTCAGGCGGGACAGAAGCGGATAATTTCGCGCTCGAAGGGGTAGCTTACGCGAACGAGAAAAAGGGCAATCACATAATATCAACACCCGTTGAGCATCACGCGGTCATCAACTGTTTGGGTTTCCTGAAAAAAAGAGGATTTGAGATCACTTACGTTCCTGTTGACAGTACGGGACTTGTGGATCCTGAGGATATCAGGAAAGCAATAACTGATAAGACGATCCTTGTGTCGGTCATGCATGCCAATAATGAGATGGGTACCATCGAACCCATTGCCGAGATAGGCAGTATCTGCAGGGAGAAGGGCGTTTATTTCCATACCGATGCTGTTCAAACGTTCGGGCATATGCCTCTGGACATGAAAAAGCTGAATGTGGACCTTCTTTCCGCCTCCGCGCACAAACTATACGGCCCGAAGGGCGTGGGGATGCTTTATGTGAAGAAAGGAACAAAAATAGTTCCGTATCTTCACGGAGGCGAACAGGAAATGGGAAAAAGGGCCTCGACGGAAAATGTGCCGGGGATAGTCGGATTTGCCAAAGCTGTGGAACTTGTCAACGGATCTGACAGCGGATCAGCGGATGAACGGATAAGACAGTTAAGGGATAAATTGATCAAGGGGATACTTTCAAATATTAAAGATTCCCGGCTTAACGGGCATCCTACAAAAAGACTTTCCAACAACGTTAATGTGAGCATCAAATATATAGAAGGCGAATCGATGCTTCTGAGACTGGACATGGAAGGCATTGCTGCTTCGACCGGTTCCGCGTGCAGCTCAGGTTCGCTCGAGCCCTCGCATGTGCTTCTGTCCATAGGACTTCCTCCGGAGATAGCGCATTCATCGCTCCGGCTGACGCTCGGAAAATGGACCACTCAAGAAGAAGTCGATAAGGTGCTCGAGGTTTTGCCGAAGATCGTCGCGAAGTTACGGGAAATATCACCCTTGAAAAGGGAATGACAAATGACCAATGTCAAATGACAAAGAAAGTGAAGTAAAATGACAAATGATAAAAAATATTAATTTGTCATTGGGGTTTTATCGATTTATTTGTCATTTGTTAATTTGGATTTTGTCATTTGCCTGCCTGCCGCAAGCAGGGATTTAAAGGAGGGGGTCTTTATGCCAAGCGGTTATTCAGATAAAGTAATGGAACATTTTGCGCATCCGAAGAATGTCGGAGTTATAGAGAACCCTTCGGGGGTCGGAAAAGTGGGAAATCCCGTCTGTGGGGACATAATGGAGCTTTTCATTAAAGTCGAGAACGGGAAGATCTCTGACGCGAAATTCAGGACATTCGGCTGCGGCGCTGCCATAGCGACAAGCTCCATGGTGACGGAAATGGTGAAAGGCAAAACTATCGAAGAAGCCCTTCAAATTTCGAACAAGGCGGTGGCGGAAGCCCTGGACGGGCTCCCCCCGGTCAAGATGCATTGTTCGGTCCTTGCGGAGGACGCGTTGAGATCCGCGATAGACGATCATTTAAAAAAAACGACAGGAAAAGGCCTCCCCGGATTTAAACCTCATGAAGAACATGACTAAGCGGATCGTTGTGGCAATGTCCGGCGGGGTGGACAGCTCCGTGGCCGCGGCTCTGCTTAAAAAAGAGGGGCATGACGTAATAGGGATCACCATGCAGATATGGCCGAGGGCGGAAAAAGGGGACAGCTGCTGCTCCCTTTCTGCTGTTGAGGATGCCAGAAGAGTGGCGAATAAGCTCGGCATACCTTATTATGTCCTGGATTTCCAGAAGATATTCAAGCGTAATGTCATCGATTATTTCATTTCAGAATATAACCTTGGAAGGACGCCGAACCCCTGCGTGAGGTGCAACCAGAGCATCAAATTTGACGCTCTCCTCAAAAAATCGAAAGACCTTGGCGCCGACTATCTTGCCACGGGGCATTACGCAAGGATCGAAAAAAAAAGCGGCAGATATATCCTGAAAAAAGGCGTTGACCCCAAAAAAGACCAGTCATACTTTCTTTATCCCTTGAGCCAGGAAGCCCTGTCCAGAACGATCTTCCCTTTGGGGGACATGACAAAGCAGGAGATCAGAAAATTGGCAAAAAAGTTCAAGCTTAAGGTCGCTGACAAGAAGGAAAGCCAGGAGATATGCTTCGTGGACGGGGATTTCGGAAAGTTGTTTTCCGCCAAGAAAGGCAATATAGTGGACCTGGACGGCAAAGTCCTGGGCAAACATAAAGGGTATCAGCTATATACGATAGGGCAGAGGAGGGGGCTGGGGCTTTCAAGGAAAGATCCAGCATATGTTGCCAAGATCGACCCTAAAACCAACACAGTGGCGGTCGGCGACAGGGGTGATGTTTACAGTGACGATCTGACCGCCGGCGAATTGAACTGGGTTTCGCTGTCCAAGCTTGATGCGTCGGCAAAAGTAACGGCAAAAATAAGATATAACAGCCCGGGAGCAGAAGCCGAAATACGGCCTATTGCCAAGGGAAAGGTCAAGGTGACGTTCTCAAAGCCTCAATTCGCCATAACACCGGGACAATCCGTGGTATTCTATGACGGAGATTCTGTGGTAGGCGGTGGTATAATAGAATGAGGATCAATTAACCTGCCTGCCGGCAGGCAGGCAATTATGGAAGAAATAATAAATAAAATAAAAAAACTGAAGAAAGAGAAAAACGCCGTGATCCTGGCGCATAACTACCAGCTTCCGGAGATACAGGATATAGCAGATTATGTTGGAGATTCGCTTGGGCTCTCCATAGAAGCGTCAAAAACTTCCGCCAAAACGATAGTTTTCTGCGGCGTCCGCTTTATGGCGGAAACCGCGGCGATAATGTGTCCTGACAAATCGGTGATGATGCCCGATGTGAGCGCCGGATGCCCTATGGCGGATATGATAAAAGCTGAAGACGTGAGAGATCTTAAGGCAAAACATCCCGGGCATATAGTTGTGGCATATGTGAACACAAGCGCTGAAGTAAAAGCAGAATCTGATTACTGCTGCACATCTGCCAATGCCGTAAAAGTTGTCGAAAAACTGTCCGCCAGAGGCGGATCCGCCTTCGGCGGAAAAGATAAAAATATCATTTTCATTCCCGATAAATATCTGGGGGATTATGCTTCCAGGCAGACGGGGAAGCAAATGGTGCTTTTTAACGGTTTTTGCCCGATCCACATAAAGATACTTCCTGAACACATTAAGGCGGCCAGGCAGCAGCATCCAAAAGCTCTTGTTGTTGTGCATCCCGAATGTTTGCCGGAAGTGATAGGAATGGCGGATAAAGCTGTGTCAACAGGCGGGATGCTGGAATTCGCCAAGGGATCGCCTGCGCAGGAATTCATCATCGGTACGGAGATAGGGATAATATACCGGCTTCAAAAAGAAAACCCGTCAAAGAAATTCTATGCGGCTTCTTCTTTGGCAGTGTGCCCGAACATGAAAAGAATAACGATAGAGAAAGTTCTGTGGGCGCTTGAGCAGGAAGAGACAAGGATAACAGTTAAAGAAGGGATCGCGTCAAAGGCAAAATTTGCCATAGATAGAATGCTCGAATTGGTATAAAATCAGGAATATGAAAAAAGTTATTTGTTTTTTAATGGTCATTGCTGTTCTTTCTTCCATTTCTTTTGCTGTGGAGAAAAAACTTGCTTCCGCTTACATAAGTGAAGGCATCGCGAATTTTGAACAGGGAAATTATCTTGAAGCGATCTTAAGCTTAAGGTCGGCCGAGCAGCTTTCGCCGAACCCCGCTACCGTTTATAAATATCTGGGAATGTCTTACAGCAAGCTTTCGCTGTGGCAGCAGGCCATGAAGGAATTCAACAAGATCCTCTTCATAATCCCGGATGATGCGGACAGGGGAAAAATAATAGACAAGATACACGAATGGGAAGGGCAGAAAGAAGCCGCTCCTGCGATGGCGAAATATTCCTTTTACAGCATCAAATACAAGAACAAGATATGGGAAGAGCCGAATAACCTGCTTAACTATTTAAGTCTGACCGAGATATACAAGTGCAGCGGCAGGTATGATGAGGCGGCCAATTTCTTCAGGGCGCTTGTAAAGGACAGGCCGGAGAAGATCGACTTCAAAAAATATCTTGCGGGAGTGCTTTTCCTTGACAAAAAATACGGCGAAGCAGGAGGTCTCTATAGAAAGATCCTTGAGGATGAGCCTCTTAATACCGACGCCATCGTAGGGGTCAACCTTATCCTTAAAAAGAGGTATGAAGATGTGCTTGCCAAGCGGCCGGAGAAGACACTGACCTATATTAAATTAGCCAGGGTTTTAAGGGGCCTGAAAAGGTATGAGGACGCCGCTTCCGCGTATGAAAAATACCTGGAAAAGGATAGTGCTAATATTGAGGCGAGAAGGGAGCTGGATGAAGTAAGGAAAATGCTGGAGATGGTAACGCCGAAACCCGTTAAATCTTGAATATAATGCTAAGGAAGGTTAATGCCCCAAAAACGATGAAAACCACGCCGGAAAAATAATTAATGGTCTTTTCAGGCAGATAATTCCTCAGAACATTTCCGATCATGATCCCGAATAAATTGACCAGCACTATACCAAGCGTTGCGCCGATCCATATCTGGACAGGGGTGCCGTATTTTGCGGTCATGGCAAATGTCGCAAGCTGGGTCTTGTCCCCTAATTCCGCGAGGAAGAAAGAGCCGAAAACTATCCAAAAAGGGTCTTTTGATCTTATGATATTCTTGCCGTGATCTTCCTTTTCTTTTTCTTTTTTGATCGGGGAGATCATTATAAGTCCGTATATTATGAAAAATGCGCCGGCAAGGATGGAAATGAAAAGCATTGGGACGAATCTTTGGATCACTCCTCCCACAAGCACGGCCAGGAGCATCAGTGCCGCAGCCGCAGAAAAGACGCCGCAGATCACTTTTTTTATGGGATATTTGGCGGCGAGTGCAAGGGTCAAAAGCTGGGTCTTATCCCCCAGTTCTGCGATGCTGATAATGAGAAAAGAGGCGATCAGAGGGATGAAATGCGTCAATGAATTACCTTGTTAAGAGGATATTCGACTATGCCGGCAGCCCCGGCCCTTTTCAGCTTTGGCACCAGGTCCCTTACGGTCTTTTCGTCAACTATCGTATCCACGTCCACCCAGGATTCATCCGATAATTTCGCTATTGTCGGCTTTTGAAGTGAGGGGAGTATCGCAAGGACGTCTTTCAGTTTATTGTTCGGAACGTTCATCTTGAGGCCGACCTTTGTCTCGGCGTTAAGCGCTCCGTTAAGGAGCATTAGGATGTTCTCGATCTTGTTCTTTTTCCAGCCGTCCTGCATGGACTTTTTATTCGCTATCATGACCGTTACCGATTCAAATACGGTATCGATGATCTTTAAGTTGTTGGCTTTTAATGAAGAGCCGGTTTCCGTAAGCTCCACTATGGCATCTGCCAGTTCTGGCGGCTTGGCTTCGGTCGCGCCCCATGAAAATTCTATGTCGGCATCAACATTGTTCTTCTGGAAGTATTTTTTGGTCACGCCGACCAGTTCCGTTGCTATGCGTTTCCCTTTGCAGTCTTTTACACTTTTGATATTCCCGTCAACGGGAGCGGCAAGGACCCACTTTACCTTCCGCAGTCCCTGCTTCGCGTAGACAAGCTCAGCGATCTTATCAACCTTGTAGCCGCTTTCTTCCACCCAGTCGGAACCTGTTAACCCCGCATCAAGGACGCCCTGTTCCACATAGCGCGCCATCTCCTGAGCGCGGATCAGCATTATTTCAAGCTCTTCATCGTCCACATCCGGGAAATAAGACCTGGCAGTGGTCCTTATGTTAAATCCGGCTTTCTTTAAAAGCTCGAAAGTGGATTCCTGAAGACTTCCTTTTGGTATCCCTAGTTTTAGTTTGTTCATAGTGCTTAAAATGATACTAAAAAGGCGAAAGGTTGTCAATCTCACCCCGTCACCGAGGAACTATTCAAAAGGATCAGTTCTCTTAAAGTCCGGAAGGAAGACATCTGAACTATCAAGCTCCTGGATAAGAATGTTGTGAAGCCCGGATCCCTTTGCCCATATTAACGCTTTCCTGTATTCATCAGGAGTTAATTTCCGTCCCAGTTCACCGTCGTTGACGGCCTTGAAACAAGGCTTGTATTGCGCCATCACGCCGACATGGACATCTTTTGATATTTCATTCGCCAGGAACCTGAAAGCTTCCCGGCTGCCGGCCAGATCGTTCGGAAGCACAAGATGCCTAACCAGCAATCCTTTTACGGCTATCCCGTTCTTGTCCAGTTCCAGGTTGCCGACCTGCCTGTACATTTCTTTTAACGCGGCCTTGTTGTGATCGCAATAATCAGGGGCGTTCGAAAGGCGCACAGCGATACTATTTGAACTGTATTTTATGTCAGGCAAATAAATATCGACTATGCCGTCCAGCATTTGGAGCGTTTCAACTTTTTCGTATCCGTTGGTATTATAGACTAGGGGAATGTTCAAACCTCTTTCAGCTGCCATTGCAAGGGCATTGATAATGTTCGGCAGGTAATGGGTAGGGGACACAAGGTTTATGTTGTGGCATCCTTTCAACTGGAGCTTAAGCATCATATCGGCAAGCTGTTCGTCGCTTATCTCATCTCCCAGGCCTTCCTGGCTTATCTGATAATTTTGGCAGTATTTGCATCGCAGATTGCAGTTCGAGAAGAATATCGTTCCGGATCCTTTTTTGCCGGTTATCATGGGCTCCTCGCCGAAATGGGACGTTGCGGAGGAAACCCTGGCCTTATCGGAAGCCCTACAGACCCCTAGTTGTCCGGAGGTCCTGTCTACACGACAGTTCCACGGGCAGAGTGTGCAGCTTTTATAGAAATTTTTTAAAAACTTCATTCGCCAGGAACAGCCCTTTTTCGGTAAGCCTCACGTTCTTGCCGGCCATTTCCAGCAACCCGTCATCCGTAAGCTCCGCAAGCTCTTTTTTGTATATTTCGCGGAAGCCGATCCCGAACCTTCTGGTAAAGTCGTTCAAGTGAAATCCTTTTATGAGCCGGAGGGAAAGAAAGAGCATTTCCTGCATGCTTTCTTTCTTCGTGTTGACGTGTTCTGTCTTAATGCTCGAGAAATCTTTTGACAGGTATTTTTCCAGATACGGGGAATTTTCTACCCTTGTGTTGTTGATGAAAGAATGCGCTCCGGCCCCGATCCCTATGTAATCTTTCATCGTCCAGTAAACTATGTTATGGGCGCATTCAAAACCCTCCCGCGCGAAATTGGAGATCTCGTACTGCTTATAGCCGTTTTCCTTAAGGAAGGCGATGGCGATCTTGTACATTTTAAGCTCATCTTCTTCTTCGGGCAGCAGCAGGGCTCCTTCCAGTTTTTCGTTGTAGAATGGTGTGCCTTCCTCGATCTGAAGGTTGTAGGTTGAGATGTGCTCCGGATTAAGTTTAACGGCTTTTACCAGGGAGTCCTGCCAGTCATTTATGCTCCCTCCCGGAAGGGCGAACATCAGGTCAAGATTGACGTTCTTGAAACCGGCTTCCCTTATCAATTCATATGCTTCCACGATCTCGTGTTCCAGATGTATCCTTCCAAGCTTCTTGAGGAGGGGGTCATTGAATATCTGCGCGCCGAGGCTTATCCTGTTCACTCCCGAATCGATCAATGTTTTTAATTTTTCTTTTGTGACCGTTCCGGGATTCGCTTCAAACGTCACTTCCGCGCCGCTTGATACATCAAAATCCCTTTGTATCGATCCAAAGAGAGAGGATATCAGCTCGTCAGGCAGGAGCGTTGGTGTCCCGCCTCCCACGTATATCGTTCTGATGCTCGGCCTGTCATAGACCGAGGAATAATATCCCAGTTCGGCTTTTAAGGCTTCAATATAATCCGGCATCAGGCTCTCGCGCCCGGCGTAAGACGGGAAATCGCAGTAATTGCACTTTTTCCTGCAAAAAGGGATATGCAGATACAGAGAACAGCTCATAAGATAAATCCAAAATCCAAATGACAAAATCCAAATAAATCATTTAAATCCAAATCAAAAACAAATGTCATTTGATTTTAAGTATTGCCATGAATGCTTCCTGGGGGACATCAACGCGGCCTATGCGCTTCATTCTTTTTTTGCCGGCCTTTTGCTTTTCAAGGAGCTTTCTTTTTCTTGTTATGTCCCCGCCGTAACATTTCTGGAGGACGTTTTTCCTCATCGCGGGTATGGTCTCCCTTGCAATGACGCGGCTGCCGATCGCGGCCTGAATGGGGATCTCGAACTGGTGCCTTGGTATGACCGTTTTCAATTTTTCGACAAGAGCTTTGCCTTTGTAATAAGCTTTCTCCCGCGCAACTATAAAGGACAGGGCATCCACCGGTTCCTGGTTCAGCAGAATGTCAACTTTTGCGAGCTCCGATTCCCTGTAACCTATGAGTTCATAATCCATAGAGGCGTACCCTTTCGTGGCGGATTTGAGCAGGTCGTGGAATTCCGTGATCACTTCGCCGAGAGGCATCTCGTACGTGAGCATTATCCTCATGGGATCCAGGTATTCCATGTTCTTGAATATGCCTCTCTTGTCCTGGCAGATCTCAAGCACTCCTCCCACGTATTTCTGGGGGACGAATATGGTGATTTTAAGATATGGCTCCTCAATGGACCTGACTTCGGAAAGACGGGGAAGTTTTGTCGGGCTGTCTATGAAAACTGAAGTGTTGTCCGTTTTGTTGACCTTGTAAACAACGCTTGGGGCGGTCGCAATGATGTCCATTCCGTACTCGCGTTCCAGCCTTTCCTGGATTATTTCAAGATGGAGGAGCCCGAGAAATCCGCACCTGAATCCGAGGCCGAGGGCGGCCGAGTTCTCTCCTTCAAAGAAAAGCGAGGCGTCGTTCAGCCGAAGTTTTTCTATCGCGTCGCGCAGTTCGTGGTATTTTTCGGCCGTTACGGGGAAGAATCCGCAAAAGACCATGGGCTTTGTCCTCTTGTATCCGGGAAGAGGCTCGCTTGCCGGATTTTTTTCGTCGGTCACGGTGTCTCCGACGTGCGTCTGCTGCAGATCTTTTATATTTGCGACCGCATATCCCACTTCGCCCGCCGATAATTCATCTTTTGGGATGTAGCTGATCTTCAATATCCCGACTTCCTGCACCTCGAATTCCGCGCCTGTTCCCATCATCCTGATAGTCATGCCTTTTTTTATCCTGCCGTTGAAAACGCGCAAATACACGACAACCCCGCGGTAAGGGTCGTATTTTGAATCGAATATCATCGCTTGAAGAGGGAGTGTCTCATCTCCGGAAGGAGGGGGCACCTTTTCCACGACCGCATCAAGTATTTGTTTTATCCCTGTCCCTTCTTTTGCGCTGGCAAGGATGATCTCATCTTCCGTGAACCCGAAAATATTCTTGAATTCTTCGACGATCCTTTTCGGGTCTGCGTTGACCATATCGATCTTGTTTACGACAGGGATGATCTTCAGTTTGTTCGCCATGGCCAGATTGGCGTTCGCAAGCGTTTGGGCTTCCGCGCCCTGGGTGGCGTCGATTATCAATATTGCGCCTTCGCATGCGGCCAGAGCCCTGGATACTTCATAGGTAAAATCAACATGCCCGGGCGTATCTATGAGATTCAGAATACAGTCTTTGTACTGCATCCTGATCGCCTGGGATTTTATGGTGATGCCCCGCTCTCTCTCCAGGTCCATGGTATCCAGAACCTGTTCCCTCATCTGTCTTTTGTCTATTGTTCCCGTTTCCTCGAGAAGCCTGTCTGCAAGAGTGGACTTGCCGTGGTCGATGTGGGCAATTATGGAAAAATTGCGAATTTTTGATATTTCGGTCATGCAAAACATTTTAGCATAAACGTGGGATTTTCGTACATTTTTGTCGATATAGGAACGGGAGAATTGACGCTGGTTTTGTAGGTTGATATACTGATTTTAGGCGGAGGGATATTCTTGAAAAAAGGCTGCTTGTTTTTGATCTTTGTTCTGTTGGCGTCATGCGGCGCGTTTGCGGAAATTACCGGTTCCGTGGCCGATCCTTCCGATATCGGCGTGGGCGCTCGGCCTCTTGCTCTTGGAAAAGCATATGTCGGGCTTTCTGATGACGCGAACGGCCTTTTCATGAACCCGGCGGGACTTGCGGGCATAAAGAATTTCAAGGCCACGAGCATGAGCGGGCAAGTCATCCAGGATGTCAACTACGCGATCGTGGGCGGAGCAACTCCTACCGATTACGGCGTGTTCGGCCTTGGATACACGAATGTCGGACTCCCGAACATCCCTGTTACCCAGACGACCGGAAGCGGCACTTCGGAAACGGTAGTTACAGTTGGCCAGACCACTTATTATTCTTCGGTCTTAACTCTTTTATACAGCAACGATCTTTCAGGGATAGAGTATTTCAAAGATCACAAGAACTTTACTTACGGTGTCAACCTGAAATATTTCATGCAGGGATTTCAGGGCGGCGGCACCGCCATGAAAGGCGCGAACGGAACAGGGCTGGACATGGACCTTGGGCTGCAATATAAGCCAAGTACCGGTTTGACCCTGGGGCTTTCCGGACTGAATATTCTTCCATCAAACCTCGGCGGAAAATTTATCTGGGATAAGGGTGGGGTGGAGGAGAGTATTCCGGCGGTAGTTAAGGCGGGATTTTCCGCCAGGATTTTCGGGAAAGATTCATTTTACGGCGGCAAGCAGGATGTTCTGTTGGGAATGGACATGGACGCGTACCCCTCCCAGAATAGGCCATCCGTCTATCATACGGGATTGGAATGGAGCCCGATATCTGTTATGGCCCTGCGGGCCGGGATCGACCAAAAACCAAAAGGGACCGAGGACATGGTCGGTGTTGACAACAACCTTACGGCGGGCATAGGGCTTAAATTCAACGGGTTCACTTTTGATTATTGCTATCACCAGTTCAGCGATCTTACCGAGAACACGACCCATTTCTTTTCGATAGGGTATGTCGGGCTGGATGAAGATAAAAAAACGGCTGAAAGGCCGAAGAGGATCATTCCTGTTGTGGTGCCGAGCGTGAGCCTTGAAACATTTTCCGACGTGCCCAACGGCTTCTGGGCGAAAAGTCCCGTCGAATTCATGACGACCCTCGGGGTGATGGACGGATATTTCGACGGAAAGTTCAGGCCTGATGCCCCTGTTTCCAGGGCTGAGCTGGCCGCGATGATCGTAAAACTGAAAGAATTGGATGTGAACGAAGCGACAAGCGATCCATATCCCGATGTCAGCAAGGATTACTGGGCGGCAAAGTACGTTAAGGCAGTTTCATACCTGCATTTGATGAGAAATTATCCGGACGGCACTTTTAAGCCGGAGAAAAAAATAACAAGGGTCGAGGGAATAGTGGCGCTTTCAAGGTTTACGGAAGCAAAAGAGCCCGCAACTTTATCAAAAGACCCCTTCATTGACGTATCTCAAAAGCACTGGGCGGCGAAAAATATAGCGGCAGCCCAGAATTACGGCCTTCTTGATTATTTGATAGGGAAAAAGTTCGATCCGAACAAGGAGCTTACCCGCGCTGAAGTTGCCGAACTCCTCTCTAAGACAGGCATCGGCAAGGACAGGATCAGGAAATTCCTCAGAGTAGGCAGTTAGAATAAATATGCGCCCGATCCCGCCGATGGCGGGACAACCTACTGATTTATATATGCGCCCGAGAGGGATCCCCGATATCGCTTCGCTCATCGGGGCAGGCGAACCTCCATATTAAGTGATAGAAAATGCGCCTTAGGTGATTCGAACACCTGACCTACCGCTTCGTAGGCGGTTGCTCTATCCAGCTGAGCTAAAGGCGCATAATTCCAATTGCCGGCCCCGCCGAAGCCTTTGGCGAAGGCGGGGAGCTACGGGCGCATCGGAGGGGGAGGGATTCGAACCCTCGCTACGTCTTACGACGTACTAACAGTTTAGCAAACTGTCCCCTTGAACCACTTGGGTACCCCTCCATACCCCGACGAAATGTCGGGGAAATCCAAATGACAAAATCCCAAATCTCCCGCGAAGCGGGAGATGCGGGACAAACGAATTATATCGGAAAGGGGATGCAAAAACAATCGCTTGACAAAATACATGCCTTATTGTAATGTACTTTACATAAGGGTCGAGGTTAATGATTTTTTCCGTTAGGCGTATTTTTAATTTTATAGAATAGCTTGTGTTGGTCCAAGACTTACTTCGTCTTGGATTTTTTGTTTTTAAGAGTCATTAACTGTAAATAGAATGTATTGCGAGGTGAAATAATAGTATGGCAAAGAGTTTATTTGTTGGAAACCTTCCGTGGTCAGCGACCGAGGACGAAATAAAAGCCAAGTTCGAGGAACATGTTAAGGTTGTAGCAGTAAGGCTCATAACAGACAAGTTCTCCGGCAAGGCCAAAGGTTTTGGTTTTGTTGAAGTTGACGACGCTGATATGGACAAAGCCATTTCCGCCATGAACGGTGCGAAGATCGGCGATCGAGAGATCGTGGTCAACGAAGCCAAACCAAGGACGGAAAGAAGCGACGGCCCGCGTAGGGATTTCGGCCCAAGAATGTAATAATTCTTGATTCAAATCAAGGCCCGTTATATTGATTTATAATGGGCCTTTTTGTTTTTACCGCCTATATAGCATTGCAGCGCTCTGTTATAATTAAAACATCATGAAAAAACCTGTCATCATACTTGCCTCAAAGTCGCCCAGAAGGCTTGAGCTGCTGAAAAAAGCGATCAAGGGATTCAAGGTCTTCCCCAGCAGCTTCAATGAACAGAATTTAAGGGAGAAAGCCGCCGTTAAGTTCGCCGTAAAAGCGGCTGTCGGAAAGGCGAAAGACATCGGGAAACGATATCCATCATCAATAGTCATTGGCGCTGATACTATTGTCGTTCTGAACGGAAAAATATTCGGCAAGCCGAAAAACCCGGAAGATTCAAAAAGGATGTTGAAGGCATTGTCCGGAAAGATCCATCAGGTGATCACCGGGATCGCCGTATATAAAAAGAACGAAGACAAATTGGTTTCAGCATATGAGTCAACAGACGTGGCATTTAAAAAGATAACCCAAAAAGAGATCGAGGATTATATCAATGAAGGGAATGTCCATGACAAAGCCGGTTCATATGCGATACAGGATATCGGCGAAAAGTTCATTAAAGGGATCAAGGGCGATCATGACAATGTTGTGGGGCTTCCGATCGCGCTGTTAAAGGGAATGCTCCGGCTGTTCCAATGATCTCAGGCGTTCTTTCCATGACCGCCATAAGCTGCTCTTTGGTCTTGGCGTCGCCCATGATCCTTCTGATACGGTTAGTATAAGGATGTCCCTTTGCGTACCATTGCGCCACTTTTCTCATATAGCCGATCTTGCTTTTTTCTCCCATATTACGGTACTTTTCAATATAGCCGATGTGCTTCTTTGCGGTTTGAAATCTTTCCTCGATCGTTCTTTCGGGCGGAAGCTTCCCCGATCTTATATATGTATCGATATCATTGAATATCCACGGATTGCCGTAGGCTCCTCTTGCAACCATCACGCCGTCGCATCCGGTCGCATCCATCATTTGTTTCGCAAGCTCTGGATCTAAAATATTGCCGGACCCGAATACGGGTATTTTCACGGCATTTTTGACTATCTTTATCGCTTCAAGGTCGATATCGCCGGAATAGCCCTGGATCTGCGTACGGCCGTGAATGAATATTGCACTGGTTCCGTTCGCCTCGCATTTTCTCGCTATCTCTTCTATGTGTGAATGATCTTTCCTGTGATAACCGGACCGGAGCTTGACGGTTATTGGCAGATCAAGCTTCGAGGAAAGCAGTCCTAATATTCTGTGCAGGTTCTCCGGCTCCTTCAGAAAGTAAGCGCCGGCTTTCTTTTTTATTATTTTCGGCACAGGACAGGCGGCGTTAACATCCAGGAATTTTATATCGAGCGTTTTAATGAGATGTTTTGCCGCTTCAAGCATCATGCCGGGATCTTCTCCTACCAGTTGAGCCGCGATAGGTTTGTCCTGTGGAACGGTCTTTATTATGTCATTTTCCGTTTTTTTTCCGTATATTATGGAATTGCAGTCGATCATCTCGAAGAACGCGAATTTGGCCCCATGCTCGCGGCAGATCAGCCTGAAAGGAAGGTCCGTAACGCCGGCCATGGGGGACATGAAAACGTTCGCGTCTATTTTATAGTTGCCTATTGTGATCATTTCTTTTCAAAATATACTTTTAGGTATAAATAGATGCATCCCCCCACAAAAAATATTGCTAAAGCATATTTAATTTGCAGAGGTGGTTGTTTAATTAAGGTCGCATAGCATAATGCTACAATGTTTGCAGTAAATGAAATAAGTAACAATCTAAAGCTTAGTCCGTCAATAGTTCTTGTTCGATATGTCTTTAACATTTGCGGAATATAACAAACAGTAAATAAAACCGTTGCTGTCCAACCTAATATTTGGTCCATATAAGCACCTCTTTTTCAAAATGATCCAAATCTCTGCCAATTTAAGGAGTGAATGTTTAAAGTTGGCGGAGAGGGAGGGATTCGAACCCCCGGTACTGTTTCCAGTACAGTAGTTTTCAAGACTACCGCCTTAAACCGCTCGGCCACCTCTCCATTATATTTAGTTTTTCCGCCAAAGGCGGACCCGCCTCTGGCGGGCAAGACTACCGCCTTTCCGCCGAAGGCGGATGCGCCTCTGGCGCAAAACCACTCGGCCATCCCTCCGCTTAATCAGTAATTACGGTTTTAAGATACTGTCTGCCAACTCCAGATTTAAGAAATAACTCTCGTTTTCTGGCTTCCATTTTATTGTTATAACTTTCCTTGTATACCAGTGTATAGGGCCTATAGGATTTTGTCGAACGAACTTTTCCAGAATTATGCGATATTATTCTTTGTTCTAAATCTTCAGTGTAACCAGTGTACAATCTTTTATTGACAGAGCTTTTTAGAGTATAAACATGCCACATAAACTTAGTTTTTCCGCCGAAGGCGGACCCGCCTCTGGCGGGCAAGACTGCCGCCTTTCCGCCGAAGGCGGATGCGCCTTTGGCGCAAAACCGCTCGGCCACCTCTCCATGAAAATAGAAGACTTTAAAAATTATCTCATAGTAGCTGTTGTTTTTCAATAAAACGCTGTGGTATAATCTTCCCTCAAGGTGAATTTTAATGGGATCCGACCGGTGTAGCAAGATTTCTGAATCTAAGGTCCTGGTTTTGAACGCGACTTTCCTGCCGATAAATATATGCAGCTGGAAAAGGGCAATAGTGCTTGTTTTTAAAGGTAAAGCGGAAAGCGTGGAGAACAGCAAAAAGCACGTTAACAGGGGGAAATATACGCTCCCGCTCGTGATAAAGCTGAGGGATTATGCCCCTGTTCCGTATAACGGTGTTGTTTTTACCAGGAAGAATGTTTTTTTAAGGGATAATTATACTTGCCAGTACTGCAAGAAAAGCAGCAGTTTGACGATAGACCATATAATCCCGACCTCCCGCGGCGGGGAGGATGCATGGGAAAATGTAGTGGCTTGCTGTGTAAGATGCAACAATAATAAAGGGGATAAGCTTCTGGATGAAGCTAACATGAAGCTGGCAAGCATCCCGTATAAGCCGCCGTCGAGCTTGTACTTGCAGGTTACAAGGCAAAGTTCGGTCCCGACCAGCTGGTTCTCCTATTTTTTCAGGAGATCAGCGCGTAATTGAAAGTTTATTCTGAGTATGTTGAAGGAATGGCGCGGTAGCTCAGTCGGTAGAGCAGCGGCCTGAAAAGCCGCGTGTCGCCGGTTCGATTCCGGCCTGCGCCACCACCCCGCTTTAGCGGGGTAATGACAAATGTCCAATGACAAATGTCAAATAAAGGATCAAACCCAAATGACAAATTTGGGAATTGGGATTTTGGATTTAATTTGTCATTTGTCCCGCTACCTTATAATTGGATATAATGTGTTGCGGGATCCCGCTCAGCGGGAAAATTGGGATTTTGTCATTTCGAGCGTTAGCGAGTGGGCCGGTAGCTCAGCTGGTAGAGCATTACACTTTTAATGTAAGGGTCCTGGGTTCGAATCCCAGCCGGCTCAAATTCGTTTGGAGAGTATCTTGTGAAGTTCCTTGTGAAGCGAGAAATTCTTTGTGTCCAGGGTCTTATATAACTTCTTTTCATTATGCTTCAGGATCTTATATATATTTTCCATTCCCGGCGCTGCCGAATCCCTGCGGAACATCTCATGATCGAATATCCGGTACAAGCCGTCTGGGACAAGAGCTCCGGCCGTGCTCTTATATGTCCAATAGCTCCATGACCAGCCGAATTCCCTGAAAATGCTTAAGACATATTTTGCCCACTTAAGTTCGCTGTTGCATTCGGGACACCTGCTTGAAACGCCAAATTCGCCGACAAGGATAGGGACGTTCTCCGCGTCCTGGAACTTCTTGAACTTCATCAATTCCATTTTCAAGTACGCCCTGGAAGGGCATTTGAGCAAAGAATTCCAGTTGAACGTGAAATTGATAGGCAGGTAAAAGTGGATGCTCCACGCGAAATTATCATCTTTGGGCCTTTTTATCCCTTTAAAATCCGCCGCCCACATGTTCGGCTCGACAAAAATGATGTGCTTGTCATTGTTATTTCGAATAGCTTTGATGATCCCGGAATATAATTTATTTATTTTGTCGACTTTGTCCGTTACAGGCTCGTTCAAAATGTCATATCCGGCGATAATATCTTCGTTCTTGTATCTTTTTGAGATCTTGTCCCACAGGAGGACAGCTTGACGGATATATTTGTCATTTTGCCACAGGCGGGCAACTCCGTCGGAATCGCTGTGCCAGTCGTAGTTCTGCGAGCCGGGCGCCGCGTGGAGGTCAAGTATGAGATAGACATTGTATTCCCTGAACCATCGGACGACATCATCCAGCAGCTTGAAGCCCTTTTTGCTTGTCAGTACCCTGTAGTTTATGGGCAGCCTGGCGCAGTTAAACCCGAGCTTTTTGATCCTGGCGACATCATGTTCATTGAAAAAATTCTTCTGGAACCCTGAAGTAAAGCGTTCAAGCTTTTTTTTGCCGTAGATCGACCTGAGCCTGCCCTTGAAGATGTGCTCGGCGATGTTCTTTCCCCCGAGCATGTATCCTTCCATCATGAGCCATCCGCCGATGCCGATGGAACGCAGGATGATCTCTTGTCCTTTTTCGTTGACGATCTTTTTTCCGAGCGTTTTAAGCATCGTTTTTATACTAGCAAAGTAAGCATATATTGTCTATAATGGAAAATGTCGGGGCCCGTAGTGTAGCCTGGTCTAACACGTCTGCCTGTCACGCAGAAGATCGAGGGTTCAAATCCCTTCGGGCCCGAGACAAAAAAAAGGGGTGCCCCCGGAATGAACATATTATTTTTCATTCATTGTGCCAGTGTAGCGGTCTTTTTGTCTCTGATGGTGTTCATTTTAGCGCGCGATTTTCGCTCTCCCGTCCACAGGGCGGTCGCCGCGACCATGTTTTGTTTTGCCCTGTGGAGCTTTTCGCTGATCTTCATCCATAATCCGCTGGCTTCCATGGACACCGTGATCTTTTATTACAATGTCGGCGTGATCGGTTGGGCGACCTTTGGAAGCTGCACTTTGTATTTCGTTCTCCAGCTTACACAAAACTATCGCTGGCTTAACACTAAATGGCTGCGTGCGGTAATGGTTGCCTGGCCAATCGCCATTGTTGCCCTGCAGTGGAGGGGCTGGCTGGCCAAGGACTATATCCTTAGGTCCTGGGGTTGGGGCTATCAATGGACAGATTCTCCTCTGGCATTTGCTTTTTATCTTTCTTATGTATTTTTCATTGGCCTGACAATTGATTTCCTCTACGATTTCAGCCGTGAGACCACCGATAAGGACCAAAAAGCCCAGCTCCGAATAATCGTATATACTGCGATTATTTCCCTGGCATTAGGGATATTAACTGACGTGCTGCTGCCGATACTGAATATCTATTCGTTGCCGAACATGGCACCCGATTTTGTGGTGATATGGGCGTTCGGATCGGTCTACGCGGTCGTTAAAGAAAAATTAAGGATAAAGAAAAGAGACAGGGACTTGGCGGAATTGAATAGTGAGCTTGGCAGAGCGCGGGAATAAGCAGTGAAACATTTGCCGATACTTCTGCTGCTCATTCTATTTGTTTCCGCGGCTGCATTTGCTTTCAGCCCCGCCCCAACAACAGATAAAACTGCGCAGTTTTCATTAAAAGATATTTCAGGAAAGACAGTTTCTTTGAACTCATATAAAGGCAAAGCCGTGCTTCTGGCGTTTTTTCAAACGACCTGTCCTTCCTGCCGAGACGAAATGCCCCAATTGGAGGCCGTTTATCAGAAATACAGATCAAAGAATTTTGATGTTCTTGCTGTAAGCATAAGGGAGAGCGCGAATGTTGTCCGGATCTTTGCCCGGGAAAACAAGCTGTCTTTCACCGTTCTTCTGGATGAAAAAGGCGACAT
>JBDRDU010000069.1:0-8704 GCA_043820455.1 bacterium | reverse complement strand
GCAAGTTAGGGTCTTGACCGAGAAAGATAGGGAGCAATGGGATACCTTTGTTGCCTCCCATGACGGGGGGCAAATCCTCCAATCCTGGGAATGGGGGGAGTTCAAGTCAAAGCTCGGATGGGACCATTTTGTATTGGCTGCTGAAGACGGGGGCGGGATAAAAACAGGGATATCCATTTTATCGAGAAAGCTCCCGCTGCTTAAAAGGACGCTTTTTTATGCTCCAAGAGGTCCGGTAGGCGCGGTCTCCGACCCCGAATTGTTAAATATGCTCGTTGACGGCGTGTGTGTGGAGGCGTCATTAAGGATGCCGTCGTGTTGAAGATCGATCCCGAGACGGAAGATAAGAACGCTGTAGCGATCAATATTTTGAAGGGCAGGGGATTCATACGCAAGCATAAGCAGGTCCAGCCCAGGGCCACATATCTGATCGATCTTACCAGGAATATTGATGAGCTTTTGATGAGCTTTGAAGAAAAAACAAGATATAACATCAGACTTTCGGAAAAAAAGGGCGTAAAGGTCAAGGAAGATTCAACGCTGGACGGCATAGAAGTTTTTTATAAGATGTACCAGGAAACAAGCAAAAGGGACACTTTCCTGATCCATCCGAAGTCGTATTATTTGAAATTGAAAGAATGCCTGATCGACAGGGGAATGGCGAATGTCTTTATCGCTGAATATCAGAACATTCCCGTGGCGTCCCTTTTCGCTTTCAGGCTCGGGGACCGGATCTGGTATATGTACGGGGCTTCCGTCAACGAACACAGGAACGTGATGCCGAACCACGCGATCCACTGGCATCTTATCAAATGGGCGAAGGAAAAAGGCTGCAAGGTCTATGACCTCTGGGGCATTCCTTCCACCCCGAGGGAAGATCATCCTCTTTATGGAGTTTACAGGTTCAAAAAAGGATTTAACGGAACGTTAAAGTCCTGGATCGGTGCATATGATCTGCCGTTCGACAGGATAGGCTATGTTGTTTTTGACAAAGGAGCGGCGCTTTATCAGAATGTCAGAAGTTTATTGACCAAGGGGAGGATCTCGGACTCTTTAGGAGAATGACCATGAAACTCAAGGATCTATTGCTCTCATTAAAGGAATCCAGCATTATCGGTGACGGCAGCACTGAAGTCACGGGGATTACCTGTGATTCCAGGTCCGTTGGCGGCGGATATGTTTTTGTCGCGGTCCCCGGATTTAAGACCGACGGGGCCAATTATGCTGTTCAGGCCGTGGAACGCGGCGCAAGTGCCGTGGTGCTCGAAAAAGATATCGATCTGCCCGGCGATGTGACCAGGGTCATTGTCCCGAATGCCAGGGTAGCGCTTGCTGAACTGTCCTCCGCTTTTTATGGGTATCCTTCAAGATACCTGAAAATGATCGGAATAACGGGTACCAACGGCAAAACCACAACGTCTTTCCTCATAGAAGCGATATTAAGGAAAGCGGGATATAAGGTCGGCGTGATAGGTACAGTTGAAGCGCGGATAAACGGCAGGGGACTGCCCGTAAAACTCACCACTCCGGAAGCCTCCGAGCTGCAGGAGCTTTTATCGAACATGCTGAAGGAAGGCGTGACGCACGTCGTGATGGAAGTTTCTTCCCATTCCCTTGAACTTCACAGGACGCATGGCTGTGAATTTGACATCGCCATATACACCAATCTGACCCATGACCATCTGGATTTCCATGGCAACATGCAGAATTACTTGAAATCGAAGATGAAACTCTTTGAAAAACTGGGAAAAGGCCACAAAAAGGAAGTGACGGGGATCGTGAACATTGACGATCCTTACGGGAAGAAGATAATGACGTACATTGACGGCAACATCCTGACCTACGGAGTGGTGAACAACGCCAATCTCAGAGCGTCGAATTTCGATCGCACTCTTGACCAGATGAGATTCGATCTTGAAGCGCATGACAGCCGGTTCAAGATAGGCACAAGCCTGATAGGCGTCCACAATGCTTACAATATCATGGCCGCGCTTCTTTGCGGAAAGGTTTTCGGGCTGTCTTACGAACAGATGAAAGTTGCGGTCGAAGAGCTTAAATATATTCCCGGGCGCTTTGAGCGGATAAATGCCGGCCAAAAGTTCCCAGTCATCATTGATTTTGCGCATTCTCCCGACAGCCTTACCAGGCTGCTTGAAACGGTAAGGCCTTTGATAAAGGGAATGCTGATCCTTGTTTTTGGCTGTCCCGGAGAGCGGGACAGGACAAAACGTCCGGTAATGGGTGACATTGCCGTAAAAATGGCCGACTTTACTTATATAACCACCGACGATCCTCACGGAGAGCCGCCGGACCGCATAATTGCCGAGATAGAGGCGGGTGTCGTGGGGGCGGGGGGAGAATACGGAAAAAATTACCTTAAGATCGAGGACAGGCGCACCGCGATAGAGCAGGCGCTTCACTTGGCATGTCCGGATGACATAGTTGTTATTGCCGGCAGGGGGCATGAAAGGTTCCAGGACTATAAGGGGGTCAAGATCCAGATAGATGACAGGGAAGTCGCAAGAGAAGTATTAAGCAAGAAGCATTAGATATTTTTGATATAAGCGTACAGGAATTCCTGGGCATAACCGGCGTATTTCCCGAAGTATGAACCGTCTTTCCCTTTATAATATTTCTTCATGACCCTCTCTATCCATACATCAACAGGGAACGCCTCATATTTATTGAATGCGAAAAGCAGGACGCAGTCAGCTATTTTATTGCCGACACCTTTGATCTTTAACAGCTCCTCCTTCGCCTTTTGATAAGGCAATTTAACGATCTTTTTCAGGTCCACATCCTTGGTACATAATTTGCCCACGGCGTCATCCAGATATTTATCCCTGAACCCGAGCCTGCACGCATGTATATCTTTACGGCAGCAGCCTTTAAGATCGGTCAATTGCGGGAATGCGAAATAATCCTGTCCTTCGAACCTGGTCTTTTTGCCGGTCCTTTTGCTCAGTTCATCTGCGATCTTGTTTATTCTCGGGATATTATTTTGGGATGAAAATATATATGAGATCAGGCATTCAAAGGGATCCTGCTTAATGATGCGAAGCCCGTAATATTTCCTGACAGCCTTCCTGATAAAAGGGTCTTTGGCGATAGAGCCCAATATCTTTTTATAGTTGATCTTGAGATTGAAATATTTGATGATGTCCTCTCTTGCGGCCTGGCCGTCAAAATAAATATAGTCGCCCAGTTGTTTGAGTTTAACGATCTTGCCGTTGATGAAGCCGTACCAGAACCCGTTGTTGTGCCGGTGCCACCTGAAAACCTGCCCGCAGGAAAGGGTGCTGTCGAGATCGAAGTTGATGGTTTTGAGTTTGTTCATCTGTCCCGCGAATTAAGGAGCCTGAGGCTAAACGCCTCGGCTCCGTTTTTGCGACTCCTATTAACCTAATGGGCCCGACCCATTTAATTACTTATATGAACTAAAATTGGAACCGCGACGTTTAGTCGCAGGTTCCTGTCTTTACTTGGCCGACTATGTCTTTTATGCTCTCCAGTTTGTTGGCTATGAGGTATTTCTTTATGCCCTCAATGATCTCCGCTGCAGCTTTCGGATTAATAAAATTACAGGTACCGACCTGTACCGCTGATGCGCCGGCCAGAATGAATTCAATGGCGTCGTCCGCGTTCATTATGCCGCCGATGCCGATAACGGGAATTTTGACCGTCTTGTATATCTCACAGACCATTCTGACGGCTATCGGCCGGATCGCCGGGCCGGAAAGCCCTCCGACTGCCATCGATAATTTTGGCCTTCTTGAGTTGATATCTATAGCCATTCCAAGCATTGTATTTATCGCGGATATCGCATCAGCTCCTGCGGACTCCGCGGCTTTGGCGATTATCCTGATATCGGTCACGTTCGGGGAAAGTTTGGCGATAACGGGCAGTTTAGTCGCCTTTTTCACCGCGCCGATCACTTCAGCAGTCAATTTCGGATCAATGCCGAACTGCATCCCGCCTTGCTTCACATTGGGACATGATATGTTGACCTCAATACCTGAGATCCCGGGAACATCATTTAACCGTTTTGCGAGCTGAGCATATTCATCTGCCGATTCTCCGGCAATGTTGATGATAAAGGGGACATTGAACTTGGCAAGGTAGGGGAGGTCTTCTTTCAGGAAGCTGTCGATGCCGGCGTTTTGGAGCCCGATGCTGTTCAGCATACCTGACGGCGTTTCGCATATCCTTGGAGGCGGATTGCCCTCGCGGGGCTTCAGAGTTATGCTCTTTGCGATAATAGCCCCGATATCGCCGAGGTTCATAAAATCCGCGTAATCCTTGCCGCTCCCGAAGGTACCCGATGCTACCATTACAGGGTTTTTCATCTTTATTCCGGCGATATCCACCGCTATCTTTGCCATAAGAGCTCTCCCGCATTGAATACCGGTCCGTCAGAGCAGACCTTTTTGTAACCGCTTTTTGTGCTTACAACGCATCCGTTGCATGAGCCGAACCCGCAGGCCATCCATTCCTCAAGAGATACCTGGCAGGGGATCTTGTACTGTGTTGAGATGCTTTCAAGCGCTTTTACCATCGGCCTGGGACCGCACGCGTAAATGCATGAATTGATAGGGGATAATTTTGAGCCGATGACATCAAGCAGTATATCCGTGATCAGGCCTTTTATGCCGTAGGTCCCGTCATCGGTGGAGACGAGCGTCTCGGCCCCGAGCGCTTTGAAGTCATCTTCACAAAGAACGGAATTGATGTTGTTCGCGCCTAGCAGAGCATAAACGGCTTTGACTTTGGTTTTTAATGCTTTTGCCAGGCTCAATAATGGGGCTGCTCCGGCGCCTCCGCCCACGAGGATGGCCAGATCCTTGGATGTATCTAAATTGAACCCGTTGCCGAGCGGGCCGATGATATCAAGGTCTTCTCCCGGCTCGATCTCAGACAATGATCTTGTGGCTCTGCCGACGACCTTAAAAAGGATATCTATGGTCCCTTTTGCCCCATCTATCCTGTTAAAGCTCAAAGGCCGCCTCAGGAGAGGATCGCTACCGTTGCCGGCCTTGACCATTACGAACTGGCCCGGAAGAGATTCTCTTGAAATTCTGGGGGCTGCGAGAGTAATTCGATAATGTTCGGGGGCGACTTTCTTGTTCTCCAGAACCTTGGCAATTTCCTGGTGCTTCATTTAGATATTTAATATACCTCAATCCGGGCATAAAATCAACACTCTGACAGCCGCAAAGTTCTATAGTATAATTGAACATATGCCTGATCCGAAAGTTATCGTAGTGCTGCCGGCTTATAATGCCGAAAAAACCTTAAAGCAGACCGTGGATGATATTCCGCGCGATGTCGTTGATGAGGTCATACTGGTGGACGATTACAGCCATGACAGCACTGTAAAACTTGCAAAAAGCATGGGCTTGATCGTTTATCAGCATGAAATGAACAAAGGGTATGGCGCGAACCAGAAGACCTGCTATAAATGCGCGCTGGAACGCGAAGCGGACATCATCGTTATGCTCCATCCCGATTATCAATATGATCCTAAACTTATAAAACCCTTTGTCTATTTTATAGAGAACGATTATTTTGACGTTATGCTTGGCTCGCGCATCCGCACTCGGCAGGAAACCCTGGCGGGAGGGATGCCGCTGTATAAATATATAGCCAACCGCTTCCTTACGTTCCTTGAGAACCTTGTAAGCGGCCAGAACCTTTCCGAGTGGCACACGGGAATGAGGGCTTACAAGAGGGAAGTTCTCGAGAAGATCGATCTCAGCCGTAATTCGGATGATTTTGTCTTTGACACGCAGATATTGTTCCAGGTGATCGACAAGGGCTATCGGATAGGGGAGATACCTGTCCCTGTGCGCTATTCTCCGGGATCATCTACCATTAAATTCGCTGCCAGTGTTAAATACGGGCTCGAGACCGTTTGGACGGCTTTTTCATATTTATTCAGAAGAGCCAGGTATGGCGGCAATAAAAAATAAAGAAGACCTCATTGCAGGGATATTCCTTAATTCATGGCGTCCTTACGCCTGGATAGCCATCATAGGCTCCCTTCTTTATTTCAAGTCATTGTTCTTTAATTTCGTTTATTTTGACGATAACAGCCTGATAATAGACAATTTCTTTTTCCTGAAGGACATAGCGAACTTCCCCAGGATCTTCACGCAAAGCGTTTTCCATGTGCTCCATGCTCCGGAAACCTATTACCGTCCCATGCTCACCTTGTCTTTCATGTTGGACGCTCAGATGGGAGGACTTAATCCGTTCTTCTATCACCTGACCAACATTCTCCTTCACCTTATAGCTTCGATCTTGGTGTTTGTTCTGTTCGTAAAATTGAAATACAGGAGAGATCTTTCTTTCATCTTTTCAATCATATTCACTGTTCATCCGGTATTGACGCAGGCCGTTGCCTGGATACCGGGCAGGAACGATCCTTTATTGGCAGTTTTTGTGCTTTCGGCTTTTATTTCGTTTTTGGGTTTTATGGAAACAAGAAGATGGCGCTATTATTTGTTCCACATGATCTTTTGGGCGCTGGCGATATTTACCAAAGAAAGCGCCGTGGCCCTCATATTGCTTTGTGGTTTTTATCTTCGTTTTATGAACAAAGAGGCGTTGTTCTCTTTCAATGAAAAGATCCTGGCCGCAGGCTGGTTCGCAGTGTTGTGTTCCTGGTTTTTAATGCGGCAGGCAGCAATAATGAACCCGATCAAAATGACCATTTTCGACATGATAAGGTCCTTATGGCTCAATCTTCCGGCCTTGGTCCAGTTCACGGGCAAGATGCTTTTGCCGTTCAATTTATCGGTATTGCCTATCATACAGGACACGAGCTTTATTTATGGCATCGTTGCGATAATAGTTAGTCTGACAGCTTTGCTTCTGACAAAAGAAAGGCGTTACAATCATATTATTTTCGGTTTGCTTTGGTTCCTCCTTTTCTTATTGCCCGCGTTCATCAAGCCTAATCCTGGCACAATAGCGGGCTTTATCGAGCACAGGACATATCTGCCGATGATCGGTCTTATGATGATTCTGCTGGAAACCGGTCTAATAAAAGGCGTTGATCTGCGGAATAAGGGCCCAATAATGTCAGCAATGCTGGTCATAGTGATCTTTTCCTTTTTAACTTTCGCTCATCTTGATAATTTCAAGAACAGGATAAGTTTCTGGGAAAACGCCGTCAGGACATCGCCGCATCACCCTATGGCCCACCGCAATCTCGGCGCCATGTATTATTTGGACGGGACGCCGGATAAAGCCGAGCTGGAATATAAAAAAGCCCTTGAATTGAATCCTTCGGAACCTATGGCGCATAACAATCTGGGCCTGATATATATGAATAAGAACAGGTTCACAGAATCCCAAAATGAATTCATTAAAGAGCTGGCCGTAAATCCTCTTTATGATAACGCTCATTACAATCTCGGATTACTGTATTTTAAACAAGGCAGATCGAAAGAAGCTGAAGCACAATGGAAAAAGACCGTTGAGATCAACCCTGATCACGTTGACGCCTGCAGGCATTTGGCGGCTTATTATTACGCTCAAAACGAACTTGCGCTGGCCAAACATTATGTTGCGGAGATCCGAAAAAGAGGCGTGCCGGTAAGCCCCGAAGTTCTGAAGGTTCTGAACCTCAGGTAAAGTGGCGGCATTAAATTGAATGGAATAAGTTTTTAAAATTTGTTAATATGTCGTGGATTAATGCGGGCTTAGTTCAGCGGTAGAATGTCTGCTTCCCAAGCAGAAGGTCGTGGGTTCGAATCCCATAGCCCGCTTATCTTTCTTACTTTTTTGATGGCAAAAAAGTAAGAAAAAACCACTTAGGGCTCCGCCCTAAGAACCCCGCCAGCGAGTGCGCCCGTACCACCGCCCCCTTGTTCGCTCCTAAACCCGCTCACCCCCTCCCTTTTGTTCCGCCGTGGGGCCAATTACAAGTAAGGGCGGAACAAAACCGCTGGCGTTCCTTTGCTTTGTTTTCTTCCAATTAACTTAGATATGCATTAGAAGGCGGTTTCGTCCAAGGGAGGAGGCGAATGAATTGTGTTTTACCTTAAGTAATATAATTGTGCGAAGCAGACACAATTCATGAGAAGGTGGGCCTTTGCGATGTCCACGAGCAAGGGGTCGCGGGTGCCTGCGGGGAAAGGCCGAAGCGAGCGAGCGTCCAGCGAGCGAAGCGGGAGGGGTGTTCGAAACCGCCTTGACCTTTCTTTGTTACTTTTCCGCCTGAGGCGGATCTGCCTAAGGAACGACTTTTGGTCAAGCAAAAGAAAGTAAGAAGAGATTTTTGTGTTGAGAAGAAAAAAAGCAAACGCTGCCAGCTTGAGCTTCTTGATACTATATTTCGCTTCGTGATATACTACCTGTCTCGTTGATTGGCGCAGTAGCCTCGCCAGAGGCCATGCCAAAGGCAGGCAGGCGGGCAAGCAAGCGGTAAGGTTAGTAATTAGGGCGCAGTAGCCAAGCGGTAAGGCAACTGTCTGCAAAACAGTTATACGCCGGTTCGATTCCGGCCTGCGCCTTAAAATATTTTGGGATTTTGATGTTTGAAGTTTGAGGTTTTTTGGGGAGGGCAGTTAGTTCAGTGGTAGAATGCTTCGTTGACACCGAAGAGGTCACAGGTTCGATCCCTGTACTGCCCACCATTGTTTTCAGGATATTAGCAGTGTTTTTTTGAGGGCAGCTAAAATCCGTCCCAGTAGGCAAA
>JBDRDU010000068.1:0-2040 GCA_043820455.1 bacterium | reverse complement strand
AGGAAGGTATCCTGTAAAGATCACGTTCTCTTTGAACTTGGAAGCTTCGGCTGTTAGTTTCCGCGCAAAGGTGTCTTTGGCCTCAAGATTGTCCTTGTCGCCGCCGGCAATGACAAGCTTTACTTCGGGATGGTCTTTTATCACTAGTTTAACGGCGTCAAGCAGGAAGTGAATGCCTTTTCTTTCTCTTATTGCCCCGACAAAAAGCACGACCTTTGAACCGGTGAGCCCGTATTTGGCCTTAAGGGCGGCGGCTTTATCTTTCTGTTCCCATACCGGCCTGAACCTGTCCAGATTCACTCCGTTCAATATCACATGGCTTTTGTCTTTGTATTGAGGATATTTGTCTGTGATCTCAAGATCATATGTGGCCTTGCTTACGGCAACATAGGCGTCTATTGCCTCAAACACTTCGACGGCCTGTTTTTTTGAAAGGGTATCCGCGATGTTCTGGTTGTGTTCATGAAGGATCAGTTTCACTTTATTGTCCAGCATATATCTTAGAAAGGGCATATAAAGCGGCCGGTTCCTTACGTGAACTATCCGAATATCAAGCTTGCTTATCAATTGCGCTATTTTATACGCGTAAAGATAATAGGGGGGCTTTAAGGTATAAAACGGGAAAAATAACTTGTCCAAGGGATCGGTCCTTATCCTGTACTGCCAGACGCCGCCGATCGATTCTATGGAGGGTTTTTCTTTCAGATACGACGAAAAGACGTAAGGGGTGTATTTTTTGAATCTCTTGGCGACTTCCTCAACGCCTGTTTGCGTGGCTCCCTGTCTTGGATGTGGGTGAAGAGAGCCTTCGGGAAGTATTGTCGCTGCGGGTATCATCTTCGTTTTGCGAATATCTCTTTTAAAGTTCCTGCGACATAGCGGACCTGTTTTTCCGTAAGAGATGTGGAGGATGGCAGATATAATCCGTTCGTGCAGAGATATTCCGAATTCGGATATTTTCCCTTGAACCAGCCCCTGTATATGGGTTGCAGATGGATGGGAATGAAGAAAGTCCTTGTTTCAATTCCCCTGTTTGCAAGTTCATATCTCAGGGTATCCCTTGTGACTTTGCTCCAGTCCTTCAATAATATACCGTACATCCAGTAAACATTCTTGATCCCTCTGGTCGAAGGAGGAAGCGTTATTTCCTCGACGTCGCCTAGCAATGAATTGTAGAGCATGGCGTTATGGATCCTTTTGCCGGCCAGCTTTTCGAAATTCTCGGTCTGGGCGAGCCCTATCGCGGCCTGAATATTGGTCATCCTGTAATTGAATCCCAGAAGCTTGTGCCAGAAATGCCGCTCGTGCGAGAAAGCGTGATTCTTGAGCAGCTGCATTTTTTCGGCGAGCTTTTTATCATTGGTCGTGACCATGCCGCCTTCGCCGGTCGTTATGATCTTATTTGCGTAAAAGCTGAAGCAGGCGGCGTTCCCAATGGAGCCGATCTTTTTGCCTTTGTATATTGCTCCGTGAGCTTCCGCCGCATCCTCAATGACGTATAACTTATATTTTTTCGCCAATCTCATTATCTGGTCCATGTCGCAGGGATGGCCGTAAGTATGGACAGGCATGATAGCTTTTGTTCTTTTTGTGATCTTTTCTTCGATCTTTGACGCGTCGATGTTCCAGGTCTTAAGCTCCGAATCAACAAGTACCAGGCTTGCTCCTGTATATCGCACAGAGTTCGGGGTGGCTATCATTGTAAAGGTCGGGATAATGACCTCATCACCCGGACCGATATCAAGCGCGGCAAGGGCCAGGTGCAGGGCGACCGTGCCGTTCAGTACCCCAACGCCATATCCGGCTCCGACTTTTCGTGCAAACATCGACTCAAACTTTGAGATATAAGCGCCTTTTGATGAGATCCAGTTGGTGTCCATGCATGCTTTGACATATTTCTTTTCATTTCCCAGCTGGGTCGGTTCGCAGACAGGGATATTCATTCCCCTGTAAGTTTTAAGGACCGGCTCGGGAAGGGGGAGGAGAGCTTTCTTTTTATTTATCATCCAGTTCAACCTTGCGGTGAGGACCCTTTTTGTC
>JBDRDU010000067.1:0-17229 GCA_043820455.1 bacterium | reverse complement strand
GTTTGTGCCCGGGGCTACCCCGAAAAATCCTTTTTCAGGGTTTATTGCCCAAAGAGAACCGTCTGTATCCACTTTCATCCAGGCGATATCGTCGCCGACCGTCCATATTCTGTATCCTTTTACCATTAAGCCCTTTGGCGGAACGAGCATGGCAAGATTCGTTTTTCCGCAGGCAGAAGGAAAGGCCGCGGCAATATATCCAATGTAACCGCTAGGGTCCTCTATTCCCATAATGAGCATATGCTCAGCCATCCAGTTTTCTTCCTTTGCCATATAGCTGGCTATCCTCAAGGCCAGGCATTTCTTTCCGAGAAGGACGTTGCCGCCGTAGCCGGAACCCACGCTCCATATCGCGTTGTCTTCCGGAAAATGAAGGATAAGCCTTTTGTTGACATCAAGGTCCGCTTTGCTGTGAAGCCCTTTTGTGAATTCTCCGTCCGTGCCGAGCTTTTCAATGACCGACTTGCCTGCCCTTGTCATTATCAACATATTCAATACAACGTAAATGCTGTCGGTAAGTTCAATGCCTATCTTGCTGAAAGGCGATCCTACCGGCCCCATAGAAAAGGGGATAACGTACATTGTCCTTCCCTTCATGGAACCCCTGAAATAGTTTTTTGCCTTTGCATAGGCGTCAGCGGGGGACATCCAGTTATTTGTGGGGCCCGCGTCTTCCCGTTTTTTTGTGCAGATGTAGGTCAAATGCTCTGTTCTTGCGACATCGTTAAGTGCTGTCCTGTGATAAAGGCATCCCGGAAGTTTTTCTTGGTTCAGCTCCGCCACTTCGCCGGTGGCAACGGCTTCCCTTGTAAGCCGATGTTTTTGTTCTTCAGAGCCGTCTATCCATACGATGCGGTCCGGATGACACAGCGCTGCCATCTGTCTTATCCATTTATTCAGTTCTTTATGGTTTGATGTGATCATATTATTATTTTTTTCGTATTTAGGGCCTGGAATGTATGATTTTACTGTATTTTAAGAGCATCTTCAAGAGAGATCTTTCCCTCGTAAAGAGCCTTGCCGATTATGCAGCCTTCCACTCCATCGATGTTCTTCAATCTCTTGATGTCATCAATGGAAGTTATCCCGCCCGATGCGATCATGGGGATCTGTATTGAATTTGCCAGGTCTTCGATGGCCTCAAAATTCGGGCCCTTTAATGCTCCGTCCCTTGAAGTGTCCGTGAAGATTATCTTCTTTACTCCCATATCCTGAAGGTCTTTAGCAAAAGTTTTTGCTTCAATATCAGTGACGTGTGTCCATCCGTCCGTTGCCACGCGTCCGCCCGAAGCGTCAACTCCAACGGCGATCTTGCCGCCGAATTTTGCCGTAATGCTTTTGACGAAGTGTTTGTCGATGACCGACCTTGTTCCGATTATCACTCTTTTAGCTCCGCAGGCGAGCAGGAATTCTATCGTTTCTATCGTCCTTACTCCGCCGCTGACCTCGAAATTGATCTTAAATGACTCGACTATTTCTCTGATGACCTCCAGATTTTCCTGGAAGCCGGTCTTGGCTCCGTTCAGGTCCACGAGGTGCATCCATTTTGCCCCCAAGGCCACCCATCTTTGGGCGGCCTCAAGCGGACTGTTTGAATAGACGGTTTCGGCGTCGAATTTTCCCTGGAAAAGCCGAACGCATTTCCCGTCGAGTATGTCAACTGCCGGTATGATATCAAACATTTAAAACTCCTTATAATGACAAATGTCAAATTACAAATGACAAAGAAACCAGATCAAAATAACAAATGACCAAACAAACACAAGGAACACATAAACATTAATTTGTCATTAGGATTTTTTACATTTATTTGTCATTTGAAATTGGGATTTTGTCATTTTGCCTTACACGTCCTTGCGAAGTTATCGAGGACCTTCAGCCCCGCTTCGCCGCTCTTCTCTATGTGGAACTGGACCCCGAATATGTTGTTCTTGACCAGGGATGAGCAGAAATCCGCGCCGTATTCCGTTGTTGTCGCTATTATTGATTCGTCATCCGGAACAACATAATAGGAATGTACGAAATACATCATTGAGCCGTTCTCCACGCCTTCATAATAAGGCGCCTGTTTTTTGATATTTATTGAGTTCCAGCCCATTTGGGGCACTTTCAATCGTGACGAAAGGGGAGGCTTGAAATTGAACCTTTTTACCTTGCCTGGCAAAATGCCGAATCCCTTAAGGGATCCCTCCTCGCTTTCATTGAATAAAAGCTGGAGTCCCAGGCATATTCCCAGAAAGGGTTTTCCCATGCCTATTTCCTCGATTATTGCGCCTTCAAGGTTGGATGCCCTTAGCTCCGAGATCGCGGCGTCAAATGCCCCCACGCCCGGAAGCACTACTCCGGAAGCGCTTTTTATGGCGTTCTTGTCCTTGGTGACGATTGCCTGATGGCCTAATTTAACAAGTGCCTTTTCCACGCTCCTCAGGTTACCCATGCCATAATCGATAATTACTATCATAACCTTATTCGTAACTCCGCATGCAGGCGGCTATCGCGCCCATTACGCCCGCGTTATTTTTTAGCTTTGCGGGAACAATTATCAGGGATTTTCTGGATGCTTCCATCGAATATTGCTTTGCCCATGCTTTCACCGGGGTCAGCAAAAGACTTCCCATGTTCGAAACGCCGCCGCCTATGACGAAAATGTCCGGGTTCAATATGTTATTGATGTTGGCAATGCCTATTCCGATAGATTTTGCCGCGGCATTAATGGCATTTTGGGATTTTTTGTTGCCTTTTTTAGCCGCAAGCTCAGTTTGCAGGGCGTTCTTCTGTCCCGACATTTTTGCTATTGCCGGGCCGGAAGCAAGGGCTTCCAGGCAGCCGCGATTGCCGCAGCCGCACTTTGGGCCTTTTGGATCTATCACCATATGGCCTATTTCTCCGGCCGTACCGAGGGCGCCTGTATATATCTGACGGTTGATTATGATGCCGCCGCCGATCCCCGTGCTTATAGTAATGTAAACAAGATTCCTGAATCCTTTGCCGGCGCCAAAAAGCAATTCGCCCAACGCTGCGGCGTTGGCGTCATTTTCAATATATATATGTTTCTTTAGCTTCTTTTGAAGCAGGGATTTTATGTTGACGTTTGTCCAGCCCGGAAGATTGGGAGGGGAGACAATGATGGCGTGTCCCAGTATCGGTCCCGGAGCGCCGATGCCGATCTTGGATATCCTTGACATCGGGATCTTCGCCTGTTTTGCGACAAGAATGATCGATCTGATCATGTTCGCTATTACCTTATCCGGGCCGAGATCCGCCTGCGTGTCGATCTTGACAGAGGATATCATCTTGCCTTCAGAGTCAGCAAGAGCGGTCAGTATTTTCGTCCCGCCAAGATCCACGCCTACTATCATATTCCAAAGTATATCACAAAATAACCTCTTGACAACTTTTTGGGGTATCTGTATAATTAGCACTCGTCTTGTTTGATTGCTAATTGTTCAAAAAAAGGAGGGATTCATTTGGCAAAGAAATTGGTGCCGTTAAGGGACAAGGTTATAGTAAAGCCGGAGCCTGCGGAAGAGAAGACAAAATCAGGGATAGTTCTTCCTGATTCGGCGAAAGAAAAGCCGCAGGAAGGGACCGTTATCGCGGTAGGGACGGGTGAGATAAGCAACGGGCAGAGATTTCCGCTCGAGGTAAAGATAGGGGATAAGATCATTTATTCCAAATACGGCGGAACGGAAGTAAAGATCGAGAACGAAGAATATGTTATTTTGAGCGAGAAGGATATTCTCGCGATAAAAGGTTAAAGGAGGGATAGATAAAAATGACAGCAAAGCAGATGTTATTCAATGATGAGGCGTGGAGGGCGCTTGAGCGAGGCGTTAATAAAGTGGCGATGGCGGTAAGGGCTACTCTGGGGCCCAGGGGAAAGAACGTAGTGCTGGAGAAAAAATGGGGTTCGCCGACGATCACAAATGACGGCGTGACCATAGCGAAGGAGATAGACCTTGAGGACCCGTTTGAGAACATGGGCGCGCAGCTTTTAAAGGAAGTCGCGTCAAAGACGAATGATATTGCCGGGGACGGTACAACGACAGCAACGGTGTTGGGACACGCAATATTCAAGGAAGGGCTTAAGAACGTTGTTTCAGGTGCGAACCCGATGGCGTTGAAACGCGGGGTAGAGAAAGCGATAAAAGTTGCCGTTGAAGAGTTGAAGAAAAAGAGCAAGCCGGTGGAGGACAAGGAAGCGATCACCGATGTTGCGACCATTTCAGCCAACAACGATCCTGAGATCGGGAAGCTGATAGCTGACGCAATGGAGAAGGTTGGCAAGGACGGGGTCATAACCGTTGAAGAATCAAAAGGGATCGAGACAACCCTGGATGTCGTTGAGGGCATGCAGTTCGACAAAGGATACGCTTCCCCATATATGATAACGGACAGGGAAAGAATGGAAGCCATCCTTGAAGATTGTTATATATTGATCACGGACAAGAAAATAAGCGCCGTGAAAGATCTTCTTCCGACCCTTGAAAAAGTCGTCCAGGCAAGCAGGCCGCTCCTTATCATTGCGGATGAGATAGAAGGCGAGGCGCTTGCTACCATTGTTGTGAACAAGCTGAGAGGAACGCTTAACTGCGTTGCGGTAAAAGCTCCCGGTTTCGGCGACAGAAGAAAGGCAATGCTGGATGACATAGCGATAATCACCGGAGGAGAGGTCATATCCGAGGAGAAAGGCTTCACTCTTGAGAATATCCAGGATACATTCTTCGGAAAGGCAAAAAAAGTCATCATCGAGAAGGAAAAGACCACGATCATAGAGGGGTCCGGGGCAAAAGAAGCACTTAAGGCAAGGATCTCCGAGATAAAAAAAGAGATCGAGGCGTCTGATTCTTCATATGACAAGGAAAAACTTCAGGAGAGGCTGGCAAAGCTTTCCGGCGGGGTTGGAGTGATAAAAGCCGGAGCGGCAACGGAGACCGAACTGAAAGAGAAAAAGCACAGGATAGAGGACGCTCTGTCAGCGACAAGGGCTGCGATAGAAGAGGGGATCATCCCGGGAGGCGGAAGCACCCTGATCCACATCATGCCGGCGCTCGAGAAGTTTGAAGGCACTCTTACAGGCGATGAAAGAGTAGGGGCTTCGATAGTCAGAAAGTCGCTGGAAGAACCTCTGAAGCAGATAGCGAGCAATGCGGGATGGGAAGGCTCTGTTGTTGTTGATTACATCAAAAAGGAAAAGCTCGGATTGGGATTTGACGCTCAGGCACTTAAATATACGGACATGCTCAAAGCGGGCATCGTTGACCCGGTGAAGGTTACAAGATCGGCGCTTCAGAATGCCGCAAGCATAGCGGCGATGCTTCTTACGACCGAAGCGCTTGTCGCGGAAAAGCCGGAAGAGAAAAAGGAAATGCCTGCAATGCCCGGCGGAGGCGGTTACGGAGAAGGGATGATGTAACGCAGTTCCCGTTCAAGATTTAAAAGAGAAAGGCCTCGATATTATTATCGGGGCCTTTTTGTATTTAAAGAGGCTGATTACAGGATGAATTTCGGATTTAAGTTGGATTCATTACGTTTTATATCATTGAGAGCTTTTTCAGTGCCGGGTTTTCCGCTCTTTATGTTAGCGATGTCTTTGTAAAGCTGGACGCCCGGCTGAATGAACGGATTTTGATCGAGCAGCAACCCGCTGAGGGCGATAGTGTTCATTTCGTATTGAAAGAACATCCCCAGAGTGAAAGCCGAAAGGTCCGGAAGTACATAGCTCATCACGGGAACGCCGCCTTCGTAATGTGCGTCACGCAAGCCCTCTATGAAAGCCGTGTTGGCGAAATGGAGAGTCTTATTATCAAGATATTCAACAGGAGTGCCTTTGCCGGGGATTACAACGTCAATTCCCGGATCTTCCACCATTATGAATGTCTCGAACATGTTTCTCTTGCCCATCTGGATCATCTGGCCGTTCGCATGCGCCATTTCGGTGTAGTATTCGGGTGATATCCAGATCCCCTCGTTGTTCTTGCCTTCGCTTTCGGGCCCGAGCTGCTGCATCCATGAAGTGACGCTTCTAAGATCATATATTCCCGTGGAAGCGACCTCAATGTCCTTGTTCAGGTATTTGTGGGCAAGGTAACGCATTACTGCCCTATTCATTGCGATGTTCTTTTCGAACGGAAGTTTTCTTGTCTGCTCTTCTGCAAATCGGGTGCCGGCAATAAAATCCCTTATGTTAACTCCCGCAGCGGAGAGAGAGAATAGGCCGACAGGGCAGGTGACCGAATATCTTCCGCCTACATTGTCGGGCACTGAGAAAGTCTTGTATCCTTTCTCTTCGGCAAGCTTCCTGAGAGAGCCCTTCCTGGCATCTGTTATCGCGATTATCCTTTCTGCCGCTTCATCTGGCGAATAGCTTTTTTCCATAAGGTCCTTGATGATGGCGAAAGCTATTGCTGGCTCAACTGTCCCTCCCGACTTGGAGATCACATTGCCGCCGACTTTCCTTCCTTTCATAAGCGCAAGGACGTTCGCGGTATAAGCGGGGTCCATGTTCTGCCCGAGGAAAAATATCCTGGGAACTCCGCTTCGTTCTTCCTTTGAGAGCATGTTGAAAAGTTCCAAGCTGCCTTTTACGGCTTCTATGGTGGCGCGTATGCCGAGGTATGATCCGCCTATCCCCACGGACCAGAAATCATCGATATCGGATGCCAGTTTTTTTGCCGCGGATTCTATCGCATCGATCTCGCTGTCGGGGATGAACGGACTTTCGGTTTTCCAGCCGGTCATGACGACATTCCCGTCCTTTAAAAGATCGCTGGTGCCTTTCAGCAGAAGATCATGCAATTTGGCGACCTGTTTTGCCTTATTATTGAATTCAGGATGTTCGGTGATGTGTCCGCCATTGAACGTGCCGAATCTCCGATGATCAAGCTTTATCGGTGAATGTTTAAGCGAAACAGGGTCCCTTTTTATCAGATCGGAAGTTATCTTTAACCCGCCCATTTTATCCCCCTTTATTTTAGTTCCTTCATTGTATAGGATTTTAACTGAGCAGTAAATTACTTATGCCTCTTCTCCAAAAACGACTTTCGGGGGCCTTTTTTTTCGGGGATTATTTGTTATATTCTTGTCATTTTCCTTTTCTTCCTTTCATTAAAACTGCCATCTTTTTATCAGTATCTTTTTTAGGAAATTTCACTGTTTTGAAGGGGCTTGGCGGGGGCTTGCCAAAAGATGTCTTTTGTGTTATATTTGTTCGGCTAAGAGGAAAAAGATAGTGTTTTGCAGAGAGTGGAAAAACGCCACTCTTTTTTATTTAAGGAAGTTCTGGAGGGTTGATTTTCATGATAAAGATAGAAGGATTTAATAAGGTGCTCGAAGAGATACAGAAAGAGCGCAATGTGGATAAAAAGGTCCTGATGGAGGCCGTGGCTGCAGCGCTCCTTTCCGCTTCAAAGAAAAAGCTGATGCATGCTGAAAACCTGGAATCAGAGATCGAAGAGGACGGTACATTTAAGATACTTTCAAGAAAGACCGTTGTTATGAAAGCAAAGGACGATCTTCTGGAAATATCCAAAAAAGAAGCGGTAAAGTTCAAGAAAGGCGCGAAAGTGGGGGAAGAGATAAAGATAGATGTTACCCCGTCCGATTTTGGACGCCTTGCGGCTCAAACTGCGAAACAGGTCATTATCCAGAGGATAAGGGAAGCGGAAAAAGAAGGGGCTTACGAGGAATATGTGAAGAAGCAGGGCGAATTGCTGGGCGGGATCGTTCAAAGAAAAGAAATTAACGGCTATTTGATAAATCTCGGCAAGGTTGAAACGCTTCTTCCTTTCTCGGAAAGCATCCCCGGTGAGAATTACAGGCCGAAGGACAGGATAAAAGTGCTTGTACTGGAAACAAGGAAAACCCCTAAGGGTCCCGTTATATCGATCTCCCGGGCGCATCCGAATTTCCTGAAAAAGCTTTTCGAACTGGAGATCCCTGAGGTACTGCAGGGTACGATAGAAATAAAGGGCATTTGCAGGGAACCGGGCAGGAGGGCGAAGGTCGCCGTAATGTCAAAGGATGCTAACGTAAAAGCTGTCGGGACCTGCATCGGCCATATGGGCGCCAGGATACAGAATATCGTGAAGGAGCTCGGGAACGAGAGGATCGATGTTATCGAGTGGAGCGAAGACACAAAGACCTATATCCTGAACGCGCTTGCTCCCGCGAAGATATCGAAGATAGAGATCAATGAAGCCGAAAATATGGCGTGCGTTTTTGTCCCAGAAAGCCAGCTTTCTCTTGCAATAGGAAAGGAAGGCCAGAACGTCAGGCTTGCTGCTAAGCTTACCGGATGGAAAATAGACATTGCTTCCGAAGAAGGGCTGAAAAAGGCAAAAGAGGAGAAAAAAGAGGAGCTAAAAGAGCCAGAGGTGAAAGAAGAGAAAAAGGCGGAAGATGTTGAAGAAGTGAAAGAAGAAAAAAAGACAAAAAAGGAAGATGCTGAAAAAGAGGGGTAGAGGATAATTGGCAGCGAAAAAAGGAATAAAAGTATCGAAGCTTGCGGAAGACCTTAAGATAGATCCGAAGGATCTTTTAGCTACCCTGAAGGATCTTGGGGTTTCTGCAAAGACTTCGGCCAGCGTTATAAGCGAAGAAGACACAAAGGCCGTTAAAGAGCTTTTATCCCAGGGGAAGAAGAAAGAAGAGCTAAAAGAGCCAGAGGTGAAAGAAGAGAAAAAGGCGGAAGATGTTGAAGAAGCGCCAAGCAAAGAAGCAGCGGCTGCAGTCGAAATAAAAGCCCCCCCAAAAAAATCGATAATCATATTCGGTGATATTAATGTTAAAGAGTTGTCCGAAAAACTTGAAACAAGACCAGGCAGTGTCATAAAAGAACTGATGAGGCTTGGGGTAATGGCAACGATAAACCAGAGGGTCGACATCAATGTCGTTAGAGAGGTCGCGAAGGTTTTCGGCGTTGAAGTGATATCCCAAGTGAAAGAAGAAGGCGCCGCAGTAGCTGTCCAGAAGGAAGAAGCCGCTCATCTTGTGCACAGGCCGCCGATAGTCGTTGTAATGGGACATGTTGACCACGGAAAAACGAAACTTCTTGATGCGATAAGGAAAACGAACGTTATCGCCACCGAACACGGCGGGATCACACAGCATATCGGGGCGTACCAGGTGGAAGTTAAAGGCAAAAAAGTGACGTTCCTTGATACGCCGGGTCACGAAGCTTTCACGGCGCTGAGAAGCAGGGGCGCGAAAGTAGCGGACATTGCTGTTCTTGTTGTTGCCGCGGATGACGGGATAATGCCCCAGACAGTTGAGGCCATAAATCACGCGAAAGCTGCCAGCGTGCCTATAATAATTGCGATAAACAAGATAGACAGGCCGGAAGCGGACGTTGAACGCGTAAAGAAGCAGCTGACGGAGCACGAATTGGTCCCCGAAGAATGGGGAGGGAAGACCGTGGTAGTGTCGATATCAGCCAAGCAGGGCACGGGTATCGACGCGCTGCTCGAAATGATCCTTCTGACCGCTGAATTACAGGAATTAAAAGCCAACCCGCTGAGATCGGCGACAGGGATAATTGTTGAGGCTAAACTTGATAAAGGAAGAGGTCCCGTTGCGACGGTCCTTATAGGGAACGGAACCCTTGAGATCGGCGATACTTTTTATGTGGGAGGGGTTTCGGGAAAAGTAAGGGCATTGATCGATGACAACGGCAAGAACATAAAAAAGGCCTTGCCGGCGCAGCCCGTAGAGGTTCTCGGCTCGGAGAGCGTCCCTGTGCCGGGAGAGGTCTTCAGAGTGGTCCACGACGATCAGACAGCCAGAAAGCTTTCAGAGAAAAAACGGCTCGAGATCGAGCAGGCAAAACAAATGAAGGGGAAAGTCCTTTCTCTGGAGGATTTTTCGCGGACGGTTAAAGAAGGCATAAGAAAAGACCTTAACATAATACTTAAAGCGGATGTCCAGGGCTCGATCGAAGCGATAAAAAGCCTCCTTCAGAACCTAACCACTGCTGATGTAAGGGTGAACATCATCCATAACGCAGCAGGCGGGATATCCGAGAGTGATGTCATGCTTGCGCTTGCTTCAAAGGCGATAATAATCGGTTTCAATGTGTCTTATGAGGGAGGGGCAAAGCTCCTTGCCGATGACAAGGGTGTGGATACCAGATTATACAATATCATTTACAAGGTTGCGGATGACGTTAAGGCCGCGATGACGGGATTGCTTGAGCCGGTAAAAGAAGAGGTCATTCTCGGGCACGCAATGGTGAAGGCCCTCTTCAAATACTCGAAAGTGGGCGTTATTGCGGGATGCATTGTTAAGGACGGGAAGATCCAAAGAGGCGCTTACATAAGGGTATTGAGAGAAGGAAAGCAGCTCTATGAAGGGCGGCTTGACTCCCTTAAAAGGTTTAAGGAAGACGCAAAGGAAGTGCAGACGGGGTTTGAGTGCGGCGTCTCGGTCCCGGGATACACTGATTTTGTCGATGGAGACGTGATCGAGTGTTTTGAAGTAAGGACGGCCGCAAGGAAACTGTAATGACAAGAGCGGACAGGGTGGCGGAACTTATCAAGCACGAAGTAAGCGACATCATTACGAGAAAGCTTAGCGATCCCCGCATAGGATTCACATCTGTCACTGCAGTGGATATCGGCAGCGACCTTCAGAACGCGAAGATATATGTGAGCATATTCGGGACCCCCGATGAAAAGAAAACCACCATGGCCGCGCTTTTTTCGGCTACCAAATTCGTCCGCAGAGAACTGAGCTGCCGGCTCCAGCTTCGCGACGTTCCCGAGATAATTTTCAGGCAGGATGATTCAATAGAGAAGGGTGCGAGGGTGTTCGAGATAATCAATAAGCTGCATAAGGAAACGGAAGAGGTAAAAGGTACAAGTGAAAAAGAAAAGAGGAAAAATGCAGGAAGTAATAAAAGCGGTAAAAAACGCTAAGACAGCGATAATATTGACGCACACGGACCCTGACGGCGATGCCATCTGGTCGATGACGGCGCTGTATATTGTGTTGAAGGGGATGGGCAAGAAAGTTACGATGTATTGCAGGGATCAGATCCCCGAGGTCTATAAATTCCTTCCGGAATCGGGCAAAGTGAAAAATTCATTGGATCAGGGAAAATTCGATCTCGCCATAGCAGTTGACTGCGGCGACAGCAAAAGAACGGGTAACGGGATCGATCTCAGGGCTTTGGGAAGCACGGTCATCAATATTGACCATCATCCTGACAACGCGGAATTCGGTGATATCAATCTCATTGAAAAGATATCCTCAGTTTCGGAAGCCTTGTTCAAACTTTTCAAGAAAATGGGGATCAAGATAACAAAGAACGTCGCGACCTGCCTGTATACCGGCATAATGACGGATACCGGCAACTTTCGGTATGATTACACTACCGCTGAAACTTTTGATGTCGCGGCGGAGCTTGCAAGGGCGGGAGCTAAAATAAGCAGGATCTCGATGGCCGTGTACGAGGCAAAGACCCTTTCTTCCGTAAGGATACTTGGCGCCGCCATGTACAGGATGGAGACTTCTCAGTCCGGGAAAGTTGCATGGACGGTCCTTCCAAAACAGCTGATGGATTCCCTGGGGGCAAAGAGCGAGGATCTGACAGGCCTTGTTGACCAGATACGCACCATAAAAGGCGTGGAAGTGGCGGTCCTTTTCCGCGAAGAAGCGGACGGGATAAAGGTCAACTTCAGATCGAAATTCACCGTGAACGTTTCCCGGATCGCGCGGCAGCTCGGCGGAGGCGGCCACATAAGAGCGTCGGGAACGGTAATTCAGGGAACATTGGAAGACGTTAAAGAGAAAGTGTTGGCTGAAGTGTTCAAAGTGATCAAGTAGCATGCACGGATTATTGATACTGAACAAGCCCAAGGGCATGACCTCTTTTTCGGCGGTCAACGCGATACACATGCTGACAAGAACAAAAGCCGGCCACGCGGGAACGCTTGATCCCATGGCGGAAGGGGTTTTGGTCGTTCTTCTTGGAAAGTTCACGAAAAAAGCCAAAGAATTCGAATCCTCCATCAAAGAATATGAAACCGAAATGACCTTTGGGATCGAGACGGATTCTCTTGATTCAACAGGCAGGATCACATCAAGAAAAGAACCCCATGTTACCGAGCAGAAACTTCGGGATGTCATGTGCCAATTTGTCGGAGAGATAGAACAGGTCCCGCCGATGTATTCCGCCATTCATCATAAAGGGAAAAGATTATATGAACTTGCGCGCAAAGGCATAGAAGTTGATCGCGCTCCCCGCAAGATAACGATACACAAGCTTGAGCTTAGATCGCTTGAGGGAGAGAAGGCGAGTTTTGTGGTCTCCTGCTCGAAAGGGACATATATCAGGACGCTTTGCGCGGATATCGGATCGAAGCTCGGCTGCGGCGCTCACATGTCCAAACTTACGAGGGTCAGATCTGGCGATTTTTCTATTGATAATGCCCTGACGCTGGAGCAGGTATTCAAGCTGCACAACAGGGGGCTGCTTGAGGGGAAAATAGCGAGTTGATCAATGTCCGAAATTAAAAAACAGATAGAGGAACTTCGCGAGGAAATACGGCGTCACGATCGCCTTTATTATGTCCTTGATAAGCCGGAGATATCCGATGCCGAATATGACAAGCTTTTCAGGAAGCTTGAGGCGCTTGAAAAAGAAAATCCAGATCTGATATCCTTAGATTCGCCCACACAGAGGGTCGGCGGCTCACCCGTAAAAGCATTCAAGCCTGTGGCCCACAAATTCCCTTTGTTATCGCTCGGCAATGCGTTCAATTTTGAGGAACTCGAAGCTTTTGATAAAAGGGTCCGTGCCGGCCTAGGCAAAGATAAAATAGAGTATGTATGCGAGCTCAAAATGGACGGCCTTGCCGTATCGCTTGAATATAAGGGCGGGAAATTCCTGACAGGGTCAACGCGCGGCGACGGAGTAACGGGCGAGGACATAACGCAGAACCTTAAGACCATAAGGTCTGTTCCCTTGAAGCTTGATAGGAGCATCGATGCCGAAGTCCGCGGAGAAGCGTTCCTACCGTATGAAGATTTCATCGGGTTGAATGAAGAGAGGATCTTAAACGAGGAACAGAAATTTGCCAATCCCAGGAACGCAGCTGCGGGAAGCTTAAGGCAGCTTGATCCGAAAATATCGGCGCAGCGGCCTCTCGATATTTTCTTTTATTATTCTCCCTCGATTCCACTCGGGACAATCCCGGACGCGAAGGTCAGAACACAGTTGGAACTTCTGCGCTACTTAAATAATATAGGGTTCAAGGTGAATGCGCATTTCAGGCTTTGCAAAGGCATTGAAGAAGTGAAAAAGTTCATTGCCTCCTGGGGATCGAAGCGCGATGAACTTGCTTATGAAATAGACGGCATCGTAGTGAAAGTGAACGACCTTGAAGATCAAAAGAAGCTTGGGTCCACCGCAAGGGAGCCAAGATGGGCGATCGCATATAAGTACCCGCCGGAGCAGAAGGAAACGGTCATAGAAGATATTCTGGCCAGTGTTGGAAGGACAGGGGTTGTAACTCCTGTCGCGGCGCTTAAGCCGGTGGATTTGCGCGGGGTTGTTGTAAGGCGCGCCACTCTTCATAACCAGGATGAAATTGACAGAAAAGATGTCCGCGTGGGCGACCATGTGATGGTGCAGAGAGCGGGCGAGGTGATACCCGAGGTCGTCGAAGTCCTTAAGGAGAAAAGAAAGAAAGAGCTCAAGAGATATCATATACCGGATAAATGTCCTGTCTGCGGAAGCAGTGTCGTGAGGATTCCGGGAGAATCCGCGCATCGATGCATGAACAGGAGCTGTCCGGCGCAGTTAAAGGCAGCGATACAGCATTTTGCTTCCCGCAATGCCATGGATATTACCGGCATCGGCGAGCAGCTGTCGGCACAATTAGTCGATTCAAAATTGGTAAAAAGCCCCGCCGATCTTTATGACATGAAGAAAAGCGATCTCCTTAAGCTTGAGCGGTTCGCTGAAAGATCGGCGCAGAACATAATCAACGCTATTGAAAGCAGTAAAACGCGTCCTTTCGCGAAGCTCATAAATGCCCTTGGTATCCCAAATGTCGGGGAAGCGACCGCGGAAGACCTTGCCGAGCATTTTAATATCATCGATAAATTGATAGGTGCTAAAGAATCTGATCTTTCAAAAATTCATGAGATTGGGCCAAAAATAGCAAAAAGTATCTATGATTTTTTCCAGTCAAAAGAAAATTGCCGCATGATCGATCGGATGAAAAGAGCCGGGGTCAATATGCGATGCGAGAAGCGGGATGCGAGCAAGCTTCCGCTTTTCGGCAGGACGTTCGTTATCACCGGTTCACTTTCGCGGCCGAGGCCGGAGATAGAGGATGAGATCAAGATACTTGGCGGCAGCGTCCATTCATCGGTCTCGAAAAATACCAATTACGTGATCGCAGGTACTGAGCCGGGAAGTAAATTCGACAAAGCGAAGGCCCTGGGAGTAAAGATAATTAACGAAGAGGAGTATAATAAGCTCATAAAATGACAGCCAATAAAACTTTTATTATATGCAGTTTGATAATTTTAAGCGGGTACTGTTACGCGATGGGAGGAAGTCCTCCGGGAAAGGAAGGGGAAAATATGGCTAAAATTGGGTCGAATATCGTGGTTATGGAGACTTCGAAAGGGAGAATGAAGCTGGAGCTTTATCCGGACAAGGCGCCGGTCACGGTCGCGAATTTTCTCTCGTATGCTGACAGCGGCTTCTATGACGGCACCATTTTCCACAGAGTGATACCGGGATTCATGGTCCAGGGCGGAGGATTTGAAAAGGGGATGGCGGCAAAGCTGGCTCTTTCCCCGATAAAGAACGAAGCGGGCAACGGGCTTTTAAATGAGAAGGGGACTATCGCGATGGCGAGGACGGGTGTGGTGGACAGCGCCACGTCGCAGTTCTTCATAAATGTCGCGGACAATGGTTTTTTGAACCATAAGAACGAAACTCCGCAGGGGTACGGTTATTGTGTTTTTGGAAAAGTTATCGAGGGCATGGATGTGGCGGATTCCATAAGCAATGTAAGAACTCACTCATCCGGCCACTTTGACGACGTTCCCGTTGATGATGTGGTGATAGTGTCCGTTAAAAGACAGTAATTCACAGATCCTCTGATATCCCTGCCACCGTTGTTTATTTCGACACCCAGCTGTCGAAAACTACTGCATATTAGATCTTTTCACGCTTAATTTCCCTGGCATGATAATTGCTGTATATAGGGCAAGAGGTGATTTTATGAGAAACGGTCTGGTTCCCAATGAAATGATTGAAAGGAGAATATATTTAATTAGGGGACAGAAAGTTATGATCGACCATGATCTGGCGAGCCTCTATCGAGTGCCTACGAAAGTTTTTAATCAAGCGGTTAGAAGAAATATCAGACGTTTTCCGGATGATTTCATGTTTCAGCTTACTCCGGAGGAAACGATAGTTTTGAGGTCACATTTTGTGACCTCAAAACGGGGCGGCAGGCGATATTCATTTAAAAAGAATTAAGCCCTTCAATTTCTCGAAGGGCTTAATCTAAGGTCTATTCAATGAGCCGAGACTAGATCATTTGCCGTTCACCAATTCCTGGTCCCGTTCCATGTAAGGTCGCAATTAAATCCGGTTAGACTGTCTTTAAGCGGACGGTTCATGCCGGTCATGTTGTCCCATGTGTTTATCATGCCACCCCAGGTGTTTATCCCTTTATTGGAATAAAACATCATTTCCATGGAGGAGCCCATATCTATCCTGCCGTTGCCGTCCTTGTCTTCCCAGGCGATGATCTGATAATTATTCCCTGCCTCAAAAGTTAGCGTGCTAACGGGCAATGTGAAAGCGACAGGTGTCTCGGAGGTGCCGTTGCGGGTAATGACGGTGGAGAGGACCGCTTCTTTTGATGACACGAACTGCTGCTGGTTTTGGACATATGTTTCCTTGAATAATCCGACCTTTACCTCCCATGTCGTTCCGCTATACGGAGTTACTTCGCCGCTTAGAAGGAGTGCTTCCGGAGTCGGCGTCCCCATCATAAAGCTGGCATTTGTATTCTTGCCCTGCGATATCGGCTGTCCGCCATTCTGGGAGATCACCACAACAGAGACATTTATGCTGTATTGCTGGCCTGCCTCGTATGTGACCGGGCTTGGGAAGCTTGTGCCGTAAATAAATTGCCTTTTATCCCAGGAGTTCCATTTGTTTGTCCAGGTCTGCCCGGACTGCTGCCCGATGTTCACGCAATACGCGAGCCTGTGGGTGGAGGGGATGTTAACGCCGTTCATGGTCGTTGTCCAGTTGAAAACGGGCGTGGTGCCTTCGGGATACCTTGTAAAATCATTTTCCCTGGGAGAATTTAAACTGATACCAACAGCTGCCAAAGGAATAGTGAGAAGCTCAACCGTCCTGTAGTCTGCAACTTCCCCGCTCTGGTACACTGTTATCGTGTATGATCGTGTTCCTTCCGTAGTCACAAAATCGGTCACTAAAGTTGCATCGGCGCCGTTATTATTGTAGGGGGTAATAGTATATTCCTGGCCTCCTCCTCCCATGCCGCCGGTCCTTACTTCATAAGTAGCAATGCCGGTTCCGCCGCCGTATTTGGGATAAGCCACTACTACTTCTACGCTCGGGTAAGATGGGGCTCCGCCTTGAGCGAAATTTTGTATGCCGACATAAGATTCAAGAGCAGGGACAGGAGCAGTGTCATTGTCTCCCCAGGCGACATAATTTGTTGTTCTGACTTCCGCGTGCATTATCTTTAAACCTGACACGCTTTGACCTGCGCCGACGCCTTCAAACATAGTGATCCCGGCTGCCTGGCACATTACTGCGGGATTAAGGTCATACGTGCGTACTGGCTCGATAGCTTGGATCGTATCCATCATTCCCTGGACGATAAGAAGCATTTGAGGGACGGTTACTTCGGTGGTCGCGAGAAGCGTCCCAAGGCTTTCCCTTTGAGCGGGAGGGAAGACTGCTAGAATGATAGGCGGGATATCAACTTCATATGTTGCGCCTAGTTGTTTTGCTTCCAGAGAAGTATACAGATAATTTAATTTTTGGTTGACGTTAGCTAAAACTTCAGCAGTGGTTATTTTGACATTGTCTGGGGCTGTAGCTCCCGTGTTCCTGTTTATTATAGCGCTGTTGGCTGCCCCGACGATCTGGCCTATAACATATTTAGTGCCTGCGGCGTATTTTGTCGCAAATCCCTGGACCATTACTTCCGGAACATTATC
>JBDRDU010000066.1:0-45513 GCA_043820455.1 bacterium | reverse complement strand
GTGTCCCCGTACTTAGCATCCCTGTATTTTGCCAGCTTGCCGTAAGAATCCAATATCTTATCCCTGACGCTGTGCTCGGCTACAACCACACCGTTATCGTCAACTATGTTTGTCCCGGCTATTGTCTTCAATGCTTCTTCAAGCACCGGGCTTCCCTGCCTGCCGGCAGGCACGGCATAAGGAGCCCCAATAAATACTATATCGAACTTGCCTTGGGACTTATCGATCACCTTTACTGCCTTCATGACATCAAGGCAGTAAACTTCCGCCCTGTCAGAAAACCCTGCAAGAGCAAGATTTTCCCTCAATGTTTGGACTATTTTCCGGTCAAATTCAACAAAGATCGCAAGACCGGCTCCTCGGGATAAAGCTTCGATCCCCACGGACCCTGTGCCGGCAAATAGATCGAGGAACCTGGCATCTTGATTTTCCCTGACAAGAATGTTAAAAAGGGCTTCTTTTACCCTTCCCGTCAACGGACGAAGCCTCTTGTCCTTCGAAAGCCGTGGAAAACGCAGTTTTTTCCCTTTTGCGAGTCCAGCTATTACTCTCACTCTAGCTTATTGCCCCAAATTCTAATGTTGAAACTTTGAGGGGAAAAGCCCGCATCTATCAGCATCAAAGCCGCTTCTCTGGCTTCTCTTATCGTTCCCTCATCATTAATTATATCAGCTACGCGGAAATTTGGCAAACCCGACTGTCGAACACCCAAAAACTCTCCGGGCCCGCGGAGCTTCAGGTCCGCTTCTGCGATCTTGAAGCCGTCGGTGGTCTTTAGCATCGCTTCTATCCTTCCTTTTGCCGCGTCATTACCGGGATTTCCCGTTAAGAAGCAATATGACTGCTCCATCCCTCTTCCGATCCGGCCGCGCAGCTGATGGAGCTGTGAAAGGCCGAAACGTTCACTGTGCTCTATTATCATGATCGTGGAATTAGGGACATCTATTCCAACCTCTATTACGGTGGTTGAAACAAGGATCTTTATCTTTCCGCCGAGAAAATCAGCCATTATCTTGTCTTTATGCTCTCCCTTCATTCTTCCGTGAATAAGGCCGATCTGATATTCGGGAAATATTTTTTTGAGAGCTTCCGCTTCTTCCTGGGCAGCCTTAAGATCGATCTTCTCGGATTCCTCGATAAGCGGGCACACGACATAAGCTTGACGTCCTGCCGCGATCTGTCCATTCACAAAGCTATATAGCTTGGCCCTTTCCTTGTCCTGAACGTATCTTGTAATGATATTGATTCTTCCGGGCGGCATCTCGTCGATCACGGACCTATCAAGGTCGCCATATAAGGTAAGCGCAAGCGTCCTGGGTATCGGCGTAGCGGTCATAACAATAAGATCAAGCTTTTTGGATTTTTGCCGAAGCTTCAATCTCTGTTCCACCCCGAACCTGTGCTGTTCATCTATCACGACAAGCCCGAGCCGGCCGAATTTTACCTGCTCTTCAATTAAAGCATGCGTTCCGATTATTATTAGAGGTTTTGCACCTTCCAATTTGCTCAAGATCTCTTTCCTGTTCTTCCTCTCGCTTCCGGTCAGCAGCAATACTTCTATCCCTATGTCATTGACAAAGCCCGATATCTTTTTGTAATGCTGGGTTGCCAATATTTCTGTTGGCGCCATGATCGCCGCCTGATATCCGCTGGAGACTGCCACGACCATTGCATAGAGCGCCACAATTGTCTTTCCGCATCCCACATCTCCCTGTACCATCCTGTTCATCACCCTGCTGTTCTTCATGTCCGCCAATATCTCTTTCAAGACCATCTCCTGGGCTGAGGTGAATGAAAAAGGAAGCATCTTCTTGAATTTTTCAACAAGCTCCCCTTCCGGGTCAAAAGAGATCCCCGAAGTTCCATTGATCTTTTTCCTGTTATAAAAAAGGCCAAGTTCAAAATTAAGGAGTTCATCGAACGCAAGCCGATGCCTGGCATTCGCAATAATGTTCATTTCTTTAGGGAAGTGCAGGTTGATTATAGATTCCTTGAGCGGGGGCAGATTGAATTTCTTTTTGATAATATCGGGTATTGGATCAGTGATCGAATTGACGTGTCCCTGTATCGCGGCCTTAATTATCCGCCTGAGCGCCTTCTGCGTAACTCCCTCCGTAAGGCCGTATCTCGGAACTATCAGATCTTCCCTGTTAAGATCATTGATGATATCGTAATTCCTTGGAACGAACGTTATTTCCCCGGAATATGGATCGTTCTCAAGCTTCCCCGATATGAACAAAGAAATTCCAGGCTTAAGCACTCTGGTAAGAAAAGGCTGGTTGAACCATATCACGCTTGCCCCTCCTGAATCATCCTTGACCTTCCCTTTTATTATCGAGAAGTTCCTTTTGGTCCGGCCCGCGGATATTTTCATTAATTTGACTTTTATTAGCGATTCCATGCCCGGGACAAGTTTTGCGACCGGCACAGGGTTGCGCCTATCCTCATATTCTCTGGGAAAGTGATAAATAAGGTCTTCAACTGTTTCAATGCCTATTTTTGACAGGATCTCGGCCAATTTTGGCCCCACGCCTTTGAGGTACCGAACTTGGGTCTGCTGCATAAGGGTCACTATTTTATCACAAAGTTCGCCATGAAGTAATGCGCTGCATGCTTTCGTTTCGCTTGAGGGTTGAAATAAAAAGGATCATATGATACACTGCATCCCATGAGAATTTGTTTTATTTGCAAGAAAAAGCCGAGCGTCGGCAACAAAGTGAGCCATTCGAACAGGAAATCGAAAAGACTGTGGCTGCCGAATCTGCAGCATATCCGCATCGTTGTCGGGAAAAAAATAAAGAAGGTTTATGTCTGCACCAAGTGCCTGAAAGCCGGCCGCGTAACTAAAGCCCTCGCTTAAAGCGCTGTGTCGCTATTTCATCCAGGAATTTGATCTCAAGGTTTTTCATCATTTTCTCGTAATCATCCAGCCTGTGCCCTTTGTCTTTTTCAATGATCTTCCTTTCCTTCATTGACTCGATAAGCTTCGCCCTCTGGCCCTCAAGACGCTTCGAAGCGTCTATCACTTTTTCTATTTGTTCGTCGATATCTTTCCTTAATACGCCAAGATGCGCATGGCGTCTCAGCACTTTTTCGAACTGGGATATCGGCCCTTTCTTGATGATATGCTTCAATTCGCCCTCTTTTTCCTTTTTTTCCTCCTCAAGCTGTTCTTCTTTTTGCTTTTCAGTTAAATATTCTCTTTGTTTTTCGGCAAATTTTTCCGATTCCCTCCGCTCTTTTATCCCTCTTACCCTGAGAACGGTCTCAAGAGTATATTTAAATTTGCCCGGTCTTTGTTCGCGCGCCATTTTTTGCTCCCTTATCCTTCGACAAGCTCAGGATCAATAAAATATGCTGAGCAGTCTTTCAACGGTCTCTTCGTAATCGCATTGATCAAATGTCCCTTGCTTCAGGAATTCATTCACCTCATCGATCTTGCTTATCGCATAATCTATCTTCGGATTGCTCCCCTTAACATAGGCACCGATATTTATCAGGTCCTCCGCTTCTGAATGCCTTGCAAGGACCTCCCTTAATTTTGCCGCTGCTTCTTTGTGCTCGTCAGAGACCAGGTTCACCATGAGCCTGCTCACAGATTGCGGGACATTGATCGCAGGATAATGGTTCTTTGCGGCAAGGTCCCGGGAGAGGATTATATGCCCATCCAGGATCGACCTCGACTGGTCAGCGATCGGCTCATTGAAATCATCACCTTCGACAAGTATCGTATAGAAAGCCGTTATTGTGCCGACTTCTGCCGTACCCGACCTCTCCATCAATTTCGGTAGGATCGCAAATACTGAGGGGGTATAACCTCTTGTCGTCGGAGGCTCTCCCGTTGCAAGCCCTATTTCCCTTTGCGCCATCGCGAATCTTGTAACGGAGTCCATCATTAAAATGACCTTGAGCCCCTTATTCCTGAAATATTCCGCTATGGCGGTACCGACAAAAGCTCCTTTTAATCTTATTAATGGAGGCTGGTCGGATGTGGCAACGATCACAACTGATTTTTTTAATCCCTCTTCCCCCAGAGACTCTTCGATAAAATCACGGACTTCCCTTCCACGTTCCCCTATAAGCGAGATCACGTTAACATCCGCATCGGCATTCCTTGCTATCATGCCCATAAGGGTGCTTTTTCCGACCCCTGAGCCCGCAAAAATGCCCATACGCTGCCCTCTGCCACAGGTAAGCAGCCCGTCTATCGCCCGTATTCCCGCCATCAAAACCTCGGTCACCCTAGGTCTTTTCACGGGATCCGGCGGCTCAGCATCAAGGAAAGCCTCAGACTCATATTCGATCGGGCCTTTGTCGTCTATCGGCTCTCCCAACCCGCCAAGGACCCTTCCAAGAAGCTTCGGTCCCACTTTTACTTTAAGAGGATGTCCGGCCGCAACCACTTGGCTTCCGGGGGAAATTCCCGAAGTTGTGCCCAAGGGCATCAGCATGACTCTGCCCTCCCTGAATCCCACCACCTCAGCATATGATTCAACATCTCCTTTGCCGAGTTTTAATGTGCAAAGGTCCCCCATGGAAACTCCCTGAACTTGCGCTTCAATGATAAGCCCTACTACTTGGATGACCTTTCCGATGACTTTTACGAGGTCAGCATGTTCTGCTGCTTTGTGGTATTTTTCAAAGTCTATGTCGACCATTTATTTTGCCTTTCGAAAGGCTTCTTCTATAGCGGCGATCTTTGTAGATATCCTGGCATCAACATAACCGAGATTTGTTTCAATCACACATCCCCCCGACTCCACTCCGCTGTCCTCCACGATCGAAAGGCTTTTTATCCCATCGACAATGCTGCTGATCCTGTCTTTATGTTTTTTTATGTTCTCTATATCTTCCCTGTTCACCTTTATTATCACCTGTTCCCTGTCGCTCACCCTGTTTATCGCATCAGACACAATATTCAACGATACGTCCCTGTGCAGGGACACTTCCGACTTGATTATCTGTTCAGCGACCTTTAAGGCGAGACGAAGGATCTCCCCTTCCGCATCCTTTATGATCTTTTTTCTCTCGATCACTGCCTGATTCAGGGTCTGGAGCGCTTCTTTCACCTTGTCTGATGCGGACTCCTCCGCGATCCTCTTCGCATCTTCCAACCCAGACTCCTTTGCATGTTCCCTGACACGTTCCGCTTCCTCCATTGCCTTTTTTACTATCTGCTCCGCTTCGTTTTTTGCATGATCAACGAGCTTTTCCTTTTCAAGTCCCGGTTCTTCCACTCCCAATGTTTCCGGCAATTCTATCTCGGGGAGTTCCGCTGGGGAGATGTTTTCAGTCTCAGCCTGCACAGCATACTCTTCCAGGTAAAGAACACCTTTATCGACCAAGTGTCCTTTTTTTATTAGGCCCATTAAGCAAGCCTCTCAGAGATGGTTTTCAATAATTTTTCTTCTAGTTCCTTCGCGATCGGAACATCCTTTATGGACAGAAGCCTTGCTTCCACCAGCTCCCTGTTCTCTTTAAAAAGGTTCAAAGTTTCATATATTTTTTCCACCGGAAGATGTGAAAGGACATATGCGGTTATTTCCGGCCTCTCCGCTTCAAGCGCTTTTGCCAAAGACTGCGCGGAAGCCTCTGAAATAACGTCAAGTGGCGATCCCGAGTGGATCGAAACCGCAGTTTCGGCATCAGTTTTTATTTCTTCTTCCGCGCTCTCCACAGACGCTTTCTGAGCATTCACCATATGATCATTGAATTCTGAAACTACATCCAACAGTACATCCTTCGTGGGAGTCTTTAATCTTTCAGATGCGGATATTATTGAAACGGCGGTATCTTCAGGAAGATAACCTAATATCTTCTGGGAAAGCTCATCTCCCAAAAGCGATAGGACCGCTGCTGCTCTCTCGTAACCTTTTAACACTAAGCTTCCTCCTGCTCCACCCACGATCTAATGAGTTCCGCCGCAAATTCAGGGTTTTGCGACGCTAGATCTTTCATGTGGTCAACTATCGGGACCCTGTCTTCCTCTGCTTCCATGGCAGCTTCTTCTTCGCGAGGCGCTTCCGCTAAATCTTCTTTTTTCCCTTTTCTGAACAACCTGAAAATCAAGAATAAAACAAGTAAAAATAGCACGATAATCGCAATGGCAGATTCTTTGCCGTATTTTCGATATATCGCTTTAAGGGCAGACAAAGTGATCGCCGCCGAAGTTCCTTTCCTTGTCACAGCAGGGATCGGGACAGTCCCTGCTGAACGAAAAGGAACACTTTTCATGATTATTTTGTCTCCCCTGGTCTTGTCATAACCTGCCGCAGCTGAAATTGTTTCAAATGTGGATTTCTTCAAGTCCTGGGTTATTTTATAGGTTTTATCCACCAGAATTATGATCGTGGTTTTTCTTGTTTTCATCGAATCAATATTAACCCTGGCGATCGTGATGTTTGGAGGATATAACTTATTAAGCAGCGATTGGACCCTGCTTGTCAGCGCATTTTCAAGGTCCAGCTTTGCCTGGACCTCCAGGGCATTTTTTTCTTCTTCCTTCTCTATGACAACTTCCGGCCTCATCTCGGCTTTAGGCGTGGACGTTACTTCCCTTGGCGCAGCAAGAGCATATTCTCCTCCGCCCCAAATATTCCCATTTGTATCAATTATGGTTATATTTTCCGGCTTTAAATTCTCAACGCTCCCTGCAACAAGATACATGATGCCGTTCACCTGCTTGGGGATCAAGGTTTCCCCGGGTTTCATTTTTATAAGGACCGAAGCGGTGACAGGAGCTTTTGAGACCTCGAACAGTTTGGTCTCCGGTATTACGATCTGGACCCTTGCATCTTCAATGGCACCGATCCTGTTTATTGTCCTTGAAAGTTCGCCGGATATCGCGCGGATGAACTGAATTCTCCTGTCAAAGTCGGTGGCCCCGAGTCTGGACTGATCGAATATTTCCCATCCGACAGATCCGCCTGATGGAAGATTTTTTTCCGCAAGCCCGAGCCGGGCTTCATCCGCCTGGCCCCTGGCAACAGCAATGGAGCGGCCTTCATCCTTTATTTGATACTGGATCTTCAGTTCTTTAAGCCTTGCTATCACAAGAGCTGAATCCTTCAAGCTCATATTGGAATAAATGACCACATGGGACGAAGGTTTGCTCTTCGCTGTTCCCTGTTCAGTCAACGTGGAACAGGACCTTAACCCCATAATGAAGAAAGTAAAAAAAACAACTGTGACAACAGTTGCGATTATTATTATCTGCCTGCCGCTCTGTCCCCCCTCTGGAACGGGCGATACGCCTTCCGCCATTTTACTCTCCCCTCTTATCTGTGCTTACAGCTAATCAATCACTATATGGGCATCTGTGTTATTTCTTTAAAAGTGCTTACAGCTGAAGTTATGGTCGTAACAGCAAGCTGAACAGCGACCGTCATCCTTGAGGTCGCAAGCATGACATCGGAAAGCTCCACTTTCCCGGCCATATAGTCATCGATAAGCTTATTCGCGTTCATTTCCGTTTCGGAAACATTGTTTAAAGCGTCAACTGCGCGTCCGAGCACTTTATCAAAAATACTTTCTGTCTGGACAGGCCCGGTTGGCGATGCCGACGGCATAGCAGCAGAACCTGCAACCTGCGCTAAAGATATGGGGCTGATCGGAAAATTAACCACAATTGTTCGCCTCCTTTTTTATTGTATCTGCAGTATCTCCTGCTCCATTTTCTTCGTTGCGTTATACGCAGTTATATTCGCTTCATAAACCTTGGATACATAGACCATGTCAACCATTTCTTTCGCCATGGATACGTTCGGGAGCGAAACAAACCCTTCGCTGTCCGCATCAGGATGTCCGGGATTGAAAACCTTTTGGAATGGAGCCGGATCCTCGACTATTTCGCCAACCTCTATCCCGCCGGACATATTCCTTTCTGCAGCGTTCAAAGCCTCTGAAAATTCAAGCGGCTTTTCGTGAAAAACAGGGATCTTTCTTCTGTAAGGCCCGCCCTGCAGCGTCCTTGTCGTATTAATGTTCGCAAGATTGCTCGAAATGATCTCCATATGAGTCCTGTTCGCGGTTATTGCCGATACGCTTATATCTAACGCCTGATCAAGTCCCATTTAGATCATTTCCTCCCCTGGGTTATCACCGTATGCATAATGTTTATCTTTGACGCAAGAAGCTTTAAATAAGCCGAATGTCTCTGCGCGTTCTTCGAAAGAGCATCCATTTCCTCCTCAAGTGTCACCTTGCTATTGGTCCTTTTCACGGCCTTATTCAAGGCTTCATCAAATTCAAGAGCTTTATAATCGGGATTGTTGATATTGGCTATGTTCTGCGCGATAACAGCCTGTTTCTTCGCTGTTCCCTCAATGGCTCTCTCCAGCCCTACATACGTGCTGTCATATATTTCAAGCGGCATAATCGGCCTTATTTCTTCGCCTACCATGATTTATTTCAACTTTCCTCTTAAGAACACGATCGCTTTTCCTATGATCCTGTTCACTTTGCTTCTTGACAGCTTCATTTTTGAAGCGATGTCCTTCTGGTTCATGTCACGGTTAAAGAAAAGATCGATGACCTGTTGGTCGATCCCCGGAAGCTCATTTAAAGACTTCTTAAGCCGCTCCCTCAGCTCCGCGAATTCCAATTCCTCTACCGGCGTCTTTTCAGTGGATACATTGATCTCAACACCTGATTCCTGGGCTGATTCGAGCGACATCAAATACATCAGGGCTGAAGCGGAGACTATTTTCCTGATCTTTGTTATGGCTTTCTTGAACTCATCCTCGGATATTTCTTTTTTTTCGTAACTCTCCTCTTCTTCCAGCTCCTTTTTTCCGGTCAATGCCGCATACCCTTTTTTCGCGACATCCCTTATCATTACCTGCACCCTGTACGGCACGGGGTTGTAATTCTTCAGCCCGTCCAATATCTCCCCCCTGATCCTATATGAAGAATATGTCTCGAATTTTACCCCGCGGCTCGGGTCAAAACTTTTCCATGCCTTCATCAGCCCTACTGTCCCATCAGCGACCAGGTCGTTATAATCTATGCTGGGTGGAAGGCCTTTGCTGGAAACGATCGAAGCGATCGAATGCACAAGGGGCATGTACATTTCGGCCATTTTGATCGGCCTCTCTTCTTCATTGCGCGCTTCCTGCCGCGCCGTTCTCTTTTTAATTGCCATTATAATTTGCTGCCCGCCATAAGTTTATCAAAACCAAAGGATTTGTTCTGCGCGATCTCACTGGAGATCTTGGCTATAAGGATATCATTATACAAATTATCAGAGAACATGCCGATGGACTTATCCTTCCCGAACATGGAGCTCTGGCTTTTGAACGTTTCTTTTAATATCTGAGCTATGAACATCGACGCGAATTCACGTTCTGCATCGGCCCTTGTTTTAACCTTGCTCACATTGGCCTGAGGACCAATGGACTGTAAAGGATTGATCCCCGTTATATAAGGGTCCATCACAACACCTCTATATCGGCCGAAATGGCCCCGGACGATTTGATCGCATGAAGAAGAGATACTAGGTCTTTTGGCTTCACGCCAGCCGCATTCAAGGCTGAAACAAGATCGTAGATCGTGGCTTCGGGTGTCGCGGATAGAACGGTCACGTTCATATCCCCATACGATATGGCAACAGGCGCGATCTTGACGTTCTCTCCCATGATTATAACTCCCGTTTGCTCGTTTATCACGATGCGCGCGACCGCATCGGGTACTATCGTCAAATTTTCAAGGACAGCAATGAATTCCACCATATCCTGATAAACTTCCTTTGAAGCTATCACGGTGGCGGCGTCCCTCGCTCTCGCACGTATCCCTATCTGCTTCATTGCAATGGCGATACGCGAGGCGGTCGTATAATCGGGCTTGTCGATCACTATTGAAACGAAATTTTCGTCGATAGAAACGGGGACTTCCCGCTCCACGATCGCACCGTTAACTATTCTGCCGGCATTGGTCTGTTTTTTTTCGGCGGTGGGAACCTGGGCCCTTTCCACGCCGGAAAAGCCGAGCATAATCGTGCCTTGTGCAACGGCATACACATTATCATCAGCCCCCTGAAGAGGCGTCATAAGAAGTGTCCCGCCTTGAAGGCTTGTGGCATCCCCGAGAGAAGAGACCGTAACATCGATCTTTTGTCCGATTTGCACAAAGGGCGGGAGTTTTGCCGTCACCATGACCGCAGCTACATTTCTCGATTTAAATTCTTTTTCACCGGGAGCTATCCCCATCCTTGAAAGCAGATTTGTCAGCGCCTGTTTCGTGAATTCCGTCTGGACCGAATCTCCGGTATTTTTTAACCCTGCAACAAGCCCAAAGCCCATGAGTTGATTGTCCCTGGCTTCAAGAAGATGAGCTATATCTTTTACCCTGACAGAAGGCGACGCTGCAAAGACAAAAGTAAAAGTCAAAAGGAAAAAGGAAAAAGTACAGGTCAAAAATAAAAACTTTTGAATTTTACCTTGTACTTTTGACCTTTGCTTTTTGAGTTTTGAATTTTTCATCTTAGAATATCCAGTTTAAGAAGCGAGTGATAGCGCCAGGGCTTTCCGCTTCTCCAACAACTCCTTTCCCTTTAACTGAAACATCCGCTCCTGCGACTTGATAGGAATAAACGGTGTTCTGCAGGCTCACGTCCTTTGGACGCACCATTCCGGATATTTTTAATACCTGGATCTCATCATTTACTTCGACCCTGTGGTCTCCGGAAACCATCAAGTTCCCATTGGGCAGCACCCTTACGACCACTGCGGCTATCTTTGCTGTCACATTGCTTGTTCTGGTGGTGGAGCCAAGCCCTTTATAAACATTCCCGCCCGAACCGGTTATTGCCTTGCCGGAATGATAAAAGGATGAAAGATTGGAGCTGAAAGCAAGGCTCAAACTGTCGCTCGCATTCGTGTCCGTCCCTGCCTTCTGGACCGCCGACGTTGTCTCAAGAACGATGATCGTTATTATATCCCCCACTCTAAAAGATTTGCTGACCGAATACGGCGAAGTGCTTGTACGGCCCCAGATAGAATCGGCAAAGGCAATGGAAAAAGTACCGGTCAAAAGAGAAGTTGCTATTAATATCGCGAACAATACTCTCATTTTTTTCATTTCATTTTATTCCTTTCATTGACCAGAACGATCTTCGGCTTCATTTTCTTGGCTTCGCTCTCGTCAACCGTCGCATATGCGATCACGATCACTTTATCACCAGAGGCCGCGAGGCGCGCGGCAGCGCCGTTCAAACATACAACCCCTTTTCCGCCTTCGATAACATAAGTTTCAAATCTTTCGCCGTTATTCAAATTCACGACTTGCACACGTTCTCCCGGCAAAATATCAGAAACTTTGATCAAGTTTTTATCTATGGTTATGCTTCCTTCATAATTAATGTTCGTGTCGGTAACGGTCAACCTGTGGAGTTTTGACTTAAGCATTGTCCTCATCATTGCACTGTTACCTCTCCCATGCCGGTGACCATGCCGACCAATGCTTTTCCGGAACTCAAGTTCTTGACCTTTATCTTGGATCCCAGGTCCCCATCCTCCAACGAGATCCCAACGGCAACCACAAGAATGTTTTGAGAGATCGCATTTATCTTGACCTTTTCATTCTTTCGCACAAGGGGCTTTTCTTTTATCATCCAGTCGTATATAGGGTTAAGGCTGGGTATATAAGTTTTAGATTCCTTGCCTATAACAAGATTAATATCCTTTATTATATTAGGGTTGAGCACCGCAACATCCCTCTCTTCAACAGCAGCTTCGGCGCTGGTTATCATATCCCCTCTCTTCAAGCGCTTTGTCGCAACAACGATCCTGTCAAAAATGGAAACTTTCATTCTAAGGAATATTTTTTCCTTTGGGACATCATCAACGATCACCTGGATAGGGACAATAATATTACCTACCGGTTTAAAATCCGGGTACAGCTCAGCGATCGAAAAAGTGACCTTCCCCTTGCGGGTTTTAAGCTCCCTGAAGATCCTATCCGCATATTTATATGATACTTCTATCTTTTTATTGGCGTAGCTTTTGTCTTTAGTGACAAGATAGCTGACTATGGCCTTTGTGATCCTGCTGGGAACATCATCGGACACATAAGCCCCAAAGCTTGAATTGCCGGCCAAAGCCAACAGAAAGATCAACACTAGAGCTGTTTTAATTATCCTTGAATCTCGCATTATTAATTGATCCTTATTACGATTTCATTTTTTCCACTGAAGCCAGCATCCCGTCATAGCTTTGAACGGCTTTAGATACGGTCTCAAATATCCTCTGTATCATGACCATTCGCATCATTTCGGACATAACATCAACGTTCGAGCTTTCGAGCGCATATTGATTGATCGTACCGAACCCTTCCTGATTAGCGATCCCGATCATCTGCGTCCCGGAAGACTCTGTCTCAACAAATAAATTCTGCCCTATACTCTTCAATCCCGCCGGATTAAAGAATTTCACCAGAGGGACCTGCCCAACATCCTGGACAGTGACGCTATTGTCGATGGAAACAGCAACTGTGCCATCCTGCCTAATGATCACTCTTGTCGTCCCTTCAGGGATCATGATGCCGGGTTCGATCTTGTAGCCGTTCGGATCCACCAGATTCCCTTCATTATCAACATGCAGATTCCCCGCCCTTCCATACGCGAATGTATTGTCGGGCATCCTGAACTGGAAAAACCCCTCCCCTTGGACCGCCAGATCGAGAGGATTACTCGTGACCGAGATCGTACCTTGAGAAAAATCTTTCGTTGTCGCCGCAACACGCACGCCGGTCCCGTATTCTATGGGGCCATACGTCGGGATGATCCCCTGCTTTATCATTTGCTCTCTCAGTTCAGACTGAAAAGTCCTCTCGATGGTAAAAAGGCTCTCCTTTTCAACGCGTCCTTTTTTAAACCCCACCGTACTGGCGTTCGCAAGATTGTTCGTTATGTCAACCATTTCGTCCTCAAAAACGTTCAGCCCCGTAGCAGCAACATAAAGCGGTTCAAACATAAATTTTCAACCTCCTTTATAAATCTCTCCGCGGGCTTTTACTGCGCCGCACGGCCCATCTCTATGGCCTTCGACATCATAGCTTCCCTGTTCGATACTACTTTTGCGTCAAGTTCATAAACACGGGACAAATAGATCAAATTCATCATTTCCTCTATAATGTTCACATTTGACGCTTCAACATAACCGCTGACAATACGCGGCATTTGAGACGTTTCTATCTCCGCCTGAGTGCTGGCTTTAAAAACCGATCCGTTTATCGGGCTGAGAACGGACATATCTTCGAATTTAACTACCTTTATCATGTTCACTTCCACGCCTTTGACCCTGACTCTTCCATCCCCGGAAAATTCCACATCATCACCGGGATTAACGATGATCGGTCCCGTAATTCCCATAACAGGGAAATTGCCCGAAACCGTAATAAGCCTGCCCTCCTGGTCCAATGTGAACCTTCCATCTCTTGTGTATCCTTCTCCCTGCGGCGTCCCAACCACAAAAAAACCTTCGCCACCTATGGACAGATCTGTTTTATTTCCCGTTCGCAAGAGTGTTCCGGGAGTTTGGTTGTAATGCATTCCTTCGATTTGCGGGACTTGCGTAGAGGACCTTCGCTGGGCTTCTTCCAGATAAGTAGGGAAAGATCTGATAATAACATCGGATTTCCTGTATCCGGGCGTCTCGGAGTTGACCATGTTGCTCATAAGCGCCTTAACTTTGGCGTCCGCTCCTTCAATCCCTGCCCCTCCAACTTCAAGGATCTTATCGCTCATGTTATTAGCTCCTAACTGACCTGCCCCGACCTCTCGGGAGAGATTTTATGTGAGGATTATACGCATAATTACAGGAAAAATCAAGGGGTTTTATTTTTCTTCCGTTATCCTTTTGATCAGCTTCTCTCTTTTCTCGGCCATCTTGTCAAGCTTATAAACAAAGAAAAGAACTTCAGCAACAAGGATATATAATTGAGGGGGGATCTCAGTATCGATCTCGAGTTTTGCGAGCATATTGGCCAATTCCCTGTTCTCATAAAGAGGGATCTTGTTCTCTTCTGCTATGCGAAGTATCTCATCCGCAACAGCTCCTCGCCCGGAAGCAAGTATAAGCGGGGCTTTGTTCGCTTCCACGTCGTACCGCATCGCAACTGCGGTCCTTTTAGCTGGGGTCGGTCGATCTTTCTCTGCCATCACGCGCTCACATCTATTTTCATCAGATCTTCAATTCCAAGAAAAGGTATCAAAAACGGTTTTATCGCACACATCGAAGGATTCACTTTCACCTGTATCTTGGGGACCAAAAAATCCTTTCCCGACACAGCGCCGGCAAGCTCTTTCGAATTGCTGTTTACCAGGGACTTTACTTCGTCATTTTGCGTATTGAACAGAAATTCAACGCTCTTCCCTTTTATGGCCATTTTTACGGCAATGCGCCCGAGATTCAATGTTTCAAGCGACATTATTATTTGGGTATCCTCTGGGTCTATTTTTTTCCCGCCTTCCTTGCCGCTCCTCTTAACTATCAGGTCAACCGTCGTGGGAGGTTTCACCAAAGCATTCGGGATCTGGTAATAAGAGTAATTCACATCGGGTTTCGCGGACTGTTTTGAAAGCATCGCCTGGGAAATAACACTCTGTATCATCTGGTCAAGTTTATTCGAAGTGGCGTTGATATTTGATTTGACTATCTGCCCTTCCGCACTGTCCGGTAAATTCTGCTTTCCGGGAAGACCGTCGAGTATCGCCTTAAGCGCCCTTAAATTGGAAGAAAGTTCTGTCCTTCCCATGGAACCTTTTCCTGAAAATTTGTATTTTCCAGGAACGTTGTCCAGGTCTTCATTGAACTGCATAAGCACAGCGATAAGCTTTGCAATCAATTGATCATTTATGATGCCTTTTCCCATGGAAAGAGCGGCAAGAAGGTCCGAAATGTTCCCTTTCAGAGATAAAAGCTGGGCTGCAAGCTGAGGATTCTCGGATAAAAACTGGCTTAAAGTCTTCGTGGCAGCCGGAGAATCGATCCCTTTCATAAGAAGAAGTATCGCCGCCTCCTGGATCGTCTGTCCCGTGTCGGTCCCCACCATCGCGGAAAGTTTCGTGAAATTTGCCCTTGAAACTTCCACTCCGTAGCGAAGCATTGCTGTGGCAAGTTTCTGGTTCGCCTCTGTATTATCAATATTCTGTGATACTAGAAGTTCCATCAGGTCCGCCTGGGTAAATTGACGGGCTACCGTACCTCTCTCAAGCACTTTTGCGGCAGCCTGAGCCTGTGCTATTTCCTGAGGTGTTGGAGTTATTTTGGGCGGCGTCTGAGCTCCTGCGGCCGCCTGAGGAGTCTGGGCGGTAGTGGCGGATTTACCCGCCGGCCATATAACAGGCCTTCCAGGATGCAGTCCGCCGGAGGATGTCGATATATCTTCGCCCATAGATCACTCCCTTAAAATAAAATGATATACTTCAAGACAAAAAAAGTCAATCTGGGCTTTTTGTCTCAATCTATTCATCGTGAAATGAAGGGGAAAACTTGCACCATCTGTTTGGGTGAGGTCTATTTCTTCTTCGTTTCAGGCGCGGCAGCTTTGGCAGGAGCCGCTTCTTTAGCGGCAGACGCTGCGCCTTTCGCAGGCGCGGCTTCTTTTCCTGCAGGTGCAGCAACACCGGCAGCAGGAGCAGCTCCGGGTGCTGTGGGCGGCACAGCCTGACCCGTAACTTCCGGTGCCGTTATCGGGGCGATAACTTCTTCTTCCTTGGTCGGCGCCGCAATGGTCACCAGGATTTCCGTGGGAGCAGTCACGATCGCTACTTCCTTTTCAGGTTTAAGATCGGACACATGGAGCCCCCCGCTGAGCTTTAAAGCTGAAATGTCTATCTCGAATTTATCAGGGATATTGGCGGGTAAACATTTTACTTCCACTTCTCTAAGCCCATGTACAAGGATACCTCCATCAAGTTTTACGCCGATAGATTCACCCAGAAGGAGAACCGGGACCTTTGTCTTGATCTCCTCATCCATCTTTATCCTGTAAAAATCAATGTGGGATATGCTTCTTCTGATGGCATCCCTTAATATCTCATGGGCTAATGCGGGGATATTCTGGACATTGCCATCCCCGGCAATTTTCAGAGTGATAATAACATTGCGTCCAGCTTTTGAGCTGATGATCTTTGTGAACATCTTATTGTTCACCTCTATCGAAAGAGGCTCCATTCCCTTTCCATAAACAATAGCAGGGATCATCCCGGAAAGCCTTGCTCTGCGAGAATGGCTTGTCCCAGTCCTTTCCCTTGTCTTTGCTTCTAATTCAACTTTTTCCAATTTAACTCTCCCCTGCCTGCCGGCAGGCAGGCTGCCGCCAACCATATGTCGGGGCAAAACAAGGCAAAAGTATATCACAAGCCGCTAAAACACTCAACCCTGAAGTTAAGCTTTTAGCATACTTCAGGGTCAACCTGCTTTTGCCTTTTCTTTATTGTACACATTGTCCCTGTACCATTTAAGTATCTCCCGCGCGATGTAAGCAGTGACCCTGTCGCCATGCTCGCCGTGCTCAACAAATGATATGACCACGACCTCAGGAGAAGTGTAAGGCGCAAAGCACATGAACCATGCGTGAGGCTTTCCCGGGTTCTCAGCAGTCCCTGTTTTTCCCGCCGCAGGCATATCCTTGACCTCAGCAGCAATGCCGGTGCCGCGTATTACCACTTCCCTCATGGTAGCCTTAAGCAGATCGGTATTTTCAGGCGATAATGGGATGCCCCCTATCGTTGCCGGCTTATACTTGAAAATTTCCTTTCCATCCCTGGATCTTACGTCAAGCGCCACATGCGGAACAAATCTTTTCCCGGCAGCAATAGTCCCATACACATTTGCCATTTGGATAGGGGTAACAATAAGAAAACCCTGGCCGATGCCGAAATTGATCGAATCGCCTTTGACCCATACATCCTTATAGACCTTCTTTTTCCATTCTTCCGTAGGGACCACTCCGGACAGCTCGCCCGGAAGATCTATCCCTGTGCGCGCGCCCAACCCGTAAACCTTGGAATATTTTGAAAGAAGAGTTGGGCCGTTCCTAAGCCCAAGCTCATAAAAGACCACATCACAGGAGTGGACCAATCCTTCCAGGATATTCAATTTGCCATGTTCTTTTTGAGGATATTCCGAAATCCAGCACAACGCTTTCCGGTTCCCTAAAATATAATAGCCCTTGCATTCGAATATCTCATCCAAGCTTGCCGTCCCTTCTTGAAGCGTCGCGGATAAAGTCACCACTTTAAAAGTAGACCCGGGAGGATAAGTTGAAAGAGCCCTATTCAAGAAGGGATGCCCTTCCCTGTCCATCCTTTCCCATTCACGCTTGTCGAGCGGCGCGGCAAAGATATTCGGGTCATAGCTCGGCTGGCTTGCCATGGCAAGTATCTCTCCATTCCTCGGGTCCATGACAATGACCGCGCCGCGTTTCCCTTCAAGATTTTTTTCGACGACTTTTTGAAGCTCAAGGTCCAGGGTCAGCTTAATATCCGAGCCGGGGACAGGATCGAACACTCCGACCGTCCTTACCAGCCTTCCTGAAACATCTATCTCCAGCTGCTGGCCTCCATCTACTCCCCGCAGATATTTATCATAGGTGATCTCTATCCCTTCCTTGCCTATATTATCCTTCAAGTTATATCCCTGCTCACGCAAATGGCCCAGTTCCTCCTTCGTGATCTCACCTACATACCCCAACACATGAGCCGCAAGGTTCTTGTAAGGATAATATCTTACGGGCCTGACATTGATCACAATGCCAGGAAGATCCCGCTGCCTTTCTTCAAGAGCGGTAACGGTCTTTATTGAAAGGTCGTCCTTGATCAATATCGGCTCAAACGGCCGCGACTTGTTCTCGTTTATCTTTTTTAATATCTTTTCCTGCGGGATCCCGACCATGCGGGAAACTGACGACAGCACTTTATTCAATTCATCTTCATCATCAAAGCTGCTTGGGAACAAGTATGCAGAAAATATCGCTCTGTTCGCGACAATGACATTGCCGTACCTGTCGTAAATTATCCCTCTGGGAGCCAATGCGGGGATGGTCCTTGTGGTGTTTTCTTTTGACAGAGTGGAATAGGTCGAATAATCGAGCACCTGCAACTGCCAAAGCCGCCCGAACAGAACGACAAAAACGACAAAAAGCATCCCTATAAAAAGCCTGGATTGATTTTCCCTGTCCATTGCTTACTCCATGACCAATTTGGACTTGAATTTTACGGCCGGGTAAATCAACGGCGCAAGCAAGCTGTTATATAAACAAGAGATGAACAGCGTCATTGCGAGCACCGGCAGCGAAGCTGTCGGCCTTCCAAAAAAGAAAAAGAGGATCGTAAGTTCCAAAACAAAATATGTGGCTGTTGCCACGGCTACGGCTATTAATGCCACCCCCTCTTCGGTACCGAACACGCTCTCCTTAAAGGTCCCTATCAAGAACCCAAGAAGGGACATTGAAACAGTATGCATATAAAATGATCCGCCGAATACGTCCTGAACAAGCCCGCATAAAAGCCCCATTAAAAAGCCTTCCTCCGCTCCGTATGTGACCGCAAAAAGAGTAGTGATTATCAGAAGGATATCCGCCCTTACCCCGAACACCGGAAATCTTGAAAGGACAGTGATCTGCAATAAATATGCAAGGAAAACGGTCAAGACGATCTTAAATGTCTTCATTTTATCTTGCGATGACAAAGACCTTGTCAAGCCTTGAAAAGTTCACGGCCGGATCAATATCAACTTTCTGAAAAATATCATAATCTTTTTTGTTGACAGATCTCGTAACGCCGATGATGACGCCTTTAGGGAAAATGTCGCTCATGCCGGACGTTACGATCTTATCTCCCGCTTTTACGACAGCAGTGGCGGACATGTACCTTATTTTGAGCGGCCCTATGGAATTTCCCGCAGCGATACCCATATCCCCTGTTTCCACATCCAGCACAGAAACAGCTGAAGAAGGATCCGTAATAAGCAGGACCTTGGAAGAATGCTTGGAAACCTCAAAAACCCTTCCAACAAGGCCCTCATCATTTATCACTGCGCTGTCGGAAGCCACCCTGTCGGCCGCCCCTCTGTTTATTTCAACCACGTTAAACCAATTACTGCCTGCCCTGCCTATGATCTCTGCCGGTAAAAGTCCCGGGATGAGACTGTTTGACCGGAAATAAAGCGCACTGCGGAGCTTTTCATTTTCACGGGAAAGCTCGTCGAACAAAACAGCCTTCGCTTTGTGTTCGCTTATCTCTTTTTTTAACTGTTCATTCTCTTTTTGTGCGCCTTTGAGCCTGAAAAGATTGCGAACACCGGATATAGGGACTTCGTATGCGGCATTAAAAACATATTTGAACGGGAATGAAATGTTGTTTGCCAGTGCCCTTGCGGCACGCAGAGACTTAGATCTTTTAATTGCCGGGGTATTTAACGCTGTTACGATCAGGATCAGGACGATTATCCAAAGGTATATGCCTTTTTTTCTCCTGTTTTCGTAATAATACATAACCCTCTAATCTTTATGGAGATTAAACGCCTTTTTTGGAAGTGATCAAAACTTTTTTAAGCGTCTCAAGTTCATCAAGAACTTTTCCGCAGCCGTACACGACGCAGGACATGGGATCATCTACTACATAAACGGACATGTCAGTTTCCTGGCTTATGTGCTTATCGAGTCCTCGCAGGAGAGAACCCCCTCCAGCCATTACAATGCCCCTGTCTATGATGTCCGCCGCAAGCTCCGGCGGGGTCTTTTCCAGTGTCATCCTCACCGCGTCAACAATAGTGGCGATCGGTTCCGACAAGGCGTCCCTTACTTCAGAAGAAGTGAGCGTTAATGTTTTTGGAAGCCCTGTAACAAGGTCCCTTCCTCTTACTTCAACCGTGCGTTCCTCCCCCAGCGGATATGCCGAACCAATATCGATCTTTATCTGCTCCGCCGATCTTTCCCCGATAAGCAGGTTATAATTCTTTCTGCAGTGGGCCACAATAGCTTCATCCATCTCGTCCCCTGCGACCCTTATTGATTTAGAAACGACTATGCCGCCCAGCGCCAATATGGCGACCTCGGTCGTTCCTCCTCCAATGTCAACGATCATCGATCCTGCCGGCTCCGAAACGGGAAGATTTGCACCTATGGCAGCAGCCATAGGCTCTTCTATTAAATAAGCTTCTCTTGCTCCCGCATGCATTGCCGCATCAAGGACCGCGCGTTTTTCAACGCCTGTAATGCCGGACGGGACACCTATAACTATACGCGGCCGGACAAACGCCGTCCTGTTGTGGCTCTTGCTTATGAAATGGCGGAGCATCATTTCCGTAACTTCAAAATCCGCGATTACGCCGTCCCTCATCGGCCTGACCGCGATGATATTTCCCGGCGTTCTGCCGATCATTCCCTTTGCTTCATTCCCTATCGCGATAACCTTCCCTTTTTCCTTTTCTATGGCAACGACCGAGGGCTCGCAAAGTATTATCCCCTCCCCTTTCGCATAAACAAGCGTCGTGGCCGTTCCAAGATCAATACCAAGATCCCTTGAAAAATAACTGAAAACAAAATCATAAAAACTCATATTAAACCTTCCTCCTCAAGCGTGAAACATGCTCAGCATGAAATCATTCAATAATTATTGTGGGGGTGAATCCCTTTTCTTTTAATTGAACCACCAGCGGGTCTGCCTTGTCACTCTCATCAAATGCGCCGACCTGCACCCTATAGAGGCCCGAGATCTTCTTCACATAAGACCGGAAACCCTTTTCCTTTAATGATTTTATAACCTTATTCACTTCAGCAGCTGTCTTATATGTCCCCGCTATTACCTTGTAATATTTGGCGCTCACTGTTTTTTCAGCAGGCGCTTTGACTGCAGGCTTGACCACAGCTGTTTTGACGGGGGTTCTGGCAGCGCCGATCTTCTTTGCGGTCATAATCTTTTTAACTGCAACCGGCGGGGGCAGTTTCGCTTTAACTTCAACTGCCTTGATCTCCCGTTCCTTAATGACGGGTTCCTCTTTAACGGGAACAGCCCTCTCAATGTCCAGTTTGGATATGGCCTTTAGAGGAGCTGTCTCTAAGGTTGGGAGATTTCTGACAGGCGGAACAAGGACTCTTTTCCCTACAAGGAAGGAGATCCAGAAGCTTCCCACGACTATCCCCACCAGGAGAAATCCCACGAAAATATTCTTAATAAAATCTCTCCCTTCGGATCTTCTTATGTCTCCTGCCACTCCCCGCCCCGGGGAATAAGCTTCGGGATCGGAATTCGCAAGGTCATCTATTATCCGCTTTTGAGTAAAGTCCGTGTCTTTAAGTAACTCTCTTAGATCTCTTCTTTCGCCCATGTTATGCCGTGATTATACTAAAAATGCGGTTTATAAGTCAAACGATTTTTGTTTCAGCGCATCTCCGACAAGATAAAGCGACCCGGCAACACAAACAGGATTGCCTGTCCTTTTCGCCATCGACACAGCACTCTTCAAATTTCCCGCAATAACTGAATGTCCTCCCACGATATCGATCTTTTTCGCAAGAATTGCTTTCGACAAAGCATTCGGATTGCCTGACCTGACAACAATGAACCGATCCGCAATAGGAGCTAATATTTCAACAAAACCCTTAACGTCTTTATTTCTCTGCATGCCAATGATGAAAGTGATCTTTTTATCCAGAGTCGACAGATATTTGAATAAAGCTCTTGCCCCCGAGGGATTATGTGCCCCGTCAAGGATCGTCAGAGGATCTTTTCCAACAATTTGAAGCCTTCCCGGCCAAAAAGCGCGGCGAAGTCCGCTATTCAGCTGTGCACCGCTGATCTTTACGCCCAGCACCCTCAAAACTTTAACACTTGCAATGACGATCTTTGAGTTCTCAACCTGGTGGCTCCCAAAAAATGGAACATATTTGACCTTTTCCCGCCTAGAGCTTATGAACTTCGAACTTTTTTCTCTACATATACTATATAAAAACCTCCGCATTTTTGACTCGCCGGTAACGAGCGGGACCCCGGATTTTATTATGCCTGCCTTTTCCTTCGCGATCTTCTTTATCGAACTACCCAATACATCCGTGTGATCGTGATCTATGTTGGTTATTATAGATAAGATCGGGGTTATGATATTTGTTGCATCCAACCGCCCGCCCAGGCCGGTCTCAATGACAGCAAAATCCACTTTTTCCTGAGATAACAACAAGAATGCGACTGCCGTTAAGACCTCGAACTCGGTTAAGTTCATTTCAGGCAGTTCGTCAATGGCTCCTTTGACTTTTGCCACGGCAGCAGCAAATTTTGCCCTTGAAACATCCCTTTCGTTGATCCTTATTCTTTCGGTATAATCGATAAGGTGAGGCGAGATATAAAGTCCCACTTTATACCTCGCTCGGTTCAAAACGGAAGAAAGCATGGCAGCAACAGAGCCTTTACCGTTCGTTCCGGCAATATGGATCGACCTGAAATCATTTTGTGGAACGCCAAGGCAGATCAGTAAAGCAGTTATTCTTTCCAGTCCCAGCCTTATGCCCATCGCCTGAAAGCTTTCCAAATATTCTATTGCCTGGCGATATTTCATTTTAGGTGATAAGTCTGAACAGAAAGCTTATTACATATAGTAACAGGTAGGATGTAGGAGGGAAAATAAGTATGAACATTAAAATAAAGAAGCCGTACTGTTCAAATGCCCGCTTCCATGGATAAGGGATGAATGGCTCCAATATATGCGAACCGTCAAGCGGCGGCACCGGCAGCAGATTAAAAATCGCCAAGGCCAGATTGATCCATATAAAGTCAGACACGGCCCTGTGGACATATCCATTAGTAAGGACGATTACCGGGAAAAGTTTCACCAAAGAGGCTGCGATCCAGGCAGCCAAAAAATTTGACGCAGGACCCGCGAATGAGACCACCATTTCCCCTCTCAAAGGATCCCTGAAATTATAAGGATTAATGGGAACAGGTTTTGCCCAGCCGAACCTTACAAGAAGAAGCATTATGAACCCGAGCGGATCAATATGCTTAATGGGATTAAGCGACAGCCTCCCGGCAAGGCGCGGTGTCGGATCCCCAAGCAATTCTGCCGTAGCTGCATGAGAGAATTCGTGTACGGTTATTGCGATCAGTATAATAATAACAAAAATAATCAGTTCTATCATTTAATCATGCCCTCGGATGCGCCGACTGGTAGATCCTCTTAAGCCGTTCCCTGCTCACGCTCGTATATATCTGGGTGGTGGAAATATCGCTGTGACCCAGCATTTCCTGGACACAGCGAAGATCAGCCCCCCCTTCAAGAAGATGCGTGGCAAAAGAATGCCTGAGCGTATGGGTGGACGCACCCGCCCTTACCCCCGACAATTTAACATATTTCTTCACAACAAACCAGAGCCCCTGACGGGTGAACTGTTTTCCCCTCTTGTCCAAGAACAGGATATTACTTGTAGTCTTCGGCCTATATGAACTCACATATTCCCTGACAACTGAGACAGCCACCGCCCCAATGGGTACAATGCGTTCCTTTCCGCCTTTGCCAAAACATTTAATGAAGCCAACTTCCAGGTTGACGTCATCCAGCGTCAGATTGACAAGCTCCGAAGCTCTGATCCCTGTCGCGTAAAGAAGCTCCATTATGGCCTTGTCCCTGACGGACTTCGGGCTTTCCACCAGATTCTTCGCCTCTTTCATGGTAAGGGCTTTCGGCAGTCTTTTGCTTTTTTTGGGGAGCCTGATGTCGGAAGTAGGGTTAGTCTTGACCTGGCCTTCTCTTATAAGATAGGCAAAAAAAGATTTGACCGCCGCGATGTGCCTCTCAACGCTCGAAGCATCAAGCCCCATTCCGACAAGAGCAGTGACAAAAGAGCTTACCACCGGCCTTGTAATGCTAACAACGGAGCTTACGTGCAATTGATCCAAGTGTTTTTCAAAATGAACAAGGTCCCTCTTATAAGAGGAAGTGGTATTCTCGCTGTACCCTCTTTCAAATTTAAGGTGGCTCAGGAAATCTTCTATCAGCTTTTCCATAAATTGACCATCATTATCCCTATAGCGGTCTTATTGTCATTTATTTTGCCCGACTTCAGCATCTGCAGGCATTTCTTTACAGGATAAAGCTTCACATTGATGATCTCATCCTCATCGCAATTTTGAGGCACTTTCTTCAAGTCTGATGCTAGATAATACCTTATTATTTCTGTGCTGTATCCGGGAGACGAGTATCCGCGGAATATTTCCCTGATCTTCCCCGCCTTGTATCCGGCTTCCTCCATTAATTCCCGCCGCGCGCCTTCTATCGCGCTTTCTCCTTTATTCACAAGGCCTGCCGGTATTTCCAGAAGGACTTTCTCCGCAGGTTTTCTGAATTGACTTATCAGGACCATTTTATTATCCTTTGTTACGGCTATGACAGCGACCGCGCCGGGGTGTTCCACTATCTCTCTTTTTGAAACAACCCCGTTAACGAGCTTTACCGTATCCTCCCTGAGGCCGACGATCCTACCCTTATATATTCTCTTTTTTCTCAGAGTTCTCTCTAACAACTTAAGCTTTCCTTTATTATATTAAGAAGCAGATGCGCTCCCGCCGCTAGGTCATTTACGGATATATTTTCATTCTTCGTATGGACATTGTCCGCGCCAACGCCGAGGATCAAACAAGGCAGCCCGTAAGAAGAGAATATATTCGCGTCGCTCCCGCCTCCGGTCGCCTTGATCTTCGGCTTCAATCCGATATTTTTGGCGGCTCTTTTTGCCAGGATCAAAGCTTCGTGCCCCATCGGGACCTCGAACGCTCTGTAAGAAGGCTCTATGTTACATTGAAGCTTTGCCCCGTATCTTGCGCAGGCCTTGTGAAGGACGTTTTTCATATGCGCTATCTGACGCTTTAATTTCTTGGCATCATGGCTTCTTGCCTCTCCCTTAATAATAACGGTTTCCGGAACGATATTGGTGGCGACACCGCCGCTTATAATGCCGATATTAGAGGTGGTCTCGCGGTCGATCCTTCCTATCTTCATTTTTGATATCGCGGCTGAAGCGACTTGAATGGCGTTCACCCCCTGCTCCGGATGCACTCCCGCATGGGCAGCGCGTCCCGTGATCTTTATCTTTATTGAATCCTGCGAAGGCGCCTTGTTTATGATCTTGTCAGTATCTCCTCCGTCCAGGACATAACCGAAGTCAGCTTTCAGGAATTTCCTGTTCACGAATTTCGAACCCATAAGGCTTATTTCTTCCGCCACGGTGAACAGAACATCTATGTCGCCGTGAGGCAATTTCCGCTCCTTTAAGGTCTTTAGTGCTTCCATTATGACCGCAACGCCGGCTTTATTATCCGCACCCAATACAGTGGTCCCGTCGCTAACGATCTTTCCTTTTTTTATCCGCGGTTTGATATTCTCTCCCGGCATTACAGTATCGATATGAGCGTTAAAGAGCATCCTTGGAGCATGGGCTGCATTGCCTTTAATAAAAGCGTAAAGGTTACCGCAGTCGCCTCCAAAATGCCGTCCCGCCCTGTCCTCAACGGACTTTATGCCCATCCCTGAAAGCTCTTTCTTTATAAGCCTCAAGAATCCGGCTTCTTTTTTTGAAAGGCTGTCCACCTTTACGTATTTAATGAACCTGCTGACCAATCTTTTTTTGTTTATCAAAAGTGCTCGTACCCCTTGTCCTTCAGGACCTTTTCCCTGCCTGACCTATCGATCAAAACTATCTTCTTCGATCCCGTCACCTCTCCGATAACTATGCCTTTTCTGATGTAGCCAACTTTGTTCTTTGGAACGGTCAAGATCAGATTATAATCCTCTCCTCCATTAAGTCCATCCTCAAGGCTTGCATCTTCTGCGAGAGGGATATTGTATGAATAGATCCTTGCGCCGACTTTGCTTTCTTTGCATATTTCGATAAGGCATCTTGCAAGTCCGTCGCTGTTATCTATCATTGCGGTCGCGTGCCTGGAAGCGTTGAGGCCTTCCTTGATCATGGGGAACGGCATAAGATGAGCTTTCGCGATCGATCCCTTTATCCTTAACGCTTTTCTGCGGTTTTTTTTCAAGGATGCGAAGCCTACCGCGGACCCGCCAACCTTCCCAATGGAAACTATTGCGTCGCCGGGTCTTGCTCCGCTCCTTCTGACCACTTTTTCCGCAACGCCAAACAGCCCGATGGTAAAGAACAGGTTATTTGGGGAGCTGACAATATCCCCTCCGACAACATCAACCTTGGTCTTTCGAGCAAGAGAACGGATCCCCGTATAAAAAGCGTTGATACCAGAAAGACCTGTGTCTTTTTTAATGCCCAAAGTAACAAGCGCATACTTAGGGATACCTCCCATTGCAGCGATGTCAGAAAGGTTCACCGCGAGAAGCTTCCATCCCAGCTCGTAAAATGTGCAGTATTTAAGGTTGAAATGAATGTTTTCGACCAAAGTATCCGTCGTCATAAGGATGTATCCGCCTGCCCCGTCCTTGACGGCTGCCGCATCATCCCCTATCCCGACAAGAACGCTTTTGTCTTTAGCGGGATTGTTCTTTCTTATTGTATCGATCAACTTGAATTCGCCGATCTGGGGTGCCTTCATTTTTTCAGCTTCTTTGATTCTGAGACCACTTTCATTGCGCAGAATTCCCCGCACATGGTACAGGTATCCGATTTTTCCCTTGCAGACCTCATATCCCTTATTTCCGCTGCCGTAACGGGATCCACCGCCAGTTCGATCTGCTCTTCCCATTTCAGGGCTTTTCTCGCTTTTGACATTTTAACATCCCATTCTCTTGCGCCTTTTACGCCTTTAACTATATCGCCTATATGCGCAGCGATCCGTGACGCGATTATGCCGTCCTTTACGTCGGACAGGTTCGGGAGCCCGAGGTGCTCGGACGGGGTCACATAGCAGAGGAAATCCGCCCCTGCCGCCGCCGCGATCGCTCCGCCAATAGCAGAGGTCAAATGGTCCCACCCGGGAGCAATATCTGTGGGAAGAGGCCCCAGCACATAAAAAGGCGCCTTGTTGCATATCTTTTTCTCTATTTTTATCTGTTCTTCTATCTTGTCCAAGGGAACATGCCCCGGACCTTCGATGATCACCTGGACTCCCGCCCTGCGGGCTCTTTTTGCCAGAGCCCCAAGGACCTTTAATTCCCCCATCTGGAGCATATCCCCCGCATCAGCTATGCAGCCCGGCCTCATTCCGTCCCCAAGGCTCAATGTAACGCCGTATTTTTTCGCGATCTCAAGCAGCCTGTCATATTGTTCATACAGAGGATTTTCTTTTTCCTTCACGATCATCCACCTGTAAAGAAAAGCGCCTCCGCGGCTGACTATGTCCATGATACGCTTTTTACCGCGTATCCTCTTGACCAGAGCCCTTGTCACGCCGCAGTGGACCGTTATGAAGTCCACCCCCGACCGAGCATGTTTTTCGATGGCCCTGAACATTATGTCGGCGGTCATTTTCTCTATTGAACTCGCTTCTATTACTGCCTGATAAATGGGAACGGTCCCTACAGGAAGCGTTGAAGCGTTGATTATCGCCTGCCTTGTCTCGTCCAGATCCCCGCCCACAGAGAGGTCCATTATCGCATCTGCCTTGTTCTTAATGCATACCTCTACTTTTTCGAGCTCAAGAGAAAGATCGCTGAATCCTTTTGACGTCCCTATATTGGCGTTAACCTTTGTGCGAAGTCCGGTGCCTATCGCTATGGGATGAAGAGGAGAATGGATCTTGTTGTACGGGATCACGATCTCTCCGGAGCTGAGCCCTTTTAATATTTTTTCTCTGGTGACGCCTTCAAGTTCGGCGATCTTTCCGACAAAACCATCATTAGATATCATTTTTGCACTACGATCTGCCCTTTGCCCACAAGATTCCTGTTGGCCACTATCTTAAAGAAGTATTCTCCGTTCCCTACAATGCTGTCAGATCCCGTAACGCCGTTCCACGCGATCTTGTTCCAGCCTCTTTTGCCTCCGTTCTCTTTTTCTTCGAATTTCATCGAGCAGATCAGAGACCCGTATTTATCGTAAATGAATATGTTAGTTTCCGCATTCGCGTTAAGCCTGTAAGAAATATAAACGGGCCCTGCCAGAGGGTTGAAAGGCGTCGGGAAAGCCGATATATCGGCTGCCTCTATCCCCTCCGAAACCCTTATCCCCTTGATCTCCCATGGTTCCGCTTTGTTCCCGGATACGTCAGCGGCAATGACCATTATATTGTGCTTGCCCGGGCTGATGGGGGCCTTATGCTTATATTTCATTAAACCGTTAATGAAGCTATCCGGAGTGAATTCTTTAGTATCAATATATACTCTCAGGCTGTCAGGGTCCACGGAAACATTGTCGCTTATGGAAGCTTGAATGAGCGGTTTGGAATTTATGAAGCTTCCTGTCTGCACCTGAACATTGTTTATGCTGACCTTCCTGATCCTTGGGGGAGTCAGGTCTATTCCCGTGTGTGTGTCGCCGTCCCCTCCGGCATAATCCCCGCTATTCCCTGCATTATCATGAGCACGCGCCTGGAAATAATAAACTGTAGTATCCCTAACCTCTATCGGTTCATAAGGGCCGAAAATCGCGGATGTGGTCGTCACCCCCGTCAGCCAATTCTGCCAGTACTCGCCCGCCCCCGTCCTGAACTGGATGTCGTAAGAACTTATTCCGGATCCCCCTTTGTCCACCCCTGTCCAGCTGACCAAGAAATCATACTTATTGAAAGCCGGCTTAAGGGTATCCACTTTTGCATCCGGCTGCTCAATGTCCCCAAAAGCGTATATTTTGCCGTCCGATGCCGCTATATACATGTTCGTTTCTGAAATGGCGGGTGAAGCGCCGACGGATGCGCCTGTCGGGGAACTCCATAAATATTCCCCTGTCCTCGCATTAAATGCCTGCACCTTGTTCTTGTACCCCAGCCCCACATAAACAACTCCGTTAGCAACGACAGGGGATGAATGGTACACGGAATCTTTTGAGTAATAAGACCATTTTAATATGCCCTTGTACTTGTCAAGACAGTAAAGCTTGCTGTCATACGAACCGAATATGATCGTATCTTCAAATACTGCCGGCGAAGAATAAATACCCGCTCCTGTCCTGAATTTCCATAACAGCTTTCCGTCGTCACTGCTTAAAGCGTACATATTGCCGTCCCATGACCCGACATAGACTATCTTCCCCGAGATGGTCGGGGTGGAAGAAATATAATCGTCGGTTTGGAAAACCCAAACAGGGGTCCCCTTTTCCGCATCTAACGCATAGATCTTTCCATCGGACGATCCGAAAAAGACCTTCCCGCGGGACAGAGCGGGAGATGAATATACCGCCCCTCCTGTCTGATATTGCCATTTCAATCTTCCATCGGTCGCCAGGGCGTAAAGGAAGCCATCCCATGAGCCGAAGTAGACCACGCCATCAAGGACCGCCGGTGACGATGTTACCGGATCGCCGGTCTCAAAAGCCCATTTTAAAAGCCCGCTTTCGGCATCCAACGCATATAACAGATGGTCTGACGAACCAAAATAAACAGTCCCTTTTTCAATCGCCGGGGAAGAGAAGATCGCATTGCCCGTTTTAAACGCCCATCTCATGCTTCCGTCCAAAACGTCCAAGCTGTACAATTTCCCGTCAGACGATCCAATAAAAAGGGTCTTTGCGACCACCGCAGGAGAAGACCAAATATTTCCTCCCGTAGAAAATCCCCATCTGATGGAAAGAGGCGGCATTATGTATTTTTCGGCGGAAGCCCCGCTTCTGGCAACATCCCCATGGAAAGTCGGCCAGTCCGTGGCCACGGGAGGCGCATCAAACCTGCTTACCGCCTTCGGCGCTTCTACAGTTCCTTTCGCAGGAGGGAACGAAAACGCGAATACCTCCCCCGCTAAAGTCGCAGGCACGACAAGGAAAAGGAACAACATCACCCCTGCAAAGATCATCCTTTTGGCTCTATTCATCTTCTTGTATTCTATCATACACATACACCCCCTTCAATAAATCCAAACTTCAAACCTCAAAATCCCAACCCAAAACATCCAAATCCCAAACATATCCTAAGTTCTATGTTCAGAATTTTTCCATTATTTTAATTATTTCTCTTATCTTGTCGCTTTCCTCCTTTGACCTTGAAACCCCTGACAGATTTTCCCTGATGTAGTTCTCCAATATCAACCTTCCGGTCGAATCAAGCGCTTTTCTTGCCGCGGAGATCTGGTGAAATACGTCTATAGCAGATTTGGACCCTTCCATCATGCGAAGTATCCCCTCCACCTGCCCTTTTATGCGGTTAAGCCTTTTTATTGTTCCTTCTTTGCCTGCATTGGTCATATTTTGAACCTTGATATACACTATACAGGTATGGGGTATATTTTGTCAAGCGGAATTTTAGAATTTTGAATTTAGGATTTAGTGCTTACTCGTATACGCCGGCAGATTTTATCTGTTCTATCTTAGCTTGCCCGTATCTTGTCTTTGAGATCAGCTCTGCAAGTTCAGCTCTGGTTATGGATTTTTCCGCTTCAAAATCCTGTCCCTGCAGGTAATCCAGCATCCCGGCATCTTTTGCAGCAGCCACATATTTGGATGACCACTCTTTCGCTGTCATATCCATGAACGGCCCTGCGCGAAGGTTCGCCGGAAGCTCCAAATTGTCGAACTTGACCAGTGCAGCAACCGCTTCTGCCCTTGTTGCCCCTCTATCCGGTTCGAACTTGTTGCCTTTTCTCCCTGTTACATAACCTGCATCAACTGCAGCCTTTATGTATGACGCCGCCCAGCTTTGCCTTGAAACATCCGAATATGCTGTCGTGTAAACACTTCTTATTGGAATGTTTTTTGCTTTTACAAGCATGGAAGCCAGCTCCGCCCTTGTCACGATCCTGTCCGGCTTGAACATCCCGTCCGGATATCCGTTCATAACACCGGCAGCGGCAAGATATTTTATTGAATTATTCGCCCAAAACCCATCGGGTACATCCGCAAATTCCCTTATCTGCTGGGTCACGGCACCACTCCCTGCCATAGGCCTTCCGTACATTCCGGCAGAAGGACTAACGGCCGGGGTCGGATATGCGGCCACTGCAGGCCTTGCGATCTCAGGTTCAAATCCAACGTTCCAGTCAAGCAGGCTGCTCAGCCTTGCTTTGCCGTAATTCGTCTTTGAAAGTATTTCAACGGCTTCCGCCCTCGTAAGCTCTCTCTTGGGTTCAAAATCATTATCCCCGATGTAATCAAGCAGTCCCGCGCTTCGAGCTGACGCTATGAAAGGCGATGCCCAGAATCTCGCCGTAAGGTCCGGATACGGGCCTGATGGAAGCGAAGCCTGCTGTTGAAGTTCATTGAACCTTGTAAGGACCACCACGCCTTCCGTCCTCGTTATCTTATTGTTCGGCTTGAACGTCCCGTCCGGATATCCATTGACAAGCCCCATGGCAAGCGCGCTCTTTACATATCTTGCAGCCCAGTGCGAAGGCGGCATATCTTTGAACGTTCTTGTCGTGACCGCAGGCGGCTCGATCCCCTTGCTCTTCACAAGAAGCGTGGCAAGTTCCGCGCGTGACAGCGCCCTGTCCGCCTGGAATGTACCGTTCGGATACCCTTCGATCAAGCCGACAGTAGCAAGCTCCCCTATGGGAAGCGACGCCCAGTGATTCTCGGAAATGTCCGCAAATTTCATGAGCCTTATGACCTTTATCTGGCGCTCCTCGGTCTTTCCTGTTACATCCGTCGCGCGAACATCTACAAGATGTTTCCCGACCGTTGAAAGCGGAACGTTCATATTGAACGAGCCTGTATCCGAAACATTGACCCCTACATTATTTATCTCCACTTTTGCGATATCTGCCGGGTTGCCCACAGCTCCCCGGATAAGGACAGCCTGATTCCCTGTAATGACCTTGTCATCAGGCGTTACATTCTTGAGCAACGGCGCCTGCGAGATCAACGGTTTCATTTCTTCTATCGGCTTTACCGGCGTCGGTACCCCTACATATGATATGGAAAAGAATTGCGTCGATGTTCCTGGGATGTCTCCGTACATAGGGCTGTAAGCATAGTTAAATTCGACGCCCTGGTAATTAACACCGACGCCCATTGTAATATTACTTACGCTCCCTGCCGGGGTCGGGATCTGGTTGATACCCCCCCTAAGGGTCAATATCCTGTCTATGTAATTAACGCCGATCTGAGGTTGATATTCCGCCCCCAAGTGAAGTGTTGCAGGGACTTTTCCCCTGATGCCTATATCATAATCACACGCCACATCAACTTTTGAATCGCTCTGATAAATAGCTCCTCCGTCCATGACGTCTCCCATAACGGCCACTTGCGTTCCGACCTTCATCGCAGAACCGATCTCATCTTCCTGTCCGCTGGCATAGTTCATCGTTCCGGCAATTATGTTCTGCAAGGTCAATCCATATGACACATAGCCCTTTGGCTTATATAACAAACCCATATCCGCGGCAAAACCGCTCCCCGACATGTCCGAAGCGCCCAACCCTGACGCGCTCTTCATGAAATATTTAAGGGTATATCCGCCATAGAGGTTCTTAGTGTAAGGAAATATCTTTTTGCTAAGATCGAACCCGTGAGAAACGAAAAAGACGTTGCTTCCGTATGTGCCAGTGCCTTCAGCCGTCCCGTAGTCATTGTAAAGACGGATGTCCGACACAACCTGATTTACGATACCCGCTCCGAGCGTGCCGGAATTATTGTCCATAGGATATACACCGGAAATGACAGTGTAGTTCATATCATCAAGAAGGCTTGTATACATGCTGCTCAGCTTCAGTGAGGATACGGCGCCAAGTCCTGCCGGATTAACGAACACAGTTTCCGCATCTTCTGCGACGGCCACATATGCCTTGCCCATTCCCATTGACCTTGCTCCCACTGAAACATCCATCGGGTCTGCCGTAAGAGCATACACAGAGTCAAAATTAAAAAGCAAAAAGGCAAAAGTGCAGGCTAAAAGTAAAAAATAAACACTTTTTACCTTTTGCCCTTTGCCTTTTGCCTTTATTCTTTCACCAAGCAAATTCATCGAATCATGTCCCCCTAGCATTACGTTCCATTCCCCTATCCCCCCGAGCTCCTTTCCCCTCTATATATATATCGTCAAATCACTTCATTTATTTCACTTTTTTTGTTTTTGATTTTGTCCGTCCGCGGCGGATTTTCCGGCTTCGGCAAACGCGAATTAACGCAAATGCTGAAACCAAGAAGCCCCAAAGAGGCAACTGCATAGACAGGTTATTTTTTTATGACCAGGATCTTGCCTTTTGCGACCAATTTTCCGTCCTTTACGACCCTTATAAGGTAGAGCCCGTTATCAACTACCTCGCCGTATGACGTTTCTCCATCCCATTGGGCAATCCTGTTCGCTTCCAGCGCAACATCCCTGTGCTGGTAGATTATCCTTCCGTTCGCATCAAAAATGTATATATTCACAGCTTCCCCGGTAGCCGCATTGAAGAGCATCTTGAGCGGGCTTGCTTTATCCGCAGGGTTGAACGGGTTCGGATAAGCCATCATTATGCCTCCGGCTTTTTCATAAATGCGGTTATCCTCGTCGCTCTTTGTCACGGTGAAAACATTCGCTCCCCCAACTTCTTCAATGAAACTGTTATTGTCTGTTACAACTGTAATATCCATTGCACCCGTGGCTGCCGAAGCTCCTATAATAATATCGCAAGTTAAATGTGTTGCATCTGTAACCTGAACATTGGTAATCCCAAAATGGCCGCCAACGGGGAACAGAACGCCTGTCCTTCCATTAATAAAATGAGTCCCTGTCCCGACTATCACAACGCCGGTGAGAGTGGTTCCCTGCGCTCCGCTGTTTGGCGTAATGCTGGCAAACGAAGGAGAATTGATCGTAAACAGGCCGGCTCCAGTAGCTATCTCTCCGCCAGTAGTTACCGTGATATCTCTGGCAGTTGCCGTAGCATCGTTTGAGATCGTGATATTGACCGTGCACTGGGTAGCACTCTGAACACTGGTGCTATTTACCGTGATCCCTGTGCCGCTGAATATAGCCACTGAGGTACCATTCACAAAATTGGTATTTCCCCCTGTAACAACCAAGCTCAAACTCACATCCCCTTGATAGCCAACAGATGGGCTGACGCTAAGAATTGATGCAGGCAGTGGCGCCACTCTGAAACTCTTAAGGCCGCTCTCTTTATTATTCGCTCTTACCTGGACCTCATAAGTGCCGTTCGCCATTGTCGGGACCTTTACCACGATCCTGGTGCTGCCCCATGACACAACATCCGAAGTTGCGACCGGCGTGGTGCCAAATGTGACGTGTTCTGCCGCGGTCGACCTGTTAATGGCCCCCGGATCACTCCCGAACCCGGAACCTTCGATGGTCACAACGGTCCCGGAAGGGCCGAGATAAGATGAAAGTCCCGTAATGACCGCCCCCGTACTGGAAGTGACATCAAAGTAAACTCCATTGCTGGCTTGGGAAGAAACGGTCACGACAACCGAGCCGGAAGTCGCACCGGCCGGGACCGGCACCACGATCCTGGTATTGCTCCAGAAAGTGGGTGTCGCAGACGTCCCGTTAAAGGTAATAGTACCCGTAGAGCCGAACCCTGATCCCTCCAGGGTAATGACGGCGCCCGTCTGCCCAAAGTTGGGGCCAATTATGTCGACTATAGGCCCGCTCCAGGAAACAGCTGAGACCGCGTCAACATAGTGATATTGAGCAGTGGACATAGTCCCACCATAAACAAAAGTATATCCGCTTATCAGGCCAGAGAATGTATTGTTGCCCTTGAACTTACTGTACTTGTCCCTCCACACTCTCGAGAAAGGAACCTTGAACTCCTTAAAGCTCGAGTTGTCAGAGAGCAGGAATTTATCCAGAGAGCTGAAGGATTCGGTAGTGTCTCCTGCAGTCACGGTGTATTCGGCAAGGTCCAATCTTATGGTATTGGCAGTGCCGTCTCCTTTGACTCTGTAAACCAGCATATTGGCTGAGCTTATATCCAGGTTAGTCGCAGGAGACTTGATCCCTGCAGCGAGGTATCCACCCCACTGGAATGGATCCTCTGTAGCCCCCGGATACTGAATCTTCAGTGCCTTCTGGCCATCAAAGTAAGCCTCAGTGGTGCGGGCCGGCACCGGGATATTTGCCTCGTCCCCATTAGCCCCCGAATCATAGTAATCATACATGGCGGCGCTTTCGGCGTTATCTATCATCTGACCGGTCACAACGGTAAATGCAGAGGTATTGCTGTCCTGACCGCTTACGGTCACTTTGACATTGCTCACCCCCACTGATAAAGAAGCAGGGACTGCAATAACGATACGGGTGGCTGTCCAGATCTCGGAAGTCCCAGCATCCGTGGTCCCAAAATAAACTTTGCTTGTACCCTGTGAAGAACCAAAATTAGTCCCCGTAATATTCACATATGTCGTCCAAGGCGCCGTTCCCGCAGGTCCCGCCTCCGGCGCAACAGTGGAAATGGATGGAGCCGCAACATTAATCATGAATAAACCGATTCCAGCAGCTATCTCGCTTCCGGTAATGACAGTGATATCTCTGGCATCGGCTGAAGCGTCGCTGGATATAGTAATGTTAGCTGTGCACTGAGTGGAACTTTGAACTGTGGTGCTATTGACCGTGATCCCAGTGCCGCTGAATGTAGCTGCGGAAACATTGTTCACAAAATTAGTATTCTGCCCGGTAATGACCACGCTTAAATTCGTATCACCTTGATAGCCGCTGGAAGGATCAGCACTGACAAGGGACGCCGGCAGAGGCGCTACTATGAAGCTCTTAAGATTGCTTTCTTTGTCACCAGCCCTTACTTGTACTTCATAAGTGCCATCCGCTAAAGTAGGGACTTTAACCGTAATGGCAGTATTGTTCCACGAGGTGATCTCTGAAGTCGAGACCCGCGTTGTGCCAAAGGTAACATGTTCTGCAGCAGTGGACCTATCGATAGCTCCCGGATCACTCCCGAACCCGGAGCCTTCTATGGTCACCAGTGTTCCCGAAGGACCGAGTGTAGACGAAAGAGATGTAATGGTCGGCCCAACATCGGAAGTAACTTCAAAGTATACTCCATTGCTGGTCTGAGAAGAAACAGTCACAATTACTGGCCCGGAAGCAGCCCCCGCAGGAACCGGCACTACGATCCTGGTATCGTTCCAGGAAGTAGCAGTCGCAGCCGTTCCGTTAAATGCAATTGTTCCTGTAGATCCGAAACCAGAACCCTCGATGGTAATAACAGTACCTGCTTGTCCAAAGTTGGGGCCAATGATATCAACTATCGGCCCGCTCCACGAAACAGCCGAAACTACATCAACATAATGATACTGAGCAGTGGATGCAGTTCCGCCATAGACAAAGGTATAGCCTTTTATCTTCCCGGAGAAGGTATTATCCCCCTTGAACTGGCTGTATTTGTCCCTCCAGATCCTGGATAAAGGAACCTTGAACTCTTTAAAACCTGAATTGTCTGAGAGTGAGAATTTATCCAATGAGCTGAATGATTCGGTAGTGTCCCCCGCAGTCATGGTATATTCAGCAAGATCCAATCTTATGGTATTGGCAGTGCCATCCCCCTTGACCCGATATATGAGCATGTTCGCGGAACTCAGGTCCAGATCGGTAACAGGCGACTTGATCCCTGCAGCCAAGAAACCGCCCCATTGGGTACCCGTTGCACCCGGATACTGGATCTTTATGGATTTCTGCCCTTCGTAATAAGCTTCGGTAGTAAGAGATGGCACCGGGATATTAGCTTCATCTACTCCGGCCCCTGAATCATAGTAATCATACATGGCAGTACTTTCGGCATTGTCGATCATCTGACCTGTCCTTACGGTGAAAGCATATGTATTGCTGTCCTGACCGCTCACGGTCACCTTAATATCGCTTGTTCCCGCCGATAAAGCAGCGGGGACCGCAATAACGATCCGGGTGGCTGTCCATATCTCAGCGGTCCCGGCATCCGTAGTATCAAAGTAAACTTTGCTTGTCCCTTGAGAAGAACCGAAATTAGTCCCTGTAATATTCACATAAGTCGTCCAAGGCGCCGTCCCCGCAGGTCCAGCCTCCGGCGCAACAGTGGAAACTGTCGGGACTGAGGCAGCATTAACGGTGAACCCACCGGTCCTTGTGACCGTTTCGGTTCCCGGAGCCCCCAAGTTAGTGGTCATGACAACATTTCTTGCTCCCTCTGCAGCATCATCGGCAATAGTAACATTAACTGTTGCAGCAGTAGCACTGGTCACTGTCACACTGTTGACAGTTATGCCCGTCCCAAAACTAGCCGTTGTGGTCCCGTTTATAAAGTGTGTGCCCGTACCGGAAACAGCAACATTACCTGTCCAGCTTTGATTTCCGCTGGCCGGGCTGGGCGCACTAAGAGAAGGAGCATTAACGGTAAATCCACCGGTTTTTGTTACCGTTTCGGTCCCCAGGGCCCCAAGATTAGTGATCATTGAAAAATCCCTGGCACCGGTAGCCGCACTGGTGGAGATCATTGTGATATTGACCGTTGCAGCTGTGGCGCTGGTCACTGTCACGCTGTTGACGGTGATACCTGTACCGAAGCTAGCCGTTGTAGTTCCATTTATAAAGTGTGTCCCCGTACCGGAAACTGATATGTTAAAGCTCGTGTCTCCCCGATACTTGCTGGCCGGGCTGGGCACACCAAGAGAAGGAGCGTTGACCGTAAACAGGCTGGCTCCGGTAGCTATCTCGCTGCCGGTAGTGATCGTAACGTTTCTGGCACCGGTTGAAGCACTGGTTGGAATAGTAATATTAACCGTGCACTGTGTCGAGCTTGAAACTGTGGTGCTGTTAACGGTAATTCCGGTGCCGCTAAAAGAAGCCACCGAAGTCCCATTGACAAAATTAGTATTCTGCCCGGTTATGACCACATTTAAATTTGAGCTGCCTTTATAAGCGCTGTTGGGGCTGGCGCTTACAAGAGCAGGCGCATTGATCTGCGTAGTGGTAGCAAAACTGACTGGCTTATAAGAATAAACGAATCCGGAGCCAACATTTGCGGGAGTTGAAGTTCCATAATAACCTGAAGGCGTTCCGGTGCCATTCCAGGTATCCCATGCCCTTATATAAATATACTTGCTGGCGGTGATATTAGCGCTCTTGGCAATTTCTCCGGCTCCATAGCCAGTGGGAGTGCCGATCTCTCCAGTAACCACCACCGTATCTCCGGAGGGAACACCTGTAGATGAATTTGGAGCTCCAGCAGTAGCATCATCAGACTGAATGATTTGGACATATTTACCTGCGGGTAATTTAACCGCACCTACACCGGAACTGTCATAAATAAAATTATCTGTCCCTCCATTGGCTACAGAAGCGCACTTAGCCGTAGCAGCGACCGCCCACGCGGCAGAAGAACACAACCCCACCAATAGCAGAGATAGTACTAAAGAACCCGCTAAATTCTTGATTTTGCTATTCATCTTTATCTCCTGTATATATATCGTTAAATACTTCTGGTAATTTCATTTTTTCCTTAATATGGCTTAGATTGATCCCAGTTAAAGTCGTTCGGATCTGTAAACATATATCCTTTTCCGGGTACAAGCTGCAAAGCAGCTGGACTTGTCAATGTCCCATCCACCCAGGCACCGCTTCCAGTATATACCGCCATTCCCGAAGTGCTGTTTATGAGATCGGCATTGGCGTCAAAGTAATAAGCTGTTCCGGCCGTACCGGGATCAGATCCCCCAGTGGAAGAATCAAGGCCAGAAGCTGTTACAGTCACTGGAACATGGAATGCGTTAGCTACCCAGTTCGGAACAAGTCCACCATTTAAGCTTCTGGAATTCGTTAATGTGTTAATTGACCCCACAACCGTGATATATTTCTCTGCATTAGCTATGTAGCCGTAAGAATAACCAGGTTGAACATCTGCGATTTTTGAGACTCCAGGGAAATCAGTCCAGGTGCCAGCGCCATACAAAGATCCCTCGGTAACATTTTTATCTATATCAAACCGTAAAAGGGCATCCCCTTCGCTAGCCTGTTCCCCTAAAACATCTTCAATGGTAGTGCTTTCAGGGACCAAAGGTATTGAAACGAAGAATTTCTGCGGATCGGCTGTCCCTACCGCAATATCAAATTTACCCACGACATCGCTCTTTAAATCATCAGAGGTCAATGTTGCATCTACAGGAACCACTTTATAATATTTGAGAGCCCCTGCCCCCACCTGATTATTATCAAGCTGAAATGTTTCGCTTACGCCGGAGAATTCTTTGGTCCAGGAAGCTGGATCAACCGAATAATAATTGGAATAAGGCGCGCTTTCAGAGTAAGTATAAATATCCACATCGCTATCAGCTTCCCATGTGACTTTTATATTGCTGCCAACCGCATCGGCCTCGCGTGCAATAAACACACTAGATACCGTTCCTCCTCCTGTCGTCGCATAAATATAGTCTATGGCAAAAGATTTGGGATTCCCGCCGCCGGTCAGTATCTGATATGCTTTTATTTTGCTGAAATCAAGCGTCCCGTTCCCCGTGTACCATGGATCCAGCTCAAATTTACCGGACCCTGCTATGGCAAGTTTTATGGTTATCTGTTGCCAATCCGTGCTTGCCATTGATATAGGCACGCTGTATCTCCATACTTCCGATTGCTCTGTGCTGTTGCCTGTGGACGTATTGCTTTCAATAAGCTCGAATGTGGCGACATTGCTTGAGCCGTCACCCTTGAACCAGAGTTTTATTTTGTTATATGAGCTTAAATCATAGCCATCCTCATCCGGCTGGTCGCCGTAAGGAGAAACCCCTCCTGCTATCTCATAAGCGGCCGTCCCCGCATAATCGGCGGTGAGATAAGCCACCCTCTCTGGAGGCAAAGTGTAATTCTTTGTGAGAGTAACAGAATTGCCGGGGCCGCTTTCACAGGTGGAATACTGCCAAGCTCCTCCCTCAAAGTCGTCCATGACAAAACCTTTGTCCTCAACATTGAACACGTTCGAGCATACGAATTGAGCCGGGTTTCCGGCTGCTATGATCGTTATATTATTCGATCCAGTGGCCGCATTTGGCGGCACGGACACAGCTATTTCGTCGTCCGTCCAGTACCCGGCCTGCGCGGCGGTGGCACCGAATGAGACCGTTCCCGTGGTCGAGCCGAAGTTCTGGCCGGTTATCCGAACAGTGGTTCCTTTCCATCCACTTGCCACATCCACACCATAAACCGTGGCTTGGTCAGTAGCAATGATAGTAAGCACCGGATACGGCGCCCAGTCGCTCCACCCTTTATTTACATCATCGCGAGCTCTTACTTTTACATAATAAGTTTGTCCCGCCGTCAGCCCCGTGATGTTGTAATAAACATCGCCCGTCACGGCATTTCCGCTTCCTGCGGCTTCCGGGGTCAAGCCCCAGCTTACCTCGTAAGAAGAGCAAAGCGTTCCGCCCATGTCCACGGACTCCCATGTTACATCCGCAGTGGTCAAGGTTGAACCTGTAAGGGCGATACCGTCAGGAGCGGGTATAGTGAAAAAGTCATCTACAGCAGACCATACGCTTGCATTCGCGCCTGTATGCTGCTTGACTCTCAATTTATACCAGGTCCTTGCCGTCAATCCTGTTATAGGCCCGCCATAATTCTGATCCAGCGGTGTCGGGACCCACGAATTCCATGACATAGGTTCTGTGCTCACGCCGTAGTTCACCTCATAGGAGGTTATGCCTGAGACGCCTTCCCAGGTCAAGGATGTTTGCGTTGTCGTTGTAGAATAGTTAGATATCCACGACGGTCCGGAAATGGTGAAGAAACTCTTCACCGATGACCAGCCGCTAACGCCGGCAGGGGTCACCGCCCTTACTTTCACATAATAAGTCGTAGCAGTATCAAGGGATGTCGCATGATACTCTGTCGCACCGGAAACGACCTGATCTGCCCCGCCTTCGGCTGAAGGCTCCTTGCTGTACTTGATCTCATACTGCGGAGAGCTCACATCCTCCCAGAATATGAGCGCATCGGTATTGGCTATATCTCGCACATCCACCCATGACGGGCCTTTTATGGTAACGAAAGAATCAACGGACGACCAGTCGGATACGCCACCGCTTCCGACAGACCTCATCTGCACTTCGTATGTGACAGAAGCATCCAGACCGCTCAGCTCAAAGTTCAATGTATCTATTGCCGCATCATCTTTTTTGTCAAGGGGCTGGGTGCCGCTGGTCCATATTGTATCAGTCTGCTTTTTATACCTATACTCATAATCGGTAGCATTAAGTATGTTCAGCTCGGATGTGCTTATCTCCGGACCCCACAATATATATGCGTCCGTCGCTGTAACATTAGCATGGCTTACCCACGGTCTTTCCAGAGTGAAGAAAGAATTTTCCGTTGATGGCACGCTTTCTTCGGCTCCTTCCTTTGCTATCACTCTGACCTCGTAAGTTGCATCCGATGTAAGTCCGGTAAGCTGATAGTTCGGGTTAGGATCGTCCGGATTATACTTATATGTGCTTGGTATGTCAGGCGTTCTGTTCCAGGTCCCTTCACTTACTGTCTTATACTCGATGATATAATTATCTGCTGAAAGGACGCTCGCCCAGCTGATCACCGCCTCGCGGGAAGTGACCAGGTAATGGTTCAACCACCCTGGAGGGAGGATGTGTTCCGTGGCAGTAACCTGCAGCGCCGGATAAGGAGCCCATTCGCTCCAGCCGTTATTGGCATCATCTCTGGCCCTTACTTTCACATAATAAGTTTGGTCCGTTGTTAACTCTGTTATCGTATAATTGGCACTGCTCGTAACGACTTCTCCGCTTCCCACGGCCTCCGGCGTAAGTCCCCAGCTTACCTCATAAGAGGTGCATAACGTCCCGCCACCCATATCCACAGCCTCCCAGGTTACATCCGCGGTGGTAAGAGTTGAGCCGTTCTGAATGACGCTAGTCGGGGCAGGTATCGTGAAGAAGCCGGCAACGGCTGACCAATCGCTGACATTGGCACCGGTATGCTGCCTAACCTTTATTTCGTACCATGTCCTGTTCGTTAAGCCCGTTATAGGGCCGCCATAATTCTGGTCAGCAGGTGTAGGTGCCCAAGTATAAGTTTCAGACTCAGGACTTACTCCATATTTAACCTCATAAGAGGTTATTTCCGTAACACCTTCCCAGGTAACCATCGTCTGTGTAGCGGTCGCGGAATAAGCGGATATCCATCCAGGGCCGGCCGTTACATAGACCTCATGCGCGGCAGACCACTCGCTTGAGCCGGCTGATCCAACGGATCTCATTATTACCTCATAGATAGAGTTGCTGGCGGGAGTTTCTCCCAGAAGTACACTCAACTTCTCGTTCAATACCGACGGCATAGTCGCATCAGCTATCCGATATCTCGCTACACTTGCTTCAGATATCGCATCCCACGCCAATCCACCTTTTATCCTTGCCTTTGCCCTGTATCCATTGACCGCGTTTATTACCTCAAAACTTGACGTTGAACCCCATAAGATATACGCGTCATTGGCCGTAACTTTGGCATGGCTCACCCACGGGGTTTCCAGCATATATATTTCGTGCGCAGCGGACCATTCGCTTGAGCCAGCCGAACCCACGGCCTGTATCATCACCTCATATGTAGCATCTGTTTCGGGGGAAAACCCAAGCAACATACTTAATTTAACGTTCAGGAGAGGTGTTCCGTCAGCATAATTCAACGTATCATCATCCTGCTGATATTGCGTAATGTCCTTGACACTGTTCCACATGCCGTCTTTCACTCTTGCTTTTGCCTTGTAAGCGGTCGCACCCGCCACCTCATAACTTGCCTCGGAACCCCATATCACATACGCTTCGTTGGTTGTTATCTTCGCGTGGGCCACCCACGGGGTTTCCAGCATGTATATTTCATGCGCAGAGCTCCATTCGCTTGAGCCACTTGAACCTATTGCCTGCATCATGACCTCATACACAGAACCTGTCGCGGGGGTTATGCCAAGATCCGTCATCAAAGTACTTAACTTGATGTTCAGAAGAGGTGTTCCATCAGAATTCACTAAAGCGGCATCATCCTGCTGATATTGTGCAACGTCCTTGACCGTGCTCCAGGCACCGCCTTTCACTCTTGCTTTTGCCTTGTAGCCGGTAGCTCCTACAACCTCGTAACTTGCTTCAGAACCCCATATAACATACGCTTCATTGGTGGATATATTTGCGTGGCCCACCCATGGGGTCTCTATAGTATACACCTCGTGCGTGGCCGACCAGTCAGAGTATCCGCTTGAGCCAATCGATCTCATCTGCACTTCATATATAATGGATGTCATCATATCCGTTAATTTGAAATTCAAAACATCCATTGTGCCGTCATCTTTCTTGCCGAGCGGCTGTGCACCGCTGGTCCACACCGTATCTACCTGCTTCTTATATCTATACTCATAACTTGTGGCATTAGGCACATCCGGGCCTCCACTTTCAGGGCCCCACAATATATATGCGTCCGTTGCTGTGACCCTGGCATGGCTCACCCACGGACTTTCCAGTGTATATACTTCATGGGTTGCACTCCAATCTGAGTACCCGCCTGAGCCGACAGCTCTTACCTGCACTTCATAGGTCGTTGACGGCTCCAGGCCGATCCGTTTAAAGTTCAATGTGCTTATTGTTTGATCTTCCTGAGTACTTCTGGGCTTATAGATCGGGACGCTCCAGGATGTATCTATCTTCTTCTTGTACTGATATTCATAGCCAGTAGCACTTGGAATATCCAGGCCCCCACCTGCAGGGCCCCACAGTATGTATGCCTCCTGGGATGTCACTTTAGAGTGGCTTACCCACGGACTTTCAAGCGTATATACCTCATAAGTCGCTGACCAGTCGGAATATCCGTTTGAACCAACAGACCTCATCTGCACTTGATATATCGTTGACGCTGTCAGACCGGTCAATTTAAAGTTCAACACGGCCATTGTTCCGTCATCTTTCTTGTTAAGTGGCTGAGTGCTGGCAGTCCATGACGTATCTGCCTGCTTTTTATATCTATACTCATAACTTGCAGCACTGGGCACATTCAGTTCGGATGTGCTTATTTCAGGGCCCCACAATATATATGCCTCTTGTGATGTAACATTCGCGTGGCTTACCCATGGACGTTCCAGCGTATATACTTCGTGAGTAGCTGACCAGTCAGACTCCCCTTCCGCATTTACCGCCTTCATCTGCACCTGATATGTGGCAGCTGCGGTCAAACCAGTTAACTTGAAGTTCAATGTTGCCATTACAGTATCGTCTTTCTTGCCAAGCGGTTGAGTACCGCTTATCCAGGTAGTATCCGTCTTCTTCTTATATTGATATTGATAACTTGCAGCACTAGGCACATCAGGGCCTCCGCTTACAGGTCCCCATAATATGTATGCCTCGTTAGTTGTAACTTTCGCATGGCTTACCCACGGGCTTTCAATCGTATACACTTCATGTGTAGCCGACCAGTCGGATTCTCCATTGGCATTTACCGACTTCATCTGTACTTGATATATTGTTGAGGCTGTCAGATCAGTAAGCTTGAAGTTCAACACAGCCATGGAAACATCATCTTTCTTGCCTGCCGGTTGAGTGCCGCTGGCCCAAGTGGTATCTGTCTTTTTCTTATATTGATATTTATAACTTGTGGCACCTGATATATCCGGGCCTCCATTGACAGGACCCCACAATATATATGCTTCGTTTGTCGTCAATCTGGCATGGCTTACCCACGGGGTTTCCAGAGTGTATACTTCGTGTGTGGCTGACCAGTCTGAGTATCCGCCTGAACCGACCGATCTCATTTGCACCTGATATATTGTCGATGCTGTAAGGCCGCTCAACTTGAAATTCAACACCGCCATTGTTCCATCATCTTTCTTGCTCAACGGATGTGTATTGCTCGTCCAGCTTGTATCCGTGCTCTTCTTGTACCTGTATTCATACCCTGTGGCACTCGGCGCATTCAGCTCTGATGTGCTTATCTCCGGTCCCCACAATATATATGCCTCAGTTGACGTCACTCTGGCATGGCTTACCCATGGACGCTCCAACGTATATACCTCATGCGTTGCCGACAAATCTGAATATCCGAAGCTTACAGCCATCATCCTTACCTCATATGTCGTGGATGCCGTCAAGCCGCTTAACTTAAAGTTCAACGTGGTCATTGATGTATCATCTTTCTTCCCTGCTGGCTGTATGCCGCTCGTCCACACCGTATCCGTGCTCTTCTTGTACTGGTACCAGTAGTTGATTGCATTCGGTACATCCGGGCCTCCATTGACAGGTCCCCACAATATATAGGCCTCATTTGTAGTCACTTTAGCGTGACTTACCCACGGACTTTCGATCGTATATACCTCATGTGTGGCACTCCAGTCTGACTCTCCTCCTGAATTCACTGCCTTCATTTGTACCTGGTATGTGGTCGATGCCGTCAAGCCACTCAACTTAAAGTTAAGTACTGACATCGAAGTGTCGTCTTTCTTCCCTGCCGGCTGTATGCCGCTTGTCCACACTGTATCCGTGCTCTTCTTGTACTGATATTTGTAA